>NZ_SLWM01000006.1:0-494085 GCF_004342085.1 Kribbella orskensis
GATGCGCCGGTCGAGGCGCCGATCGTGGTCAGCGAACCGCTGACCGCCGTGATCGGCACATACGTCACGAACACCCCCAAAACGGCCAGCGTGATCGTCAACGCGACGGTCCGCGTGCTGGCAGCGCCAGCCTCTCCGCCTTGCCGCTGCGAGTGCGCGGGGGCGATTCGTCCCGCTCTACTTGCGTTCGTCGCCATAGTTGGTTCCCTTCGCCTTCATTACCTGAACGTGAAGATAAATTTACCACGACGTTGAGATTCTTCAAGCTGCTATATTTGTGGGCATGGCCACAGCAAGCACTCGACGCGACCGGGTCGACTCGATGCTGGCGTTCCTCGCCACGCTTGAGCCCGAGCGTGATGCCTCCGCGAAGGCGATCGCCTGGCGACTACGGCGGGCCGCCCGCAAGTTGGACACCGAGGTACGCCGGCGGCTAGCCCCCCTCGGCATGGAGCTATGGGAGCTGGAGATCCTCAGCGGACTGCGCCGCGCGGGCGGCACGCTGACCGTCGGCGAACTGCTGGACGTGGCCCAGCTCACCTCCGGCGCGATCACCAACCGCGTCGGACGCCTCGAGCGCAACGGCTACGTCCGACGCGACGTCGACCCCGCCGACCGCCGCCAGGTTCTCGTCACGCTCACCCCCAGTGGCCTCGAACGCCAGCAACAAGCGGTCGAGGCCAACGACGCCGCGGAACAGGAAGTCTTCTCCGCCATCGACCCCGCACTACAACAGCGGCTGTCCGGCGACCTGCGTGAACTGCTACTCGCCATCGAAGGACCAGACCCCAACGCCTGAGGCCTGACAGCACCGCGCCAGCCGGGCCGTGCCGACGGCCCACGTCCTCGACGCCTGGTCGACGCGGGATACGCGAGCGACTCGCTCACAAGTCCGTCAGTAGCGTTGACGGTAGGGCCCGGCTGTTTCTCTGGCGTACGCGGACTCCATCGCGATGCTGGACCTGGCGGGCGAGCTCCTATGGTGTCTGTCTGAGGTCGAATAGGGCGGCGGCCGCGTTGCGCGCCACCTTCGCCGGTGAAGGGTCGTGGTCGGCGCGAGCTGCCACGGCTGCTGCGTCGTAGAGCAGGTGCAGTTCGCGTCCGGCCGCGTCGTGATCCGGTACGTCGGCCTCGGCGGCCAGTCCGGTGAGCAGAGCTCGAACCCATGCGCGGTAGTCGGCGTGGGCACGCTCGATGAGACTTCCGCGGGCCGCCTCCGCGCTGGCGGCCAGGAAGGGACAGCCGTTGTAATCCGGTGCGGCGAAGATTTCGCCCTGGATCTCGAAGACCCCGAGCAGTCGCTCGCGGGGGGTGTTGAAGCGGGCCAGCCCCTGGGTGATGGCCTGTTCGATGGAGGTCCGTCGTACGTCGAGGTAGGCGACGACGAGCGCTTCCTTGCTGCCGAAGACGGTGTAGAGCGACTTCTTGGACGCCCCGGCTCGCTTGGAGATGCGGTCGACGCCGACAGTCTGCACGCCCTCGCGGTAGAAGAGCTCGTCAGCAGCGGCGAGGAGGCGTTCTCGCGCACTTGTGCTGTGCATGCCGGTCTCAGCGCGAGACATCGAGCGGCTCGCCGGGGCCGGAGAGTGCGGGCGGACGGTCGCTCCGCTGCCGGTCGTCATGTCGTCGTACTCCGTTCGTGATGCGTGACTGATATGTAAGCCGGTTTACCTCTGTCGCAGCATGATCGCGTCGATGACTGAAGTCAAGTAGACTTTGGTTATGTCATGGATGGCGACGGCGAGATTCGAGGCCCGCTCCGCACCGGCTGGGCTCGCGCTGGTGCAGGAATTGGTCAACACGCACGCCGTCGAACGTGACGGAGCGGACCTGCTCGCCGATCACGCGACGACACAGCAGTGGCTGGAGGAGGCCAGCCGCCAGTGGGCCGGCGAGCGCGGGCTGAAACCACCCGACCCGGCCCTGTCCGAGACAGACCTGCAGGCGCTGCGCGAGCTGCGGGCGAGCGTGCAGGACATGCTCGCGATCCCGCCGGACGAGCGGCCGACCGACCCGGTCGCCGTACCGTCCGCCGTCACCCACCGCGCCCAGGTCTACCTGGTCACCGACGAACAGAACCGGGTGGCCATGGTCCCGGTCGGCGCAGGTGCCGGCTGGCTCGCGTCAGCCATCTGGTCGGAGATCCTGCTGGCCCAGCGCACCGGCACCTGGTCCCGGCTCAAACTGTGCCGCGAGCCCGGGTGCGTCTCCGCCTTCTACGATGCCTCCCGCAACGGCAGCGGCGTCTGGCACAACGTCCGCAGCTGCGGCAACATCGCGAACCTGCGCGCCTCCCGCACCCGCAAGAAGAAACACTCCGCAGCCGACGGCACCGTCACCAGCGCGGGAAATGTTGCCTCGACGAACTAGGCGTGACCGCGCGCCCGAGCGCGCGAACCCCACGAGTTGGTCGGCAGCCGCCTGGCCAGCAGGGAACCGCTCAAGTTCGAAACCCGTCAGGGTCCGTCCGGGATCGACTGCAGGGCTGTTCTGAGGACGGCGTCGAGTATCGCCTGGGCCTGGTCGCCTGAGGGGAGGGCTCGCGCGATCGTGATGGCGCCCACGATCGAGGCGACGAGGGCCCACGCCTGCTGCGCCTGTTCCTCCTCGGTGCCGGGCATGGCGGGGGCCAGGGTGGCGATCACATCGACCATCCGGCGGCGGTATACCTCGCGGACGGAGTCGCCCGCCCGTGCCACGTCCGCGCTCAGTGACGGCATCACGCAGCCGTGTCCGGGGTCCACGCGGTGCAGGTCGCTGAGGTAGACGCGGAGAACATCGCCGAGCATGCGTCGCCGCTCGGCCGGCTCCTTGTCGGCGAGGCCGGCGAACTCGATGCCCAGTTGCGTGGCCACGACCTCTTCGAGGACGGCTTCCTTGTTGGCGAAGTTGGAGTAGACGGCCCCCGAGGTGACCTGGGCCGACGCGGCCAAGCCGTCGACCCCGACGCCGTGGAAGCCGTTCTCCTTGAGCGTACGGCCCGCCTCCTGCACGATCGCGGCCTTGGCCTGCGCTCTGTGCTCCTTCGTGTACCTCATCCCGGCCTCCTTCATGTCTCCGGGCGCCTGGACTTTAGCGTAGCGCTCGCTATATAACGAGCGCTACACCAAGTGCGTCGATCACGCGCGTCCAGGTGAAGGCGGCAGAACGGTGTCGTGCGTCGAGAGCAACCCGAGCATGCGTTCGTCAATTCGCTCGGGTCCCCAGGGCTGCACCTGGACGCCGGGCTGCGGCTCGTCGCCGCCCTCCACGAACATTGCCTCCGCGCCACCGGGTAGATGAACACGAGCGTGGCGGGGCGGATGCCCGGGTTGTGGAAGCGGTGGACGTTGCCGCGCGGCAGGAACACCACATCACCGCTCGACGCGGTGAAGGTCTCGTCACCGCTCAGGAACTCCAACTCGCCGTTGACCATGTAAAACGTCTCGTCGGTCCGCTCGTGGATATGCGGTGGCGGCCCGCCACCAGGCGGCACCATCGCCTCTACCAGACCGATCTGCCCGCCGGTCTGCTCACCGGAGAGCATGACCGCGTAGAGGTCTCCGTTGAACCAGGTCGTCGCCCCGTCCCTGTTCGGGACGCACAGTCCGCCCTTCTTTGCGTACTCCAGGTCACGCTGCCTTCTGGCACGCTAAAAGTCATCTCGGATCCAATCAACCGTTGATGCGTCGCCGGGTTGCAGCACTGGGGACGCGTTCGGAATGGGAAGTCACCGCCGACCCGGCTCCTGCGCGGCAGCTCACGTTTCAGGCGCCGGGCCGGAGCGGGTCGTGGATGACTTCCGGGTGTTCAGTGGCGCAGGAACCCCAAGGTCTGCTGCACGAACAGGGCGTGGTGCTGGAAGATGCCGCCGTGCCCGGCATCGGGGTAGATGCTCAGTTCGGCGTTGGGGAGTAGCTGTGCCAGCTCGAAGGAGTTGATCGTCGGCAGCATGATGTCCTCGTCGCCGTTCACGACCAGGGCGGGCTGGGTGACGGTCGCCAGTCCGCCGGGTGAGGTGCCCTGCTCCCACTTGGCGAGCGCGGCGATCTGGGCGCCGATCGACTCGTTCGTCATTGGCGTGTCCCGGTCTTGCAGGGTGCGCTCGTCGAGGCGGGCCAGGAAGGCGTCGGCGGCTGCCTGACTGGTCGGCGTAGGCGAGAAGAACAGGATGTGCTTGGGGTGCTTGCCCTGGTTCGTGGCCTGCTGAATGGCGCTCTGGAGCAGGGGGCCGGCGTTCGCCCCGCCCTTGCCGCCGGCGGGGCCGGTTCCGGCCAGAATGAGGCGCCGGACGAGGTCGGGACGCTTTTGGGCGACGACCTGGGCGACCATGCCGCCCAGGGAGAAGCCCAGCAGGTCGACTGTGCTCAGTCCGAGGGCCTCGAGGAACGCCACGGCGTCGTCGGCCATGGCCTCGACGTTGTCGGGGGTCGTACCTCCGGATCGGCCGACGCCGCGGTTGTCGAAGGCGATCACGTGCCGCTCGGAGGCTACGCCATCGATCACCGCGGGGTCCCAGTCGTCCAGCACGGCCGTGAGGTGGTGCAGGAATACGACCGGTACGCCGCCTTCGGTGCCCACCTGCCGATAGGCGAAGGGGACTCCGTTGACATCGACCGTGACGGTCGACGCGTCCTTGTAGCTCACTGTCATCTCTTCACTCTCCAACTTGTGCCCTCGTGTCGGCGGCATGCTCGATGTCGTAGGATAACGACCGCTATATAACGAACGCTATCCTATGGGGGAGGCGTACACCAGCAGGAGAGTGAAGGGTCACAGATGCGATACACCTACGAACGCGAAGTCACCGGTTCGACGAAGGTCCAGGTACTGGTAGTGGGAGCCGGGCCCGTGGGGTTGGTCGCCGCCTGCGATCTGGCGCGCAGGGGCGTCGAGGTGCGTGTCATCGACGCCGCCGACGGATCGTCGTCGGGCTCTCGCGCCAAAGGGCTACAGCCCCGCAGCCTCGAAGTGCTTGATGACCTCGGTGTGGTCGGACGGATCATGGCGTCTGGACGCTCCCGGACGCCGATTCGCAAGTACAAGGGCACGACTGTCCTGGGAACGAGCGAGGTGAACCCTGATGCCCAGGAACCGAGCTGCTCCACCCCCTACACCCGCACCATGCTGATCCCGCAGTGGCGCGTGGAGGAGGTGCTGCGCGAGCGGCTCGGGGAACTGGGCGTGACCGTGGAGTACGGGTCGCGGCTTGAGGGACTCGAGCAGGACGGCGAATACGCCCATGCCACCATCCAGAAGGGGGGCGAGCGTGAGAACGTCTCCGTCCCCTATGTCGTGGGCAGCGACGGGGCGTTCAGTGAGGTGCGAAAGCTTGTCGGCGTCGGCTTCCTGGGGCAGACGGACGAGACAGTCAGAATGCTGACCGGCGATGTCGAACTGAGCGGCTTGGACCGCGACTTCTGGCACTGGTGGCCCAGCCCCGACGGGAAGCTCCTGGCGCTGTGCCCGCTGGCGTCGACGGACACCTTCCAGATCCAGATCGGTGTGTCCGCCGATGCCGCGGAGGAGTTCTCGCGGGAGCAGATTCAGAGCCTGATCGACCAGCGGAGCGGGCGAAACGATATCCACGTCCGGCGCGTGGTGTCCCAATCCATCTGGCGTTTCAACGTGCGGATGGTCGACCGGTACAGGGTGGGCCGGGTCTTCCTCGCCGGTGATTCGGCCCACGTCCACTCGCCGGCAGGGGGCCTGGGCATGAACACCGGTATCCAGGACGCATACAACCTCGGCTGGAAGATCGCTCACGTGCTGGGCGGAGCCCCCGAAGCACTCCTCGATACCTACGAGGAGGAACGGCTCCCCATCGCCGCCGACATTCTGAGTCTCTCCTCGAAGCTCATCTCCGAACGCCTCCAAGGGGGCGTGCCGAGTGAGGGGCGAAGCACCGACACCTTGCAACTGCATCTGAACTACCCCGCCAGCGCACTCAACGACGGCCCCGCGCGATCTGATGCGGTCGTGAACCCTGGGGACCGCGCACCTGACTCGCTGGGCCAGACAGCCGACGGCACCGCCGCCCGGTTCTTCGACCTCTTCCGCGGTCAGCACCTGACCGCGCTCGCCTTCGGGCCGCAGAGCCGCAAGACCGCCCAGGTTCTCGCCGAACGCTTTCCCCGGGAACTGCGGTCGTTCGCTGTCCTTCCGCCCGATTCCCCCCACGCCGGCCTGGATGCGACCTCGATGATCGACCACGAGGGCCACGCCCACCGCGACTACGGCATCGACGGCGACACTCTCCTGATCGTGCGGCCTGACGGTTACGTCGGCATGCGTGTCACCGACCCGGACCAAGTCCACGCCTTGGACTACCTCGGACGAATGCTCCCTCCAGGAAGACCAGTCAGCAGCTGAACCAACCGGGTTGATGCGATCGTCTTCGTTGGGACGGTGGCACTCATGCCAGGGAAGTAATACGAGCGGGCCAGGGCCAAGGCGGTCCAGTTCGTACCGAGCAACGGGGCGACTACGCCAATGAGTGGGAAGGCGATGAACACGGTGGGCGGCCGGCTGGGGATGATACCGGCAGCTACAGTAACCGCTGCGGCAGCGTGGAGTCATTCGTGGAGCGAACTGCCCGGTACGGATGAGAAATCCGGGCACCGGAGATAGGTTCCTTGCAACGCATCACGCCTGAAGACGGCAGATGTGACGGTGACCTTCCTCCTCGTAATGAGAAGGTCGTCGGTTCGATTCCGACAGGCGGCTCCACCCAAACCCCCAGGTCAGAGGCCAGTTCCTCCGCCCGGGGGTTTCTTCATTCCAAGGCGCGTGGCATGGTTCGTGGCACGAAGCTGCTTACCATGTGCGGCATGGCTAAGGGCGATGGCAAGAAGAAGCGCCAGCCTGGCAACGATGAGTCGCTGCCGTCGGGGTCTATCAGGGTGCGTGTCTACGCCGGGGTAGATCCGGTGCAGGTCATCGACCACCAGCACGGTTGGCGCCCGGCCGGCGAGCCGGTTGAACACCGAGTCGATCAACGGCAGCAGCCGCCCCGGTTCACTGCTGCGCTCGTTACCCAGTGCCGGGAGCAGCGTGCCCAGCTCGCCGGCCCCGGACAACACCTCAGCGCGGATCGCGGCATCGGTCTGCGCCAACCAGCCCTGCAGGGCACCAATCACCGGCGCGAACGGGACAGACGCCTCGCCAAAGTGCACGCATGTGCCCCACAGGACCTGGGCCTCGTCGCCCAGACCGGTGCATACATCGCGGACCATCCGGGTCTTACCGGCGCCGGCCTCACCGTGCACCATTACCGCGCATGGGTGACCGCTCGCGGCGCTCTCCAGCGCCGCCGCGAGCAGTTGCTGCTCGACTCCCCGGCCGGCGAGCCGAAGACTCGGCCGTACCCTAGCGGCCCCCACGTACCCAGTTTCGCCCCCGCCGCCCACCTCACGCTACCGCCCGTGACCACGAGGTCCGTCGCGCTTGAAGACTTCGGCCGAAGGCACCCGGCCAGAAGCCTCCAAAATCATGATATGCGGGGGGCAGAACCGGCCCAACGAACGACGTCACGAGCGCGTCGACAAGCATCAGCCGCCACGCGGACGAATACAGTCAACTAGTCGGGTCGCGATCGTCCGGTCCGGTGACCGGGCGCGGCTGTGGACCAGCTCCGATACGCGGTGGCCGGGAGCGGCCCCGCGGTGGTGATGCCGAAGAAGGACCGCGGCTCGTATGTCCCGTTCGAGCGACTCGCGGACCAGTACCACGGTGTGAGGCTCACCCGTCCGACGAACTCGTCCCTCCAGGTGATCAGGTAGTCCACCTCACCCGCCTGCTCCATCGCGAACCGTTCCAGATGGTGACGGCCATCCAGCAGCCGGGTCACTGCCTCTGGCGGGTTAGAAACCCGTATCGCCGCAGGCCCCTGACGAATAGGCTCGCGCTCGTGACCGACGGCGACTGGAGGGATGGCGGGTTCAGGCAGCGTCGGCCCTCGGTGGAGACTCTCGCCTGGGTTGCGGCGTCGATGGGTCGGGGCAGTCGCATCGTTGGCTATCGCCGATTGACCGGTGGCGTCTGCTCCGCCGTGAATCGGCTGACTGTCGAGCGACGTGGAATGCGAACGTTCGTCGTACTGCGGCAGTACCCGGGCGGGCTTGGCCTGCAGGGGAGCTTGGAGAAGGAGATCGCCAACCTTGGTGTGGTGGCGGGAAGCGGGCTCCCGGTTCCGAGCATCCTGGCTACTGATGTTGCTGGTGCTTCGACGGGGGGCGCGCCATCGTTGCTGATGACACGGTTGCAGGGGCATGTTCACCTCAATCCGGCGGAACCTCGGTCGTGGATGACGAGGATCGCGGAGATTGCTGTATTGCTGCATTCCCTCGATCTCCCCGCGAAGATGTTCAGACCTTGGACGGATTCTTGGATCGCTCCTCTAGACGGGTTTCAGGTGCCGGTCGACGCACAGAAGCCGGCTGTGTGGAAGGCGGCGTTTGGTGTCATGGCGCCGCCGCCGCCAAAGGACACTGCCGTCTTTCTGCACTGCGATCTCCTGCCTGTCAACATGCTGTGGTCGCGCGGGAGGATTACTGGACTGACCGACTGGAACTCCATCCATCGGGGGGCGCGCGCGATTGACGTCGGGCACTGTCGGCGATACTTGGCGGCGCTCTACTCGCCGGAGTGGTCGGAGCAGCTTCGGTCGCTCTATGAGTCGATCGCCGGGGTGACTCTCGATCCGTGGTGGGACCTGTATGCCCTGCTGCACTATGACGATAGCGGGCCGAAGTGGATCCGTAGTCAGGTCGCTGGGCGCCGTCCCGTCGATGTGCCCGGCATGACTTCCCGGGTCGAGGTCGCTATCGAGACAGCGCTACGGCGCCTCGGATAACTGCGGGTTCCCTGCTGGTCGCCCTTCCGGTTCTGGCATGCCGCACAGACCCCTGCACGAAGGCCGGTCGCACTCGCATCAATCACCGGCTAATAATGGCGAGCAAGCGGGCCCGCAGCAACGGCGGCGGTGGCGCCGCCACTGGCCGTGGCGGTACGGGCGCCGGGTGCTGTGGGCAACGATCGGAGGCTCGTCCGCAGTACCGATCAAAGCGCGGTGAACGGATGGCCGGAGACAATCAGTCTCCGGCCATCCATCTCCAGTCCACCAGCCGCGGTGCGCGGCTATCGCGCAAGTGCGTTAGCTTTCGCAGGCCGCGGCCGCCGCCGGGAACGCCGCGTCGATGGCGTCGAAGTCAAGGTGCGAAATCGCCGGTGTCCCGGCCTCCTCGCCCTTGCGCAGGGTCCCGCCGGCCATAGTGCCGTGGCCGTTGATCAAGGTGTCCGGCGTGACCCCACCCGCCTCGGCCAGGACCTCGATTCCGGCGTCGCACAGCCCGGTGAACTCGAACGCCAGGTCGTGGAACGACACCCAGTTGGCCGACCCGGCCATCCCCAGGGCCGCCCGGTCGTTGAGTGCGGTCTTGAAACAGAAGTGTGCGTTGGCCGGTCCAGCCGCCAGCGCGACAGCCGCCACGGTCGCGATCGCGGCGGTCACCAACCGCCGTGCAAGTCTCATCCCCATCCGAGCCTCCCCTTCCCGGTAGCGGGCCAGTTGCCCACAACCTAGAAGACACCGTAGCCGCGGTCGGCGTCGTATGGCGAGAGTCCGCACTGTTGGCTTGTTGACGCCCACCTCGTGAGTTCGTCGCGCTTCGCGACCTCGGGTCCGCGGCACTGCTAGCGGCGGACCCGCATCATTCGAGGCGAGCGATGAATCGATCGGCCGGCCAGTGGCCGACTGTGTCATCTCTATCAGCCCTGCCTTGGGTGGATTGCCATCGAGTCGTACAGCAGGTCGAGGTCGATGCCGACCACAGCGTCCGCGTTTCGTGACGCGCGATGGCTCAGCCAATGGTCACGACCTCGGGCGGCGAAGGCCTCTAGGTTGTAGACGGCGCGGTCCTTCTCCCCGCCGGCACGGCCAGGTGCGCTTCGGTGATCGCGCCCCCGTACTCAGAGCACTCGGCGTTCGAGGGGAGTCGCCGACCCCCGCCTCGAATGCGACCTGCCTGGGGATGTGCGGGTGCCGACACCGAAACCGCGACTCCGCATGGACGTCCCACCGAAGGACCGGCGGAGTGGGGGGTATCGCCAGGCCAGGTCCTTCGGCTTCGCCCCAGCTGGTCAGGCTATTCCAAACGCGCCAGTCCGATACCCGGCGGAGCTATAGCCGTAGCTGCCAACATCCTGGCCGGGACTTGACACCAATCGGCGAGCCTCAAGTGAACGACGTTGGACCAGTCCCGGGCGAACCTCGGCACCGGCCTCGGCCAAGATGATCCGAACACGCCGGTGATCCCGGGAAACGCGGTAAGCGCCTTGTTCGGACCGGCGCCCGATCGCGCGACGACGGTGGGCGGAGGTCTGGTTCCGCCCGCCGTCGTCCCGGGTGATCAGTTTCCGCGCGGCGCGATCCTACGGTCGCGGTCGCCGTTGCCGATCATGAGTTGACCGCGTGGCTTGATGGGTCACGGGCCTGTCAGGTGGACCGGAGGCAGGTCGTCGCCGGTGAGCGCCAGGTCAAACGCGGCGGACTAGATGACGACCACCTGGTTGCCGGTGCACGTGAGCGTGGAGATCGGCGCGATCGTCAAACGAGCCGGTCGTCTGCCCGTTGCAGGTATCACCGGGCACCTTCGGGCGCGGCCGATCACCGCGCACGAAGGTCGCCGGCGCTTCGACTCAGCCGGTCGCCAGTCTCGGACAGCGTTGGAAGGCTGGGAAGTTCGGGTCCGGGGTGATCAGCTCGAGGTAGAGCGGACCGTCCGGCGTCTGGTCGATCACGACGAAGGCACCGGTGCCCACCACCTTCGCCGCCGGGTGGTCATAGTCGAAATTGATCAGCAGGCCAGGTCCCGCCGGACCGTCGAACGGCACGACGCCCTGGATGAACTCAGTCGAGTTCAGCGGTTGAGCGAAGTTGTTCGCATTGCTGCCGCCGGAGATGCCGGGCGGTTCCAGCGGGTCTTGGCCGGAGCACCACTGGCCGACGATCTCATGGACCGTCGCCGAGGCCGGTGCGCTGGGCAGCGCCACCGCTGCGGTGGCGACCAGGCCGATCGCGAGAAGACGTGAGATGGCGCGTCGCAGGTGTGTTCCCCATTGCGGTCTCTACGAGGCCGGTGTGCGAGGGGCCGGGCGATTGACCCGGTCCCTCGCGTTGACTCGGCGGGCGGTTGTCCGCCGCTGTTGTCAGGTGTTCGTCAGGGATCTGTCAGGAGGTGACAGGCACCGTGATCGTGTCGGAGACCACGCCATCCTCAAGCAGCGGGCGACTGGCCGCTACTCCCACCTCGCCAATCCCGGGCCGACGCGCGCCTGGAGCCGCCCCGCGTAAGGCAGCCTGCTTCGCAGGAGCGGCCACCGCGACTAGAACATATGTTCCCTTGAGCTTAGATAGTGGGATGTGGTCGCCATCTGGCGTCTGCGTTGTGGACGGTGTCGATCACGTGCTGCCGAGGGCGCTGCGCGAGGCCAGGCCGATCTACCCCGCGACTAACGAGCAGGTTGCAGGAGTGTCCTGACCGCATGTGTCGGGATGGCCGATGGGCGGCCGTGATTCTCGCCGAACCAGTCCCAGGGGTTCAGCCGCCGGCTATGCGACCAATTCGTCGTTGAGGCGGGAGTTAGGTCGGCTAGGGCTGGTTCGGATGATGAGCCTTGCTGTACCTGGGCTGCACCGTGACTCGCCTCGAATTCGCTATCGGCATCGGATGAAGCCTTGATCGAATTCGACGGTTGGGGTCCCATCGACGATCGTCGTCCGGAAGCGAGCATGGAACATCTCGTTGCCAATGATGTTTCCGGCGGCGTCATAGAGGGTTCCGCGTTCCAGCAGCGTCCCACCGAAGGTGAAGACCCCCACGAGCGGGTTCTCGTTGACCGTCATGGGCTCGCGTTGTGACGCAACCAGGTATGACCCATCCGGGAAGTCGACCCGATACAGGAACGTGATTACGACCCGGAAGTGTGTTCCGGAATCCGTCTCGACCCGTTGTCCGGCGAAGGTGCCGGTTCCGGTGAGGATCCCGACGACGCCCTCCCCGGCGCATGTGTCGCTTACCTCGTCGGGCCCTGCTTCGAATGAGATTGCGAACCGCTCTACCGTGGCCTGAGCAGCTGCAGATGCTGGGACGACAAACAGGGCCCCGACGGCGACAGCGCAGCCGGCGATAAGACTGATGAAGCGTTGGTTGCGCACGACAGACCCCCCACGGGTCGATTGCCGACCGAGGCTCCATCAACGCACACGCGATGCGGCGGGTCAACAAGTTGGCTGATGCTCCCCCGTATGCCGTCACCAAGGTCGACTTCCACAAGGACGATCGAGCTCCTCTCCTGGTGATGGGAAACACCGAGGACCCTGCGGGCCACGCCGTCATGCACGATGATCCGACAGAACGCGCAGTCTGACTGCGCGTTCTGTCCAATGGCCATGGACGCAACGGCCGCCGGCCTACGTCGCCATGTCAGTCGTCGGGCTCCACGGTGAACCACCAGTCACCGCTGACGTGGACCTGCAGCCTGACGCCAAGTCCTGTCTCCGTGCGCACCTCTTCTGGGGCGTCGGCTGGGGTGCCGGGAACGTAGGAGTAGTACCAGTTCCACCTCCAGGAGCTGTCGCGGAGGTGGAACGACGTGCCGGGGCCCCAGCCGCCCTTCTCAATCCGGTGCACATTCACGCCAGAGTGCTCGATCGCGTCGGACACCCGTGTGAACGCACCCTCGCTCTCAGCGTCGAACGGCAGCCCGGGGTCGTCGGGATTCGCACAACCCGAGTCGCGGTCCAGGAACGCTCCGTGCGACCAGGTGAACACGCGGCACGCCGGACGACCCCACGCCGCTTTCTCGTCGATATACCTGGTGAGCCCCAAGTCGTCTGCCACCGGCAGAACCTGACCCTCCAGGTCCTCCACGTCGTCAAGCTGCCTTTGGCGCGGGAACACCGGCGGCTCACCCTGGTTGATAAGCGAATGGACGTCGTACCCGCCAGGCATGACGAACCTGCCGCCGCCGGGCAGCTCGATTGGGCCTGCCGCGGTGAGTCCGACGACCGCGGCCACGACCGCGGCCACGCTGCGAAGCGCCCGCCGGCCCCGGCTGCGGCGCAGCGCTCGCCGGGCGGCGGCGAGGGTACGCCCGGCGTCGGGACCGGCATCCGGGTAGCCCGGGGCGCCCGCCCGCAGCCGGGCGACGACGTCGTCATCATGAAGCTGGACGCTCATCGCAGATCCCCCTCCGCGAAGATCTCGCGCAGCCGGGCGATCCCGCGCGCGTGGTGGGACTTAACCGTGCCGACCGAGATCTCCAGCTCGTGGGCAACCTCGGTCTCGGTGAGGTCGAGCAGGTGTCGCAGCACCACGACACGCCGCTGCGCCAGCGGCAGCCGGGCCAGAGCCTGCACCACGGCGTTACGGGCGACGACGGCACCCGTGTTGTCAGGCCCGGCCGGTTCGGGCAGCGCGCCCGGGTCGACGACGACCTCGCGACGCGTGCGCCGCCACCCATCCACCCGCAGGTTGACCAGCACCCGACGCGCGTACGCCTGCGGGTCGCCGTCGCGCGCCACGCGTCGCCAGGATCGATACATGCGCTCGTAGGTGGCCTGGACCAACTCCTCCGCACGGACCGGGTCACCACACAGCAGCACAGCAGTGCGTAACAAATATCGACCGGACGCGACCACGAACTCGGCGAACTCCTGATCACGCGTGCCCGCTGTCCCGACGCGGACGGGGGCATCCCCGGGCACATCAACCACCGTGGGCACCACGGAGGCGGGGCCCACGGCAGATGGTTCGCTGTGCATGCTCACACTAATCACCACGCAGCATTATTGCTGAACGTTGTCAACGGGCTGAGAAAGATCTACCCCAAGCCACGCCCACAGGAGCCATCCGCGCATCGCTGGCGCCAGCAAGGTCAAGCGACCGATTCCGCCGCTGTCCGGTGCACTCACGATGAGTGGACTCCGACCTGAGCTAGCGTGTCGGCGTGCTCCTCACAAGCGACAACATCCGAGAGGAGTTCGTAAGGACCTTTCCGCAGGCAGCCGCCGCTCTTGAGGCCGACGACGGCGCAGATCCCGCGGGGCGCGTCGACTGGGTGTTCCGCCACGATGTGATGCCCCACGCGATTGGCGACCCGGCTGCCCTGCGCGATGTCTTCGCCTGGATTGAGCGATTGCTGCACAGCCGACATGGGTCAGAGCGATGCTGCAAGTTGGGTCAGTACAGCCTGGAGGAGTGGGGAGCCTTGGGCGCCTTCTTGTACTGCGGCGAACAGATGCCGGCGCGGCTGTTGCCCGGCGACCGGGTGAACTGTCAGGGCGGGTGGCAGGTTCTGCTGGGCCAGCCGGGGAAGGAGCGTGACTCCCTGGCCGAGCGCGACCAGTTGTGTCACAGCCAGCCAGTCGTCGACCTGGTGGCGAATGTCCGGGGTGAACCCGGCCGCGGCGCAGGCGGTGGCCGTGATGGAGGCGCAGCAACCACCAGGAGACCCAGTGATCCATGGGTCCTTGGCGAGCTCTCGTAGGTCGATCGCGGAGTCTCCGGCACGTGGATGATCAGCTGGTACTGCGATGTCCAGCACATCGGCGCCCAACTCGACCCGGTGGTAGCGCGGGTCGCCGACGGTCGGGGAGCCGTCGAAGGCGACCGCGATTGCGACGTCCAGGCGGCCGGCGTCCACCGCGTCGAACAGTTGTGGCGGCTCGCTCTGGCGGACCGTGACGACCAGGTCGGGATGATTGGTGGCGAGGCTGCACAAGGTCGCCGGCAACAGGCCTGCCAGGGCGGTGGAGAAGGCGCCGATGCGTACGGTGCCGCGGAGCGTCTCATCGAAGGTCTGTAGGTCGTGGCGGGCGTGCTCGAGCTGGGCGAAGACCGCGTCGGCGTGGGCCAGCAGGGCCTCGCCGCGGGGCGTCAGCGCGATCCGGCGGCCGTCCTTGCGCGTGACCGGGAACCCGAGGTCGTGGGACAGACCGGCGAGTTGCTGGGACACCGCCGACGGGGTCAGGTGCAACGCCCCGGCGGTCGCGGTGACCGTGCCACGTTCGCGAAACTCCCGGAGTACGCGGAGTCTCCGCAGATCATCCATGAAGTCGTGGCTTAACGGTTTCATGTACAAAGAGTAGATGGACCGGAAGGTCTTTGCCGCAACAGACTGGTCGGCATGACCACACCACCGATCCGCCTCGGCATTGTCGGCCTCGGCGCGATGGGGCGGCATTTGCTGGCCGACGCGCTCGGCCACCCGGATTTCACCGTCACTCACGCGGTAGATCTCGCGCCGGAGACCATCGCCTTACTCCAGGCCGAACACCTGGGCGTCAGCTTCAGTACTTCGATCGCTGACGTGATCGGTGCCGACGATGTCGACGCGGTCTATCTCGCGACGCCACCCGCGACCCACGCGGCGCTGGCAGTGCCGGCGTTCGAGGCCGGTCAGGCGGTGTTCTGTGAGAAACCGCTGGCCGTGTCAGACGCCGATGCGGCGGCGATGCTCGCGGCGGCAGCCAAGGCGGGGCAGGCGGCGGGGGTGAACTTCGTGTTGTCCGATCGGCTGTCGACCCGGTACGTCGAACAGGCGATTGCCGACGGCCAGGTCGGCGAAGTACTCGGAGTCGAGATCAGGTTGGCGTTTCCGGTCTGGCCGCGAGGCTTCCAGGCGGAGGCGACCTGGGTCGGCGAGCGGGCGCAGGGCGGGTTCGTGCGCGAGGTGTTCTCGCACTTCGCCTATCTCACCGACCGGCTGATCGGCCCGCTGCGCGCGGTGCACACGGAGTTGGAGCACCGGAGCGTGGCGAGCGAGACAGCTGCTTACGGGCTGCTGAAGGCAGGGAAAGTCCCGGTCCAGCTGAGCGGGATCGTCGGGGCTGCCGGCCCGGAGACCTACGAGTGGATCCTGCGCGGAACCAAGCAGTCCTACAAGCTCACCGCCTGGCGCGACCTGTTCGTTGCCGAGGGCAATACTTGGCGTCCGGTCGAGCTGAGCGGCGCGCCCGGCTCCGAAACCACCCGGCTGACGCTGTTCGCGCAGGCCATCCGTGGTGACCACTCGCCGGACCTGGCAGGCTTCGCGGCGGCCGAACGCGTCCGGCAGGCCGTCGAAGCGTTCCACCGGTGAAGGTGATCGAGGCGGTCGACCGGGACACCCTGCGTCTGGTCGAGCGGGCGTCGATCCCTTTGCAAGCAGGCGAAGTGCGGATCGCGGTGGTGGCGGCCGGCGTCAACTACCTCGACATCCAGGAGCGTACTGGCGCCTATCCGCGCGAGTTCCCGTACGTCCCCGGCGGCGAGGGCAGCGGCGTGGTCACCGAGGTCGCGCCGGACGTATCCACGCCGATGGTCGGCCAACGCGTCTGCTGGCAAGGTGTCCAGGCGTCGTACGCCGACGAGGCGGTGGCGCCGGCCTGGAAGGTGATCCCGCTGCCGGCCGAGGTCAGCCATCAGCAGGCCGCTGCGATCTTGCTGCAGGGGCTGACCGCGCAGTACCTGACCACAGACTCGTATGCCGTCCAGCCAGGCGACCTGATCGTCGTCCACGCGGGCGCCGGTGGTGTCGGCCTGCTCCTCACCCAACTGGCCAAATCCCTTGGCGCAAAGGTCATCACCACCGTCTCCACCCAGCAGAAGGCAGCCCTGTCCCAGGCCGCCGGTGCCGACCAGGCAGTCGCCTACGAAGACCTCCGGTCCACGGTCGCCGGCCGAGCCGCAGCCGTCTACGACAGCGTCGGCCGGACCACCTTCGAAGACTCCCTCCACGCCCTCGCCCCGAGAGGCACCCTCATCCTCTACGGCCAATCCAGCGGCCCAGTCCCACCCTTCGATCTGTCCCGCCTAGGCCCCATCGGCTCCCTGACCATCACCCGCCCCACCCTCCGCCACTTCGTCAGCACCCCCGCCTCCCTCCACAGCCAAGCCGCCCTCCTGTTCGACCACCTGAAAACCGGCACCCTCACCCCACCCATCACCACCACCTACCCACTGGCTGACGCGGCCGAAGCCCACGAGGCGCTCCAGTCCCGCAGCACCACCGGCAAGCTCCTCCTGCTGCCAGCCCCCACAACTCTTGCCGCTCCGGATCGGGCTCCCAGACCAGCCCCCGAATAGACGAGAGGGCGCACACGCACACCCCCCGACTCGCGTGTGCGCCCTCTCTTTCCAACCCGTTCACCGCCGAGCCCACACCCAGGCCATCGGCTCGCCGCCCCTGCCCGCCTGACCAGCTCGACCCCACCACCGGAGATCATCATGGAACTCACACCGTCATCCACCGCGGTCATCGCGGTCCACCTGCAGCACGACATCATCGGTACCGACGGGGCTTTCGGCGGAGTCTTCGCCGCCCAGGCCGCTGAACGTGGAGTCGTCGCAGTCACCGCGGAACTGCTCGACGCGGTGCGCAGGCCCAAAGCCACCGTCGTCTACCTGAGGGTCGCGAGTTGTAGCGGCGGCGTGGAGCCATTCGTGGAGCGAACTGCCCGATACGGATGAAAATACGGGCACCGGAGACAGGTTCCTTGCAACGAATCACGCCTGAGGACGGCAGATGTGACGGTGAGCTTCCTCCTCGTAATGAGAAGGTCGTCGGTTCGATTCCGACGGGGGTCCCCGCCTCGCCCGACTGCAAGCCGGACTCAACACGCGGGCCGAGACAGCGTTGGGTGGCGCGAAGCGCTTGCCTAGGGCAACACGGCAGGGTGGGCAAGCTGGCACCGGACCTGCTCGGGCCGGTCGGACTGGAGCTGGCCCGGGCCGTCGAACAGTTGCCCGGCCAGCACGGCATGCCCGGCGGATCCCGCTAGGAATTGAAGTGGGACGGGTTCCTTCACTGAACAAGTCAACCGTTGGCCTGCGGACGCCTGAGGTACCGATGGTCGGCCGATACCGCGGATCAGGTCCTTGAGGGCACGGCCCATCCGGCAGTCCTGGACCGTCACGACTTTGTCGAGGCTCCTCCCACCTACCCGGCGATCCCGGATCGGCTGCCTCCAGCTCCACCCCCACCGCTACGACGGCAGGGAGATGGACGGTCTCTCACTTCCATCCGAACCAACAGCGCCTCGTGGCGCACCGAAATACGGCCAGAACCACTTCAGGTTGATACAGCCGCTTCAGGACCCGGAGGTGCGGAACTGGGCGACCAGGACCTCGATGCGGTCGGCGTCATGCCCAGGCCGTAGCCGATTGTTGCGGGCGAGCATGGCCATTCCGTGCAGCGCTGCCCAAAGGACCTCGGTGAGAGTGTCGACGTCGCGCGCAGTAGCAACGGTGGCGACTGCCTCGCGCAGCTCGCTGAATGCCTCGTGCAGCGGCGTCGGGGTGTCCTGTGCACCGAAGTGCAGTCGCGTGGGCCGGGTAAACATCGCGTCGTAGAGCGCAGGGCTCTTCGCGGCGAAGCCGCTGTAAGCGGCGGCAACCCGGCCGATCTCGTCGTCGTGCTCGGCGCTACGACGACGGGCCGCGCGCAGTGTCTCGGCGAGTTCGCCAAAGCCGTCCAGTGCAACAGCCTCGACGATGTCGTCCATCGACCCGAAATGCTTGTAGAGCACCGGCTGGCTGTACTCGATCTCGGCGGACAACCTGCGCGTGGTGACAGCATCCCAGCCTTCGCTCTCGGCCAAGTTACGCGCTGTCGTCGTGATGAGCCGGCGACGGGCGATGCGCTCGCGCTGCCGGCGGTCCTCGATAGCCATACCTCACCGTAGCACTGATAGATGTTCTAGCAGTGCTATTGACGTAAGCGCATCGCGGGGTTAGCGTTGCTAGCGCTAGCGATGCTAACCACATGAGGAGACCGACATGACCACACCCGAACACCAGCTCGCCGACCTCTTCGTCGAGATGCTCAACACCCACAACCCGGACCTGGTGGACCGATTCGTCGCCGAGGATTACATCAACCACAACGACTTCGTCGCCGACGGACGCGAGGCCAACCGTCAGTTCTGGACTGCCTTCTTCACCGGCCTGCCCGACGTGAACGTCACGATGGACGACCTGATCATCTCCGGTGACCGCGCCGTGGGCCGCTTCATCTACCGCGGCACCCACACCGGGCAGTTCCTGGGCGTCCCCGCCAGCGGCAAACCCGTCGAAATGCGCAGCATCGACATCTGGCGCGTCCAGGACGGCATGTTCGTCGAGCACTGGGACGAGCTGAACCTGATGCAGATGTTCCAGCAGATCGGCGCCCTGCCGCCGCTCGGCAGCCCCGAGGCCCAGGCATGACACTGCTCTCGCAACTCGCCGCGCTGTTGGCGATCGTCAGCACCGGCATTGTCTACGGCACCGACGCTTTCTGCGCCCTCGTCCTACGATCCGCGCTCGCGCGAGTCGACGACGCCACCCTCACCGCGAGCGTGGGCAACGTGCACCGGTTCGCCGACCGGCGAATGCCCGCTCCCGGAATCCTCGGCATCATCGCGGCCGCCGCCGCATCCGTGCTCGCCGCGGCGGCCGGCCGGCCCGCCGAATCAGCGGTCGCGGGAGCAGCATTTCTGCTGCTGGTGGTCTGGGTGTTGCTCTACCTGCGCATCAGCGCACCCATCAACCGCAGACTCACCGCGGCCGCCGACGCTCACGAAACTCCCGCCAACGCCCGCACCCTGCAACGGGACTGGGACCGCATCGTCGTCCCCAGAGCCGTCCTGCAGGGCTTAGCCGTCCTCGCCCTGGGTGTAAGCCTCATCGGCTGACCCGGCGCTCCGCTCCATGCTGCACCCCACACAGGCCATACCGAGAGGATTCTGACGATCGTGTACCAGCTCAGGATTTACACACTGGGCACGGCCGAAGCGCTCCGGGACTACGCGACCGTGCACTGGCCGCGGCACATCCCGAGCCTGCGCGCCTACGGCGTTACCACGGACGGGATCTGGACCGACCACGACGCCGGCGCGAACCGCCTGGTCGCCCTGATCGCGTACCCCGACGGCGCCGAACCCGGCGAGGTCACCGCCGCGTACCTGGCCAGCCCTAGGTTCGCAGCAGACATGCAGGGCTTCACAAAGTCATCTCCGGGTCCCCCACGTTCTCGGTGCTGTCGGCGAACGCCTCCGCTCCAGCGAGCCGAGGGGCCACCTGGCCGTACTTCCTGCCGGGGGCCGCGTTGCTCGCTCAACTCGTCCGCTGCCTGCAGATCTTGAACTCGAATACCGTCCTGCCACGCATGAAGGCAGCGTTCGACCAGACGCACTGCCGGGCGCGCGGTGGGTTGGTCTGGATGCCTCTGGAGCTGACCTGCGACCTGAACGTGCCGCCGCAGCACTACGGGATGCTCCTGCACTTCTTCATTGCCCTCACCGCTGAGGAGAGGCTCAACTTCGACCCCTTTTACCGGCAGTGGCAGGCCGACGTCGAGGCGGCGCTAGAGAACTGGATCGGAGCGGTGCTGGAGGAGCAGGACCGGGAGGAACGGTGGTTCGCCGATCCGAACGACCGGCACTCTCAAACGTATGCGGCAATGGTGAGGCTCTGGAACACCCTCGCGGAACGGCCGAAGGAGCCTGACCCGATCTCAGGGAACATGGAGATCGAATCCCTCGACGCGCTCCTGGCAAGCCCATGGTGGGAAGACCTACTCGCTGCGGACGCAGCGTTGGGCAGCAATCACGATGTGCCCACGACCCTCGGGAAGCTGGACGCGGACGTCGTCCACTGGCTGCTCCTGCGCGGTTACATGCACACCTACGTCTCCTCGCTTGCGGTCAAGCCTTGGTCACCCGAGGAGGCATCCGGCCCGGCCAACGAGGCGCTGGCGCGACTGGAACGCGTGGCACATCCCGCGCGCTGATCAGTGATCGAGTCTTCTAGCTGCTCGTCTGCGCCGGCGGAGGCGGGCTCGGCTGCTATCCCGCACACTGGGAAGAGTTCAGTCAACTAGCCGGGTCGCGATCGTCCGGTCCGGTGACCAGGCGCGGCTGTGACCCGCAACCGTCACGACATCAGCGACCGGTTCCCCGACATCGTCACCGCCGCCGTCGGCCGGTTGAGCTTCGACGCGCTCCAGCAGCGACTCGTCACCAGCCCCGCCAAGGCGCGCGGCAAGGCCGCCGAGCTGCCCGCCTCGTTTGCCGCGTTCGACCTGCTCGCCGCCGGTGGGATTGATCTGCGCACCCAGCGCTGGACGGTACGCAGGCAGCGCCTCGAGCAACTGGCGCAGCGGTGGGCCCCACCGCTGCAACTGACTCCCGTTACGGCCGATCTCGACGAAGCCACCGAATGGTTCGAGGGGCTTCCCGCCGCGATGGGCGTGGAGGGACTGGTCGTGAAAGGTGCAGGCACGCGCTACACCCCGGGCCGCCGCGACGCCTGGGGCAAGGTCAAACACCGCCAGACCCGCGAGGTCATCGTCGGCGGGGTGTTGGGCTCGATCACCCACCCCGAGGTCGTCATCGTCGGCCTCTACAACGCCGAGGCCGAGCTGGTCGTGGTCGGACGAACCGTCCCGCTCAAGCCCGAGCAGTCGGCCCAGCTCGCCGCCGTACTCGCCCCCGCGCGGCCGGGACACCCCTGGCCGGACCAGATCACGTCGTACCGGTGGGGTCGCCCCGACTCGAAGAAACCATTGACCAAGGTCGAACCAACCGTCGTGGCCGAGGTCACCGCCGACGCCGCAACACAGGCCGGACAAGCCTGTCACCGGATGCGCTACGTCCGGCTGCGACCGGACCTGCGGCCCGACGACCTACCCACCGTTGCAGGCGAGGTTGGCGGCGGCTGATCGGCCGTGGATCGTGGCTGGAACTCGAAGAGCAGTAGCGTCTGCTGACTCCAGGCCTCACAGCCACCTCGATGTCCTAGGCAACTAATCTGGCGCCGGTCACTGGGTGTGTAGTGGGACGCCTGCTTCGAGGTGGGTTATGGCTTGGTCGAGGAGGGCGAGGAACTCGTGCAGGTGGGTGTTTCCGGTGGCGCGGTAGGTGGCCATGACGATGCCGACGACCGCGCCGGCCCAGGCTCGTACGGCGAAGTCGTCGGGTGAGCGGCCGATGCGTTCGGCGGCGAGTTCCGCGAGCAGGTCGATGCTGTCGTACAGCTGGTCCATCATCCTGGCCCGCAGCTCGGGGGCGTTCAGGATCAGTTCCTGGCGCTGGGACTCCAGCTCCCACTCCTCTTCGCTCATCAAGGTGATGCTGTCGCGCACCGTGCCGCGCAGAGCCTCGGTCGGGCCGAATTCGGCCGGCTGGGACCGGAAGAGGTCGATCATCACCGGGTCCAGCCGGTCGAACAGAACCGTCTCCTCCTTGGTCGGGAAGTACCGGAAGAAGGTCGCGGGAGACACCTCGGCAGCGGCGGCGATTTCCTGCACGGTCGTCTCGGCGTACCCCTGCTGTCGGAACAGTCGGAGTGCGTGCTCCTGGATGGCCGCCCGGGTCTTCGCCTTCTTGCGTTCGCGCAGCCCGGTCGGCTTCTCCTTGGTCATGACTTGATTGTGACAACTTCCGCCGGGCCCTCATCGACTGACACGGCCGATCGACGCGGCAGGTAGGCAACGGCGAGCAGCAGGCCGAGGACGGAGACCGCGCAACAGGTCCAGAGAGTGGCGTTCATGCCGTGTACGAACGCCTCCCGGGCCGACTGAGCGAGCGAAGACGAGCCGGTCTTGGCAGCGATGGCAACGGCGCCGGATGCGCTGTCGCGTGCCGCGTCAGCGACCGCGGGCGGTAGGCCCGCAACGTCCAGCTTGTCGCGGTACGCCGAGTTCAGCACTGTGCCGAGGAGCGCGACACCGATCGTGCCGCCGACCTGGCGCAGCGCCTGGATCAAACCTGAGCCCGCGCCACTGCGTTCCGCGCTCAACGCTCCAGTCGCCATTTCCATCACCGGCGGCAGCGTGAAGCCGATACTGAGCCCGACCACGCTCACCCAGATCGCCGCATAGCCGTAGCTGTCACCCACACCGGTGAACGCTCCCGCCACGAGACCGCCGAACATCAGCACGAATCCCACCGCGACGGTCACCCGAGCGCCCACAGCGACGACGAGCCGCTCGGCCACCTTGGCCCCGACCAGCAGACCGCCAATGATCGGCAGCAATCGCAGCCCCGTCTGCAAAGCGTCGGCACCCTGGACCGCCTGGAACAGTTGCGGCAACACGAACAGCAACCCCATCAGCGCAAAGGACGCGACAGTCGCCAGCACTGTGCCCCAGGTGAACTCGCGCGACTTGAACAGACCCAGGTCGACCAACGGATCCACGGCACGCGTCTGCCAGGTCCCGAACGCCGCCAAAAGCACCAGCCCGAGCGCGATCCCCCCGAGCGTCAACGGATCACCCCACCCACGCTCACCGGCCGACACGAACCCGTAGGTGAGCGCCACCAGCCCCGCGCCGGACAAGCCGATGCCGAGTACGTCGATCCGTCCGGAGCGGTGACCACGGATCGCCGGGACGAGCAGCGCGACGGCTACCACACCGATCAGCACCAGCGGCACGTTGATCAGGAAAATCGATCCCCACCGGTAGTGATCCAGCAGCCAGCCGCCGAGCACCGGCCCCAGCGGGATGCCGAGCGAGTTGGCCATCACCCACAGCGTGATCGCCCGACCTCGCTCCTCCGGCGCGAACAGAATGTTGATCAACGACATCGACAGCGGGATCAGGAACGCCGCGCCGATGCCGAGCGCCGCCCGGAACACGATCAGCTCCCCCGGCGACGACGCGAACGCGCACGCCGCCGACGCGGCCCCGAACATCACCAGTGCCCCGATCAGCAACCGCTTCTGCCCGAACCGGTCCCCCAGTAGCCCGGCCGGTAGCAACAGCGCGGCCAGCACCAGCGTGTACGCGTTCGCGAACCACTGCAGCTGACTGATCGAGGCATCCAGCTCGGTCGCCAGCGTCGGCAGCGCCACGTTGAGCACGGTCAGGTCCAGCCCGACCACGATCAAGCTGACTGACATCGCCCCGAGCGCCCACCACCGGCGCGGGTCGAGTGCGGTCTCCATCGCAGCTCCTTTCTGAGATCAACTCTCAAATTAGAGTAGGTCTCAGAATCTGCAATATCCAGCCCGCACAAAGAAGCGCCGCAGGGCCGGGGCTTTGGGCCGCAGGACGCGGCCGATGGGGTGTGGCATCACTCGTGGCACGAAACCGCGGATACCTATGGGGAATTTCGCGCGCAGTGCGGGCGGCCGCGTGGACAAGAACGCTGGCAGAGAGCGGATGTGACGCTGTAGGTAGGTCCTCCTCGTAATGAGAAGGTCGTCGGTTCGATTCCGACAGGCGGCTCCACCCAAACCCCCAGGTCAGAGGTCAGTTCCTCCGCCCGGGGGTTTCTTCATTCCGGCACTCGTGGTGCGGGTCGTGGTGCGAGTGGGTTCTATCATCCACCGCATCGCCAAGGAGAAGGCGAAGTCCAAGCGGTCTGCGGGCCAGATCGAGACCCTGCCGTCCGGCTCCCTGAGGGTCAAGCTTTACGCCGGGGTAGACCCGATCTCCAAGACCCGCGTGTACCTACGCGAGACCATTCCAGCCGGCCCAAATGCCGAGAAGGAAGCCGAGAAGGTGCGTGAGGTCGTCGAGGTGTCCCCAGTGCGGTACCGGGGAAGGTGCGTTCACGATCTGCGCCGACCCGTGGCCGGTATCGAACCGGACGCCATAGACGACCACCTGTCCGGCCGTCTCCAGAGCGAACCGCCGCGGGAGCTCGAGAGCGTCCACTTCCGCAAGCTATCCGGCCGTACCGACGGAACCCTGAAGATCCCCAGGGGACTGTCTCGGATCCACTACGCCTTGAAGGGGATCAGGTCAGGGATCACGACGTCGTTAACCAGATCGGTCCGGGTCCGCTCATCGTGCTGTGCTTCGCTGCGGAATCTCACCGTCGCCTTGGCGGCCCGGTCCATGTCGGATGTCCACAGCACGACTCTGCGGGCGCCGCCGGCAGGCATCGCTGGCAGCTGGAGCACGGAGCTCAGTGTCCCGATCGGGCCGGGAGCGGTCGCCTCGGTGAGGCGGATGATGCTGCTGTCGGCCGCCTCGTCGAAGTCGCGGACGATCGCCAAGGTCAGTGAGTCGACGGCCCGGTCGACGCTAAGCGTGTATTCCACGCCCCACCCGGCACCGCGCCCCTGAGGTTGAAGGCGAGCCGCGGCGCCAAACGATCATGTTCGGCCGCCTGCTCGATCTGAACCAGCTTCTTGTTGTCCAGGGCGGCCTGTTCGGCGATCTCGTTCGCTCGCTTGGCGGCCGTCGTCGCTTTCCGGGCCCATACCAACGCCAGCACTGCCGGCGGCACCGCGCAGACAGCACCACCCGCGGCGACCGCGCTCCACACATCACTCATGGCTGCACTCTGAGCCATGCCACCGACAAGGACGAGATCCACCGCCGCACGGAGGCATCAGCTGGCGAGCCTTACTGCTCGGGAGCGGGAGAGATCCTGACTTTCCTGCACGCCGGACGTTCGAACGGTGAGATCGCCAAGGAACTCGTGATCAGCGACAGGCCGTCAGCGTGCATGTCTCCAACATCCTCCGGAAGATCGGCACCGCGATTCGCTACGAAGCAGCGGCTCTCGCCACGCGCGTGGCCGTCCACCCTGCCATCTGACGATCGGGCCAGCTACCGACACGGATCCGCCGTACCTGCAGGGGCGCGCAGGTACGACGACCCGCCTAGATGTCCGGCGCATGACGACGCCGGTACAGCCATATGCCGGCGAACGCGAGGGCGGCGCCACCGAGTGCGGATGCGCCTGCCTGCCGGGCCTCGGCCGCGTTGTCGGCCGACGGACCCGGGTCGAGCGCCGCCTCCGCGGGTGGCACCGACACGGGGACCTCCTCGCAGGCAGGGTGGTAGGCCCAGTGGCAATCCGGCGTTGTTGTGGAACCGGACGCCGGCTCCGGGGCTAGTAGTGCCGACGCTTCGGTAGCGGTGAGCGTGGCAGCGCCCAGCGCAAGCGCGGACACTGCGGCGGCCCAGTACTTGCGGTTCATGATTTCTCCTTTTCGGTTGGTCGCGGCGTGCGGATTCAGGTCGGGTGCGGCGCCGAGTGGTCGCGGCGTCGCTGTACGCCGAGGGTGATGCCGAGCGCGGCTCCGCCGAGGGCGATACCGCCGAGTGCGCCGAGGGCGATCGAGGTTGTGTGGAGTGCAGTCGCTTGATTGACCGGTTCGACTGGTGCCGGTCGTGTGGCCGGCTGGTCGGCGTACCCGGGATAGCCGGATCCCTCGTCCGGCCACGGCTCGACTTGCTGCGTCGGCTGGGGATCCCCCGGACTCGCCGTCGCCGGTACGACGGTTGCGAAGGCGAAGGCGAAGGGGATGACCGCGATCGCCGTGATGCGGTGGTTCATGATTCGGTCTCCTGTCCTCGAGTCCGGCGGGGCCGCTCGCTGCGGTCCGGGTACGCCGGTCGCTCGGTGTTCCTGTTGTCGCGCAAGGCGGTATCGCGACGCCTGAGCGCGGTATCACGGCGGTAACTCGGCCGTTGACGACCTGCTTTGGGAGGTCGACAGTCGAGGGGTGGGCATCGATGTACTGGGCCCGATCACGATCGAGGGGGATCAGAAGGCTCTCGGGCGACGTGACCGGGTCGTGGTCGCAGCGCTGGCGGTGAACCCTGGGGAGGTCGTCAGTGCAGAGCAGCTCGCCGACGTGTTATGGGGCGGCGAGCGGCTGCCGCCGTCATGGCAGAAAGTCGTGCAGGGCTGTGTGGTCCGGCTTCGTAAGGTTCTCGGCGCGCATGCGATCGAGACGTTGCCGCTGGGGTACCGGCTCGTCGTTCCGCTCGATGAGATCGATGCCCAGCGATTCGATCGCGCGGTGGTACGGGCTCGTGAGCTGCTGGCGGCCGGCGAACCTGAGCGATCGGCCGTGGTACTCGCGGATGCGCTCACGCTGTGGCGCGGCCGGCCGCTGACGGAGCTGGAGGGCTGGGCTCCGGCCCGGATTGAGGCTTCGCGACTGGTCGAGTTGCGGCATATCGCCGATGAGTTGTATGTCGAGTCGGCGCTGCGGTCGGGCCAGCACGACAAGGTTCTGGCTAAGGCGCAGTCCCTTGTGATGGAGGCTCCGCTGCGCGAACGTCGCTGGGTCCTGCTTGCGACGGCGCAGTACCAGGCGGGTCGTCAGGGCGAGGCGTTGCGGACAATCCAGCGCCTGCGGACCGTGCTGAACCGAGACCTCGGCCTCGACCCGAACGAGGATGTCGACGCGTTGGAGCAGGCGATCCTGCGCCAGGACCCGTCTCTCGTCGCGGAGAGTGCCCTGCCGGAACCGAGCCCGATCTGCCCGTACCCGGGCCTGAAGCCGTACGACGTCGATGACGCGGCCACGTTCTTCGGTCGCGATTCCGACATCGCGGCCTGCCTGCGCAAGTTGACTGATGCCTCGGTACTGGCGGTCGCTGGACCGTCCGGGTGTGGCAAGTCCTCGCTGGTCCGGGCCGGGGTGGCGGCAGGGTTGCGTCGCGACGGCAAGCAGGTCGTGGTGATGACTCCGGGTCCGCATCCGGTCGCCGCGCTGGCGGCTGCGATGTCTGGTACGACGGCGCCGGTGCTGCTCGTGGATCAGTTCGAGGAGGTGTTCTCGCTGTGCCGGGACACTGCCGAGCGGGAGAGTTTCCTGGCTGCGTTGCATGCCCACCAAGCGCCGCTCGTGATGTCGATCCGCGCCGATCGGCTCGCTGACGTTTCTGCCCATCCGGCCTTCGCGCGAACGGTCGAGCGCGGTCTTTACCTGCTGTCGGGCATGACGCGGGACGACTTGCGGGCAGCGATCGAGGAGCCTGCCCGGCTGTCTTCGCTGGTTGTTGAGCCGGGGTTGGTCGATCTGCTGGTCAATGAGGTCGCCGACCAGCCGGGCGCGCTGCCGTTGATGTCGCACGCCCTGCGCGAGACCTGGCAACGCCGCGAGGGTCGCACGCTCACGGTCGCGGGTTATAACGCCTCGGGCGGTATCCGGAGTGCTGTCGCTCAGTCCGCCGAAGAGGTCCACGAACGGATCTCGCCGGAGCAGCGCGCGGTCCTGCACGACCTGTTGCTGCGCCTGGTCGCACCTGGCCCGGAGGGTGAACCGATCCGCAGCCGCCTTCCGCGCCGGCTCGTCGTGACTCGCCCCGAGGACAACAAGATGATCGACCTGCTCGTGGCGTCGAGGCTGCTCACCAGCGACGCCGGCGTCGTCGAGATCGCGCACGAGTCACTGGTTCGCGCCTGGCCCCGGCTCCGAGGCTGGCTCGAGGACGACCTCGAGGGCCAGCGCATCCTGCACCACCTCGCGGTCGCCGCTGACTCGTGGAACAACCTCGACCGGCCCGACAGCGAGCTCTACCGCGGCGTCCGCCTCGCCAAGGCATTCGACTGGCGAGAACGTACAACGCCCACGCTGACCGCGACCGAGGAAGACTTCCTTGCCGCAAGCAAACGATTGTCAGAGACCGAGCTACGTGCGGCCGAAACCCGTGAACGCTTACAGTTGAGAGTCAACCGCCGCCTCCGCGCCGCCCTCGCCACCGCGGCCATCCTGCTGGTCGGCGCACTTATCGCCGGCCTTGTCGCCGTTCGCCAAGCCGACCGCGCCGAGCTAGCAGCCAGCCGCGAACTGGCCCGCCAGGTCGGTGCCCGCGCCCTGGTGACCGAGGACATCAGCCAGTCGCTCCTCCTCGCGGCCCAGGGCGTCCGCCTTGACGACGCCCCGGACACGCGAGCCAACCTGGTTGCCGCCATCAACAAACACCCAACCCTGGTCCGCTCTATCCGCGCGCCGCTCGGCCGGACCGAGAACATCGATGTCTCACCCGACGGCACCCGGATCGTCTCCGGCGATGAGAAGGCGACTTTCCACCTGTATGACGCGCAGTCAGGAGAGGTGCTCAAGTCGTACACCTTCGCGCCGGTCGCGGAGGATGCGGTCATCTTCACCCGGCCCCGCTTCAGTCCCGACGGGCGCCTGATCGCTGCGATTGCCAGCGACAACTATGGCAACCCGGTCGACCCGGCGTGGCCGGTCCGGTTGCTGGACGCCGGCACTCTCCAGCCGGTGAACCCGCAGCCCGTCGTCCCGCCGCCCGACGTACCGCGGCTGAACAGCGTGGTGTTCAGCAAAGACGGCCGGTACCTCGCGCTCGGCGCGCAGAAAGAAGGCGTCGAGGCGGAGATCGCGCGGGCGTTCGCGCTGGTATGGAACCTCGGCGCGCTCGATCAGCCACCACGAAGGGTCGACCTGGGGTGGGCGTGGCAGAGGGCGGCGCTCAGTTCTGACGGCCGGACGGTGTACCGGTCCTGGCCGCTCACCGCGTTCGACGTGGCCACCGGCCGGGAGCGATGGGCGCGGCCCGACCTTGTCGGCGACGACCCTGTCGCTCCCAGCATCGGTCTGCCGATCGTCGAGGTCTCCGACAGCGGCGACCTGCTCGCCTTCCTGCATCCCGGCCCGGTCCGGAACGACCGAACCATGACGACGATCGTCGATGCGCGGACTGGGAAGACCGTCAGGAACTTGCGCAGTACGGCGGATCCACCGCGCGCTGCCGATTTCTCGGCTGACGGCAAGTTGCTGGCCACGGCTCACTACGGTGGCGAGGTCGTCATCTGGGAACTGGCCACCGGCCGTGCACTGCAACGCTTGCGCACCGTGGAGGTGTCCTGGGCGGTCGCGTTCAGCCCGGACCAGCGGACGGTCTACACGGCCGGCGACCAGGGTATCGTCCGTGCTTACGATCTCGGCGGGCAGCGGCGGTACCTTCGCTGGACCCAGGCCGCCCCGCCACGCCGGTACCTCCACGTTCTTGCCTCAGGCAACGGACAGCGGACCGCCTATCTGTGGAACGAGGCCGGCACATCCTGGCTGAGCATTGCCGATGCGGCCACCGGCCGGATGACGCCGCCGACCCGCCTCGACCTCGAACTCCGGCAGCAGTCGCACCCACCGGCCTCCTGGCACCCGAACGGAGAGCGCCTGCTGATCAACGACCAACAGGTGGTCGTGATGGTCGACGCCCGGACCGGCAAGATTTTGAAGGAACATCGCGGGGGTGTGGGGTCGGCCCTGTACTTCGGCGACGGCAACCGGATCGTCGGCGGCAGTCCCCAGGGCAGCATCTTCTTCGACGGCGACTTGACGCCGACGGGAGGTCTGAACGGCTTCACCGCAGACTGCTGTACAGCATCGTCCCCGGACGGCAAGACCGCCGTGCTCTTCGAGGAGGGCATCAGTGGCGCCACGATGTCCTGGCGCATCGTCGAGGTCGCCACCGGCAAGGTCGTCCACCAGGGCAAGCTGCCGACCTGGGTCAACGCAGTTGCCTACTCACCTGACGGTCGACTGATAGCAGTCACCGGGACCGAAGGTGTCGTCACCATCGACCCCCGATCGGGTGCGGTCAAGCCCGCCCCGACGATCGCCCAGAAGGCTGAGGGCGTGACCATCCGCTTCTCCCCGGACGGCACCCGCCTCGTCTCCGGAGCAGCGGACGGCACTGTCACGATCTGGGACCCGCACACCCTAGAGAGCCAGCTCACCATCACCACGGCGACCGAAGGGAACCCGATCCCCGTTGCGCCGATCTTCACGCAAGGCAGCGACGTTCTTACGATTCCGGCGTACGACGGCAAGACCTACCGGTGGAACATCAGCACCGGCCATTCCCTCGCCTGGGCCTGCACCATGGCCGGCCGCAACCTGACCCCCACCGAATGGACCCAGTCCTTCCCCAAACTCCCCTACCAAAGAACCTGCCCCTGACGCCAACCTCGACGCCGAACCGAGGACACACTCGCCCGGTGGCGGTCGGCGCGTCGCGTCCAATTGTGGCCGACGCGCGACGAAGTCCCGGCGTGTCGACGACACCCCAGATAACGACACGGTGATCACGGGCAGGCGACGTGTCCCCTACAGTGACGACGTCGTGGACTTCGTTATCGAGGCTTAAGGGAACACATGTTCTATCGTCGCCTCATGGGCGGCAATAAGCGGTACCCGCGATACCCCGGGCCGGACGCCACGCGCCGGCACTGCTGGGTGCTGGCCACGACGACCGCGCGCGGCCCGTGGCCGGCCCTGATCTTGGAGTGGCGCCGGACGAACTCCGACGACTGGCAGGCCCGCGTCGTCTACGTCCCGGATCCGCGCAACACCCGCGCGGTCGAGATGTGGGTCGCGCAGCAAATGTTCCGGCCTCTGGAACCGTCGGCCCCGTCGCGGGCAGCCCAGGACGCGGCCGGTACGCCGCGGCCGAAGACGCGTCGCTGTCCAGGGAGGCGTTCTGATGGCTGGTCCGACGATCACGCTCGACGGTGGCCCCGGCCATGGCCAGATCTACATCGAGGAAGAGTTCCGCGACCGGATCAAGGCCGCGCAACGGATAGGCCGTACCCAGCCTGGCGCGGCCGGGTGGGCACTCGGCTACGTACCAGGCGGGATCGGTCTCAGCGGCGGCAAGCTCTGGAGCTGGCAGGGCGTCAACTGCCACCCCGCGAACCCGCCGACCCGGAGCTCGCCCCGTTCGGCGCCGCCTTCGCTGTCGAGGTCCATCGCGGATCGGTCACCACCTAGTCGGCCGGGGTGAGGGTGCCACCACCGACCAGCGAATAGGCATGAGTGGTTCAGCTACCTCGAACGCGGCCCAACCGAAGGTGGGCGCTGGGTCGCGGCGAAGTCGCTCAGCCGTGATGTCTGATGCCGCGTGGTGCAGGACGTGGTGCGAACTCTTGAAAACTCATAGTGGAATTCGAGTGGGCTGGGTTCGTGTTGCTAGAAGCGCTGCTAGAGGGCGAATGCGACGCTGAGCGTCCTCCTCGTAATGAGAAGGTCGTCGGTTCGATTCCGACAGGCGGCTCCGCCCAAACCCCCAGGTCAGGACCCAGTTTCCTCGCCCGGGGGTTCTTCGTTCCCCGCCTCGATCGCCCAAGCTTCTTGGCCGCGTCCCAGAGGTTCTGGTCGATCAGGTGCCCGTAGAGGTCCATCGTCATGCCCGCCGACGCGTGCCCCAGGATGCGCTGAACGACTTTCGGGTCAGCGCCGGAGCCGAGCCACACCGAGGCGGCCGTGTGCCGCAGATCTCGACACCCGGAGCGTCGGCACACCGACCGCTTTGATCGCAGCCGACCAGCGAACCGACCGCTTCCAGTTGCCCTCGCTCAGAGGGCCGCCTTGAGGAGGCTCGACGGTAAACTCCGGGTTCGACCTGTGCAGGGTCAAACTGGAACGGAAGGATCTGGTAGACGTGCGTGAAGCGGATGCCGACATTCCGGACGTGTCGCTCTCGGATGGCGTGGTCACTCTCCGGCCTTGGTCGAGAGATGACGCCGGGTTCATGGCGGAAGCATTCGCCGATCCAGCGATCCGACGCTACAACGGGGCCCACGACCGCCTCGGACGACCGGCTCCGCCGCTCTCGATCGAAGACGCTGAAGCGACCATCGACGAGTTCGCGTCGAGTTGGCGGGCGTTCGTCGCGACGGAGCCACCATCTGGTGTTGCATTCGCGATCACGGACGCAGCCTCTGGTGGCCTGGTCGGCTGCTGTGGCGTCGATGACTGGTCGAAGGCAGACGTAGCGCAGTTCGGCTACTGGATCGGGCCGAGCGCGCGAGGGCGCGGGTACGCGACTCGGGCGGTGGTTCTGCTCACACGGTGGTTGTTCGAGCTCGGCGCAGCTCGCGCCTTCCTGACGGTCGAGGCGGACAATGAAGCGTCAGCTGCTGTGGCGCGCCGAGCGGGGTTCGTGCACGAGGGAACGATGCGCGCACACAGCGTGTGGCAGGGCGAGCGCTGCGACGTGATGTGGTTCGCGGCGCTGCCGCTCGAATGGACGATGCGCAAGCCGGACGAACCAACGTGATGTGCAAGGCGATCGGAGCCGGGCTTGTCGAATCCTTCGGCGAGGGCAACGAGTCGGTGATGTACGCCATGGCCGAAGGCAATACCTGACCCCAGCCTGACCCCAACGACCTGCACCGGCGAGCGACGATGAGCACCTGGCCGACGACCTCCGGAGCGCAGACGAGCGGGTCGCGATCAGAGTGCCCGCCTCTACGGATCAGAAGGTAGTGCCCCCGAAAGGCCCCCGATAGGCCCTGAACAGCCGTCAACGACCCCCGGCCACTGAGCACGATCACTGCTCAAGGCCGGGGGTCGTGGCGTGGTTGGGGCTCAGGGCAACGGACTTTTAATGAGAAGGTCGTCGGTTCGATTCCGACAGGCGGCTCCACCGACAACCCCAGGTCAGACGGCAAATCCGACCCGGGTTTCATCGTGTCTGGGGCTCATCACCAGCACTTTGCTAACGGCTTTGTTAACGCAGTGCTGCCGCCGGGCGAACGGTCGCCGACGACGCTTGCGTGTCATTTCGAGCGCATGGGTGTAACGCAACGCCGACGCGGGACGCGCGAGGCGTGGCGGTCACGGGACGGTGCCGCGTTGAGCGCTCGACTGCTCGTAATCTGAGGCGTAGGTCTGCTCGGTCAGACGATCAGCGAAGCGTTCAGCAGCCATCTGTGAATGGTCCCGAGTCCCTGCGGAGTGCCAACCGACACGCTGTCACTGGCGTGAGGCCGCGGAACGAGGCATGTGCGAGCATTCCGTTTCATGCCAGCGCCTGGAACTCGCGAGCTGACCGGGTGCTACCGCAAAGTGCCGGTGGCGATGGACTCGCGCAGGACCTTCTAGAGGACTGCTTAGCTCGGCATTGCAGCTATGGGGGGACTATCCGCCGCCGGGTCACCGACAGACCGGAGGGACGCGCTCTTGCAAACGATTCGCGGCCTCCGGGTACTTCCCCGGCTCGCTGCGACGGCATACTCATCGACATGGAGCCTTGGGATGCACTCGACGCTGCGACGGAGCTCCACATAGCGCAGCGTCGCGTGACTCCGCGGCTGGACCTGTTGGGGGGCCGGTAGGGTGCGCGGCCGTGGCGCCCGATCCGGGTTTGACGCCCTTCAGCAGGTCCTCAATTCCCACGCTGTTCCCTTCCGGACCGAGCGCATCCCGGCGGTCTCGGTGGCTGATGTTGTTTCTGACCTGAACCTGCCGGCGGTCTTGGAACTCCTGTACACACAAGGTGGGCCGGTGCCGAGCAGCTCCGTTCCGTGGGTCGTCGAGGAGCTGTTCTTGTTCTCGATCAGAGAACTGGACACTGCCCAGGATGGCTACCGATGGGCGGGCCCACAGAGACGGAGGTTGCCAACGTGGCAGTCGAACTGGGTTGTGATCGCCGAATTGAGCACTATTACTCAGTCCGCGCAGGGCTCTCCGCGCGCAGACTGAGCTGAAACAGCACTGCGTGCGCCCCAGGGGCAGGTCTGGGGTGCACCACGGGATCACGGCCGGTCGCCTCCGCCGGTCCCTGGAGCATCACCGACAGGGGAGGAGCGCAGTCGGCATGACTGTGCGGGGGAAGCAAGCAAAGATGTTCATCGTCGCGATCGCGCTCGCCGTCGCGGCAGCAGGTGGCTGTGGCGGGCAACAATCAGGGAGCGGGTCCGCGTTGCCTTCGGCAACGTCAACGGTATCGCCTGATCTGGTCAGGGTTCGAGGCGTGTCCACGGACGACGACGGCGGTTCGGAGTCGTTCGAGGTGATCGCGGACGGAAACAGGCGATTCCGGCTGACGGTGCTCACCGGCTCGGAAGCGGGGTACTACCAGGTCTGGGACGGCAAGGCACTGCTGCTCTACAACCCCGACGAGGACCCGCAATACCGGCGGATCGAGAATCCAGGCGAAGACGAGTCCCCCGACCTCACCTTCTTCTACCGGACGGACACCGAGGAGTTCGAACAGCTGTGTCCAGCGGCGAAGCGGCTCGGCACGCGGACGTTGTTCGGGCGGAAGGCGGTCCGCTACCACTGCGACAAGGTGGAATCCAGTGACCAGATGCCGGACATGGACGCCAGAGAGATCGCGCTGGACGAGAAGACCGGCCTGGTGATGGTGTACGGCAGCTCGGATGTCATCACCGAGGTGACCTTCGACCCGGTGATCGCGGCCGACACTTTCTCAACCGAGTTGCCGCCGGGCGCGGACTCGTCCGTGGCGACCCCGGAAGGCGAGTCGACCGACGTGCCGCCGGATGCCGAGTCGACTGAGGTGCCGCCGGATGGCGGTGACGTCGAGCCCAACGAGATCGGCAGCTTCCGGCTCAACGCGGTCGGTGGCGGGTTCGTCAACAGCACGTCGTACCGCGGAAAGCCGTTCGTGATCGTGGCAGGATCGGCGGACGGGATCCGGACTGCGCTCGGCCGTCTGCTGCCGATGACGCGAGCCGGTAAGCCTCCGGTCGTGGGCTTCCTGCTGGTCATGCCGCCGGAGGACTGGAAGGGCTCGTTGTTGAACCCCAAGGACGTGGACCAACTGGCGGCTTCGATCTCGAAGTCGGCGGGAACGTTCGCCGCTCCGGTCGGCCTCGACTTCAAGGGCGCCGCCAGTTGGGTGTTCTCGGGTGACATGACGGTCCCGCCGGATCTCACGCAGGTGACGATCGCGCTGGTCGCCTCGGACGGAACGTTCGCACACGTGACGCCGGCCCGCGAAGTGACCGACGCGAACCTGCGCAACTGGATCGCCGCGCTCTCCTGAGAGCGCAAAGCCAGACCTCCGCCTAGACCTTCAACTCGGTGTTGCCCAGGGCTCAGCGTGTTCGCTACACACCGGCAGCTTCAGGCGCAGTAGCGCGCCGCTATGACATGGCACGACTTCGGCCGTCCCGCCATGAGCCTCGGCGACCTGTCGGACGATGGCCAGGCCCAATCCGGATCCGGGATGCGCGCGGGCAGCGGGTGAGCGGTAGAAGCGGTCGAAGACGAATTTGAGGTCGCTGTCGGGGATCCCAGGGCCGGTGTCCGCGACGTCGAGAGTGCCCTCCTTGACGCTGATCAGGACCCGGCCGCCGGACGGGCTCCATTTCACGGCGTTGTCGACCAGGTTCGCAACGGCGCGTTCCAGGGCGTCGGGGTCTCCGTGGACGAGGGTGGGCGCGCAGGTCAGGTCGAATCCGATCTGTGCTGCCCGACGTGTCGCGCGGGCCGCGACGCGCTCGGCGACGAGGTCCAGGCGGACGTCTTCAGTGTGGAAAGCGGGCTGGCCGTAGCGGGCCAGGTCGACCAGGTCGTTGATCAGTGCTCTGAGTTCGCCGGCCTGATCGAGCGCTTCGGCGGCGAGGTGTGGGGCCTGCCGGTCGGCCAGGTCTTCCGCCAGCAGTTCGAGGTTCACGGTCAGGCTCGTCAGTGGTGTGCGCAGTTCGTGCGAGGCGTCGGCCACCAGGCGCCGTTGGGCGCCGACGGACTCGTCCAGCGCGGCGGTCATCCCGGCGAACGCGGAGCCGAGCCGGCCAATCTCATCCTGGCTGTCGGCGGGGATCGGGATGGCCAGGTCGCCGGTCGTGCGGATCATTTCGACGGTCTCGGTGAGCCGACGTACGGGTCGCAGGACGCGGCGTGCGGCCAGGCGCGAGGCAAGTGCCGCCAGGAGTCCGGCGGCCACCGTCGATGCGGCGAGCAGCCAGGCGAGTTGGCGCAGGGTGGGTGCGGGATCAGATTGCGGGATCGCTGTGCGCACGAGCGTGCCTGGTGCTCCTGGGAATGGGGCGGTGTAGACGCGGTAGGCGACACCGTCGTACACCGCGTTACGGAAGTAGGCAGCGGCGGTTCCGTTCGCGACGGTGACGTCGCGGTCTGTGAGGTCGACGAACTGCGCCGATGGCCCGGCCCGGACCGGGTCCGGCACGATTTGCAGCTGGGTGCTCCCTATCCCCAGTGGAACGGCTGGGAAGGCCCCCTCGTTGGACGTCCCCCTGAACTTCTCCTTGATGGCTTTCGCCACGTCCGGTGCCTGGCCGGCGGCCGCCACCAGGGACCTGTCGATCTGGCCACGGAGGCTGGCTTCCACGGCCGGATACAGGACCACTGAAACGAGCACCAATGCGCCGGCGGCTATGGACCCTCCGGCGATCGCCAGCCGGGTGCGCAGGTTCATGGCTCCTCGCGCAGGACATACCCCAGGCCGCGCACCGTCTGGATCAGTCTGCTGCCGCCGTCCGCTTCGAGCTTGCTTCGCAGGTAGCTGATGTAGACCCACAGCGCGTTCGACTCCGGGCCGAAGTCGTAGCCCCAGACGGACTCGAAGATCTGGGTCCGGCTCAGCACCCGGCGGGGGTTGCGCAGGAACAGCTCCAGCAGTGACATCTCCGTCTTGGTCAGATCCAGGCGTCGGCCGGCGCGTTCGGCCCGGCGGCCGCTCAAGTCCAGGTCGACGTCGCTGAAGTGCAGCACCTCGGCCCTTGCGCCGCTGCGCCGCAGCAGGGCTCGAAGTCGTGCCCGCAGCTCCTCCAGGGCGAAGGGCTTGGCCAGGTAGTCGTCGGCCCCCGCGTCGAGCCCGGCGACCCGGTCGGTGACCAGGTCCCGGGCCGTGAGCATCAGGATCGGCGTGTCGTACCCGCCCGAACGCAGCGTCCGGCATACCTCAAGCCCGTTCGGTTCGGGCATGAGGACGTCGAGCACCACCGCGTCCGGGCGGAACGCGCCGTGCTCCGCGAGGGCGGACGCCCCATCAGCGGCGGATGCCACGTCGTAGCCGTCGCGGCCCAACGCATGCTCCAAGGACCGCCGAACAGCCGGGTCATCGTCCACGACAAGTATCCGCATGGTCGTCCATCCTCGCCGTCGATCATGAAGTTGTGATGATGATGTGAGACTCGGCGGCTGTCAGCCGTTGGCCAGTGACTGCTTCAGATCCCCCAACGCGGTCGTGAACCGATCGGCGCTGACCCCGAGCGAGTGAGCGATATCACCGAAGGCCTTGGACGTCGGAACGATTCCGCCGGGAGCCGATACCACGGCGACCAGGGCGGCCTTGGCCTTGGCTTGACTGACGCCGAGCGCCGCGGCCAACCGTGCCGCTGCGGCGTTGCTCGCGAACGGCGAGTTCCGTGGGTCGTCCGCCCCTTTCTTGTCCTTACCGGCCTGCTTGCCATCCTTCTCCGCCTTGCCGGCCCGCTTGCCGTCGTCGGCACGAGTGCGCCCAGGCTTGAGGAACAACGGTTCCACGGCGGTCTTGACCCGCGAGGCCGGCAGCCCCAGCTTTGCCGCGACCGCCCTGACGAATGCCTCCGGCGTAACGTTGTTCGAGCCGGCCAGCGACTTCTTGGCCGCGACCAGCGCGGCGTTGAGCCGGTCGGTCGTCACCCCGAGCTTCGCCGCGATCTTGGCGAGGTCGGCATCCTTGGCCGGCTTGGACTTTCCCTCCACCTTCACCGCGGCACCGGATTTCGCGGCGCCGGCTTTCGGATGAGAACCGGACGTCGCCCCCGACGCAGTACCGGTTGTGGCCAGCGCGACGAGCGTTACCGCGGCCGCGACCAGCCGTGTGCGTTTGATCATCGTGATTCCCTTTCGTCCACTGAGCGCGCCGGACGAGAACCGGCGCCGTGGCGACAACACAAACAGCGCGGCCTCAGGTGTGGTTTCAGCCAGCTTTAGAGCTTCCTTAGAAGGGGCCGGCAAGAATGTCTGCGTTTCTTGGTCGCGTGAGAGTCGGCGGGCCTCATTGCGGTGGCAGGTCGGTCCCCCGCCACGTCCATGACCTTGCGGCCGACCTCAAGCGGGTCCAGCACCTTTGCCACAGACTGCGTCGGATATCCACGCCTTCCGATCCTTGCCTCCTGAAGTCCAGGTGGCATAAGAATCCACTAACCCCTGCCCCGCGAGAGGCGGGGCGGACCACCCGATCGGAGCGTGATGCTGGTCGCTGGGCTGGCGGCAGCGGACGGCCAGCAGGCTGGACTTGACCATGGTGCGTTCGGGCTCTCTGGACAGCAGGTGTTGTCGAACGTCGGTCGTATTGTCGGCGCACGGTATTTACGTCGCCTGTGGAGCGGGCCATGCCGAATCGTCTGGCTGACGAGCGCGACGCGCTGACACAGCAGCTCGACTTCCACCGCGCCACCCTGCTTCGCAAGCTGGACGGGCTCGATGGCGAGCTGCTGCGCCGGCCGATGACGGCGTCTGGACTCAGCCTGCTGGGGTTGGTGAAACACGTGGCCGAGACGGAGCATGGCTGGTTCCTCAAGATCTACGGAGGGTTGTCCGAGCCAGATCTGTTCTCGACCGACAGTGACCCAGATGCGGAGTTTCGCGTCGGTCCCGATGAGACGGCCGACGCTCTGGTCGGGCAGTACCTACGGACCTGCGAGCGGGCCCGGGCGATCGTGGCCGCCGGCGGGCTCGACGACGTGGTCACGACGCCGTGGGGAGCGGAGGTCAACTTGCGGGCGATCCTGGTCCATATGGTCCAGGAAACCGCGCGGCACAATGGTCACGCCGACATCATCCGAGAGGCTATCGACGGCACAACAGGCCATTGAAGCCCCGTCTCACAATCTGCCAGCCCTGCCTTGAAGACCTCAACGCCCAGTTCCAGTGGAACGTCGTGTCAGGCCCGACCGATCCGTAAACTGCTCACCGACTTTCGAAACAAGGCCTAGGCGTCTGATCGCGCGTTGGCCCCCGTCCCCCTGGCCGCTCGATTGTCCGGTCTCACGAAGCTACGCCGGCTCGCCTGGTCAACAGTCGCGAGGCGGCGAGAAGGCTTGGGCTGGAGTGCCTCGTACGAGCGCGAGCGTCTTGGCTCCGCTGACCCCGATGTCCAGGTATCTCCTCAGGTCTGCTGCTCCGCGCCGGACTTCGGGGATGGTCGGATCGCCTGCTTCCCAGGCGCAAGAGGCAATGGGCGGTCTCGCGCCGATGGAGTCAGCCGGTCCTGGTCGAAGAATGTCGCCAGACGGACATGCAGCCGTCGTGCCGGGGAGCTGCGATGGCCGGTGTCGGGAAGTGGCGCCGGCGCAGCGGGGGCGAAGCCGGCTAGGCGCCAGCGTCGATAGGCGTTGACCGGGCGGTGGTCCTCGATGTACCCGCCGTCCGGCAGCCGGACGACCCGGCCGGTCTCGATCCCGTGCACCGCAATCTCCAGATCCCGTCCCTGCAGCCCCACGCAGATGCGACGGGTCAGGACCAGGGCGGCCGGCGGACCGACGATCAAAAGCACCTGGAACAGGTGGATGAGCGAGTTGACCGAGAGGTGGAACAGGACGGCCATGGTGTCGGCGCCGGCCGCGGCCCACAGGACGCCGTAGAAGACGATGCCGGCAGCGCCGATGCCAGTTCGGGTCGGGTTGTTGCGAGGTCGTTCGAGGAGGTTCTGATCAGTCCGGTCGCCGATGATCCAGCTCTCGATGAACGGGTAGACGGCGACCAGTACGAGGAACAGCGTGCAGAGTGTGACCGGTAGCAGGATGGCGAGGGTGACGGTTCTGCCCCACCAGACGACCTCCCATCCCGGCGCCAGCCGAAGCGCGCCGTCCAGGAACGCGAGATACCACGCCGGGCCGATTCCTGCCGAGGCGTTCGCCGGGTCGGCCGGGCCGTACATCCAGACCGGGTTGATGGTCGCCGTGGCGCCCATCAACAACGCGACGCCGACCACGAAACAGAACAGGCCGGCGCCCTTGACCGCGGCAACAACCGCCGGGCGACCCACGACATTGTCGTTCGTTCGCCCGGGTCCGGCGAACTGTGCGGGCCCGTGCTTGAGGGCGAGGACCGCGAGGGCGATGAAGAGCGCGACGAGTACGGCGGGCAGGACGTACACGTGCAACGGATAGAAGCGGGCGATCACGTTGCCCGGGAACTCCCCGCCGAACAGGAGGGCCGAGAGGTCGGAGCCGACGATCGGGATAGCCTTCACGACGCCATCGGTGACAGCGAGGCTCGAGCCCGAGAGCATGTCGTCCGGAAGCGAAGTACCGGTGAGGCAGGCGCCAAGCGTGACGATGAGCAGCCCGAAGGCGACCAGCCAGCTCAGCCGCCGTGGTCGACGGAACCCGCCGGTGAAGAACAACCGCAGCAGATGCAGCATGATGGCTGCCACCATCAGCAGTGACGCCCAGTGATGGACTTGGCGCACCAGCAAGCCGGCGCGAACCTCGAAGCTGATCGCCAGGGTCGAATCCAGTGCCCGCGACATCGACACGCCGCGAAGGGGCGCGTACGGGCCGTCGTAGACGACGTGGTCGACCGACGGTTCGTAGGGGACCATCAGGACCACGCCGGTGACCAGCACCACGACGAAGCTGTAGAACGCGATTTGGCCGAACAACAGCGACCAGTGGTCGGGGAACACCCTTCCCCGCAGGTTTCTCATCGAGCGGTGCATCGGCTCCTCCTCTCGCCATCACTGTCCACTCCGGCCGCGAATCCGCGGCTACCTGTAAGACTGCGCAGCCCCCCGTTTCGTGACATCGCCGTCCCAGATCACCTTGCAGACAAGGCCGCAGTCAGGCTTGTAGGCGGCAAGAACCGCGGCCACCTATGAGCCAAATCACAACCAGAACGGGAGGAAAGTGTCGACGACGCCAGAGCGCACGGGCTGATCTTGCAGCCCGGGGGATCCCAGGCGGTCCCACCGACTGGCGGAGGTCCGGCGCAAAACCTTGAGCTGATTCGACGGCTGCACCAGGAACGCGATTGAAAGCGCTCCACAGACACGCGGTCCGGTTGGTCAGCTCGGTGACCTGGTTGAACACCCTGCGTCCGATGTCGCCGGCTAGACGCGAGTTCATGGCACAAACCATGGCACGCGCGTCGGCTGCCTACGGCCACCGGTAGGCCAGTTGGACTGGCATCTGACCGCCTTGGAAGTAGGCGGCATCAGCCGCAGGCGGTGACCAGTGCCGAATCCATCTCTATCAGCATCGCGGGCGCCTTCGGCGTGCCTCCCACGCGGGGCCAGCCGCATTGATGTGCCGATCATCGCGCTTCCGTCGACAAGCGCGGCACCGGTAGGGTCATTGTGTGGACCTGAGGAAGGTTGATGAGGTCGCAGTCTCGCCGCAGAGCGAGGATCGGGTGCTGATCTGGTGGCGGCAGGCCGGCGGCTGGTCGTCCTTCGCTTACGTTGACGAAGACTCCGGCTGGGTGGACCCGGGGGATGTGCTCTGGTGGCTGCTCAGTCAGGGTGCTCGGCTCGAGTTGGTGCGTCCTGCATTATCTGCTGCTTACCCTGCCTTCGATGTTGACGCGGAGGTCGACCGCGTAACGATGCCTGATCGCGCCGAGAAGCGGGCGAAGGACGAGCAGCGGAGGCGCGACGCCCGGGCCGAGTTCATGCGTGCGCGGCGCCAGCGCTGATTGTCCGGATCTGCCGCGTTTGGTGGATCGGTGACGTCTCACTGCGTCTCCTAGGTGTTTGCGGTGGCCTCCCACAGGTCGGCCAGGACCTCTGGCTCGGTCAACGGATCGAGCGGGCATCCAGGCGTTCTCGCGCCACTGTGGCAACGCCGATTGGCCTCAGCGAACCCGTGGGCGGCCGTGATGCGAGGGCATGTCGAGGACCGGTTGCGCCACCGACACCGGTTACATCAGAGTTGGTGCGTGATCACGAGCCCGGGAGACACCGTCGCGTTCGATAATCTTGGCTGGGTTGACGGAGGCGCTGTCTGGCGCTTCGACGGTGCGACTGGGACGCAGGATCGTGTTCCGGTTGGCGGCGCCACCCACCTTCGACTGTCAGCCGCGCCGGCGGCCGATTCCGTCGTTGTGGAACATGGCTTTCGTGGCCGTTTCGCGGTGTCGGTTCGCTCGTGGTCTTCGCTGGCTGAGCCTTTGGTGCGTGTTGACGTCAGCGGCTGGACTTCGAGCGTCGCTGGAGATCTCGACGCGTTTGAGGGTCATCAGCGGGTGTTCGTCAGCTACCTGGATGATGTTGCTACCGGCGCGCCCGGGTATTTCCTTGCAGAGGTGGGTGATCGGGACGTTCGGGTTCGTCGCCTCGACTGGTTCGATCACGACAGGTACGACCCTGTGTGGCAATCGGTCATGTCCGTGGTTGCGCTTCCCGGCGGGGAGTATGTGTTCGGGGTCCAGCGGTCGTCGGACCTTGTCGTGTGCGACCCGACCGATCTATCGGTGATCCGCGACGTTCCACTCGCGGGGCGTTTCGGCAATCCGGCTCCGTTCCTGCGGGCTGGCGGATCAGAGCTGTGGGCTGTCGACTACGACACCGTTGTAAGACTCGACACCGATTCGCTGACGGTTGAGGATCGCTGGCTTGGTCAGCCGCCGCAGACCCGTGGAGTATGGATGTTCCTCGGAGATGTCTGGATGCCGCGGCACGAGCGAGAACTGATGATCGCGCGGCCTGGAGCGGGCGACGTGGTGGCGATCGACGCTGAGAGCCTGCGGGTTGTGCGAAGGTGGCTAACCGGGAGGGAACCCCTGACAGTTGCCCTGCTCGACGGCCGGCTGGTAGCTCGCGACCGGAAGACGGGCGATCTGCTCACTGCCGAGACTGCGGCGTAGCCGAGGCGCCGCAGCGGGTGAGTCCCCCGCGAAGCGCAGGCTCATGCCGTGAGCGAAGCGCGACCTTGCCGATGGAGCGTGCTGTCAGTCCCCGGTTTTTGGATCGCGCGGCCGGTGTGGTGCCGCCGGCGGCGTCCCGTGCCGACGAGACGAATCGATCAGCTGGCACCGCCATCGGTGTCCGCACTGGGAACGGCTGCACTACCTGCCCCTGTGCCCGGTTGCAGCGGATTAAAAGGCTGCGCGTTGGCGTGTCATCTGCTCTCCTAAGACGTCACTGGTATCGCTGACGACCCCCGCTGACCAACTTCTCCCGCGCCAGTTGACTCCAGTTCGCGTCACGAACCGTGTCATGCCGTTGAGCGCAAACCGCAAGTCCTGCACGGTGTCGGGTTCGCCCGTCGGCGAGCGCGGCTTACGGGGTAAGCACTAATGCCCACCCGGGACGCGCCGGTCACGATATCCGGCGCTGTCGTCCGACGAGGCCGAATCCTGGTCACTTTCGGCGCCGATCGGTCGGAAACGGGTACGTCGACACCGCCTGACGGCTCAGCGAGCCAGGTACGTGGCGGTGCTCCCGGCGGGGTAGATGCCCTGCACCTTCTCGGTCGAAACAAAGCGCCGTATGGAGAGCGGCGACGCGGACGAGATCGCCCTTTGGGCGGTTCGCGCCGCGACAGCTTGGTCGATGTTGGTCTTCCACCGCGATCTTGAGAACCACGTCTGGGCGGGATACCAGCACAACACTGCGATCTACGGCATCGCCGCAGGCCAGCGCCCAAACGAGCGCCGAAGCCGAGGCGATAAGTGCGGTAAGGCCGATCTTTGAGAAGCTGGATGAAGAGGTTCTCCATGCGTGGGTCGAGGCTGGTGCCGACATTGGGCCCCGTATCGGCGTTCAGACGGTGGATGAGAACCTGCTGAAAGCCTTGGCCAAATTCCACCTCACCCAGTTCGAACGGCGCCGCAGCGAGAAACAGCTGGCCCACGAGAACCGCATGCGAGTTTGGACTTTCGTCCTCGGTGGGTTCACTGCAGGTGCTGCTGTCACCACTGCCGTAGGCGGGCTATTGAAGCTGCTCGGTGTGCTCTGACCCATCCGTCTCAGCTCGACGCCAGAGACCGGCCCCTGCATCGGACGGAAGCATCACCGTAGGGTGCTCGGCCCCGGCTGCGTGCGTCTGCCGAATTTGGCTCTTTTGGATCAAGGCGCGCCTTCGGCGCGCGGCGCGGACGTGCGCATGCGGCCTCCGGCCGTTCACCGCCCGCGCCCGCTCTCGGAGTTCTTCACCAGAGCCAAGAGCATTTGCCTCCGGCGGGGGCCTCACGACTCCGGGATGACGGGTCGATTTGGCCGGCTAGGTCGGAGTGGAGATCGGGGTGTGTCTTCCCGCCTGCCGCTCAGCCCAGTCAGGACCTCTCAGGAGCCACCAGAGGGGCCAAGGTCGTTCGTCCAGTGGGGCGCTCCACCTTGCTTGGCCCCTCTGGCGTCTCCTGATCGCGCTACGCGTGGGCTGAACGGCAGACGGGAAGACGCAGGCTCGATCATGCGCTGAGGCAGCGCCAGTATCCGGATCTGTGCCGATGGCGCCCGCCGAGCGGAGGGATCGTCCGAGGTCTCCTGTAAGGACGAGATCGTGTGATCATCCAGCAGGGGCCAAGCCAGCTGTAGCCAGTTCCGGCAGTAGAGGTCGTTGGGTGTACTCGTCGACCAGATCCTCGTAGCCTCGCTCGACCTCGCTTTCGAGCGAGTCCCACGCGCCTACCATCTCGGCGACAGTGAACGTCTTCCGCCAGCCGCGCTGGTGCAGAAGTTCGCCGACCTCGGCTTCGCTGGAAGGGTTCATTGCAGCAACTGTCTCATCTCCCGCCCGCGTCTACCGGAGGGTGTCCCTGGACCGGGGGTGAGGAGTTCGCGACGGCGGGGTTGCTACGTTAATCGGTTGCACGCCACCGAGACGGGGGTGTCAGATCCCGGCTATGACGATTGTGCTGAGTACGCCGACGGCCGACGGGGTGCGCGAGGCTATTGCGGCGCTGCGGGAGTGGCAGCACGACGAAGCGCCGATGCAGCTGCATCCCGGGGACATCGGCTGGAACTACCGGTTCGGAACGGCCGAGACGGCCGCGGTGGTCCGGACCTGGAGCCGGAACGGACGGATCCTCGCTGTCGGGATGCTGGATTCGCCGACGCTGGTGCGGATGACGGTCGCTCCTGACGCTTTCCAGGACGAGGACTTGGCGCGGCGGCTCGTCGAGGACTTCTCGCTGCCTGAGCGCGGCGTGCTGCCGGAAGGAGCGGTGTCCATCGAGGCGCCGCAGGGCCTGCTGCTCCACGACCTGTTGACCAAGGAGGGCTGGGGTGTCGGCGAGCCGTGGACGCCGCTCTTCCGCGACCTCGCCGAAGCGGTGGAGAACCCCGACGTGTGGATCAAGGCGATCGGCTTGGAGCAGGCACAGGACTTCGCCGACGTCCTGCGGTCCGCGTTCAACACCACGAGGCCCACGCGCGAGTACCGGCACGAGATGTCCGCGGGACCGTTCTACGCCGACGCCCGATGCCTGGGTGCTTACGACGACCAGGGCAACCCCGCGGCGGTGGTGACGGTCTGGTCGGCCGGCCCGGGGAAGCCGGGACTGGTCGAGCCGATGGGCGTCCATGCGGACCACCGCGGCTGCGGCTATGGCCGGGCGATCACGGTCGCCGGGGCGGCCGCACTGCGGGAGATGGGCTCGTCGAGCGTGCGCGTGTGCACGCCGAGCTCTAACGTCGGCGGCGTCGCGACGTACAAGGCGGCCGGGTTCGCGGCGAGGCCGGAGATCGCCGACCGGATCCGGAAGGTCTGACGTCGGGGTCTCCCGGACCATCTCACCATGCGGCAGCACCACGTACGGCGGCCGTGCGCGGCAGAGCCTCGTGCGGCAGCCGTACGAGGTGCTCTGCTCTCGACTCGATCGAACGTCCACTGCTCCAACTCCGAGGGAGTCCGGCCGACGAGGGCGGTTCCATCCGTCATCCGCATAGCGCATACCAACGACGTACTGCGCAAATGACCGTCCGTCAGCCGTACAAACCAGCCAACCACCTCGAAGCGCCGAAATCAGTAACAGACGGCATGGACTGCCGTGGACGGCCGGAGCGAGTTCGGGTCGGGTTCACGCTCAGCGCTCGATAGCAGGTACCCCCGCGTGGACCGCCAGAGATGGCCGGTCAGCAACTTTGAATCTTAGGGTTCGTGCCCCCGAGGTGCCCTGAAGGCCCTGAACAGCCGTCAACGACCCCCGGCCACTGAGCACGATCAATGCTCAAGGTCGGGGGTCGTCGCGGGGTTGGGGCTGAGGGCAACGGACTCGTCATGAGAAGTCGTGAGTTCTAATCCGTCTGTTCCAGTCAGAGGCATAGGGGGATCGGCAGGTCGGCGGTTACATATTCGCCTGACTTCACCCGAACGGGGATCGGCGCAATCCCTGGGCCTTTGATGTCGTAATTGCCCGGTGCCAGTTCGAACTCGTATTGCTGATGATCCTTGTCGCTACGGAAGGTTTGGCGCCTCACCAGGTTGCCGTTCTGATACACCTCCACTACCCGACTCGGCGTGAGATTGTGATCTGGCCCTGGGCCGTAACACGATGGCAGCAAGCCGCCGGCTGTGCCGGGACCGCTGGGCTGGGCGGCGCACGCCGCGAGCGTGAGAGCGGCCACACCGGCAAATACCGATGCTGCCAGACGTGACCGCCGTCCTTCGTGCCTCATGTCGCCGCCCCGATCCTGGAACCAGTGCTTTCTCCCTATACGCTGCCATGCTCAGTCTCGTTGTCCCATAGCGCAGTACCGCGCCCGCGCTCCCATCGAGGTCGCTCGGCTTTCACAAGGACGTGCCCCTGAGATGCCCCCGAAGGGCCCCTGAACAGCCAGCAACGACCGCCGACCCCTGAGTACGATCAGCGCTCCCGGTCGGCGGCCCGGCACGGGGAGGCGCTAAATGGAACGGACTCGTATTGAGACGGTCGTCGGTTCGATTCCGACGGGCGGCTCATAGAGAAACCGCGGGCACGCCGTACTTGACCTGGGGTTCCGTGCGTCTGGGGCCGGATCTAGCTAACAGATCTGCTAACACGGTGCCTGCCTTCGTCGCCGCCGATCGGAGGCTCACCGGGTGGCGACCATGAGCGCGATGACGCCGAAGTTCATCCGGATGACTGTCGGGCCTGCTCCAGGTTCGACTGGTGGGGGCCGGAGAGCCAGTCTTGACCCAGACGGGCGTCGACCGGTTCCTCTCCTCGCCGTAGCGCGTCGATGTAGGCACGATCGGCGGCCAGGCGGGCCGCCACCTCGGGACCCTCGGCAACGGCCCCGTGGCCGGGGACCAGGACATCGGCGTGCCGGGCGGCCTCACCGAGCCGGTCGAGTGCCGTCTCGTAGGCGCCCACCTGATCGGGGCGGCGAGGGTCGAGGAGCGGGATCAGGACGTCGGAGAGCATGTCGCCGGCGAGCAGGACGCCACGGTCCGCGAGGAGGACCGCGGCGTGGCCAATGGCGTGCGCCTGATGCTCGACGATCTCGCCCGGCACGGGTCCCCCGTCCGCGGGCAGCGGGGTGAGGAGCCCGATCAGCTCGACAGGGATGCCCGACGCGCTCTCCGCCGCCATCGTCTGCGCCCGATCTCGGGCTTCACTGGCAGCCTGGGCGCCGCCGGGGGTGGCGTAGCGCGGCACGTCGCCGAACCGGGAGTGCCAGAGCAGGTGGTCCCAGTGGGGATGGGTGGAGAACCCGGCGACCACCGGAATGCCGAGCCGGTCCACGTCCTCGGCGAGCTGGTTCAGATCGGAACCGTCGATGCCGGGATCGACCAGGATCAACCCACCCTCCCCGCGCACCACGATGGCATTGCTCCAGACCCACTCGCTCTGCCGGACCCAGACGCCGTCGGCCACCTGATTCAGCATCCGTTCACTTTGTCAGGTGTCTCCGACCGGCGCGAGTTGCAACGCCACGCCCTTCGGGTCCGGATTGGGGACCGGCGGTGGTCCCCGAACGCACTCACATAGCTCCCTTCTGTTGCTCAGGTTGTCAAGGGCTGTGTCCGGGGAGCCTTCGATGGTGCGTCGGCGCTGGTCGGTGTCAACGTCGTTCGTCTGGTGGGGCGCTCCACGTTGACGCCTCCGGCGCGCCGACGCGAGTGGGGCGGCTGGCCCCGGATCGCGGTGGGTTCTCGGCCGGGGGCGGGACGGGTAGCCTCACGGGTGCGGGTCCGGGAAGTGGCTTGTCCGAAGCGCCGACGTCCGGGGTCAGGTCGGTCACGCTGGATTGCAGAGTCGTCCCCGAGTGCCAGTCTGGGAGAATTACCTGGTCGCCCAAGCTGCCCAGGCTGCGCTGGGTCTTATCCCGACAAACGTGCACGCCATGGGCGTCGAGGTTCGGGGAACGAATGTCGCCTTGGTTGCGCAAGTCCCGCTTGACGCTCCCGAGGGCGACGAAGACATCGAGGACATCGTTGATGAGTTGAGCGATCTTGTCGGGCTCGACGTAGAGGTATCCGCACGCTTCGACGCCAGGCTAGAGCGTCGTCTGGATCCATACGACGGCGTGCGCTCCGAGCTGGGCTACCTGCCGTGGCCGCTGTCCTGGCCCTCAGCCCATGTCCTCACCTATCTCGGTGCGAACGTCGTCAGCGGCGGCGGTTCGCCGACGCATCGCACGACGCGAAGTGTCTGGGCTGTGCACCGAGCCTCGCCGGATGGGAAGTCTGGGCAGGAGGGCGGGGACGCGGGCGGCGTAGTCGTCGTAGGACGCTCCAAACGTGTTGCGGAGGTCGCGCTCCTCGAACCTGATCCCAACGGCGATGTAGCCGGTCGCGGCGAGGGCGAAGAGAAGATGCGATGCGCCCATCCGTGGTGTCGCCCAGAAGGCCAGCACCAGCCCCGTCATCAACGGGTGCCGCACGACGGCGAAGAGACCGCCGACATATAGGTCAGAGGGGAGACCGGGGTCTCGAGCGGCCGTCCATCCGGCCTGCCGCAGCCCAACGAGTTCGAGGTGATCGATCGCGAACGTTGCGGTGATCGCCAGCGCCCAACCGGCAGCGAAGAGTGACCAGGCGATGACCGTGACCGCGCCCTCGGCGTGCCAGATCTGCTCACCCCAGGGTTGCCAGAGCACCAGCAGCAGCACGAGGCAGATGTCTGTGGCGAGCACGTAGGAAGTGCGTTCGAGCGCCGTCGGGATCAGCCGACTCAGCCATGACTTCACCTGACGACGCGCCATCACCGAGTGCTGGACGGCGAAGAACAGCAGGAGCGCCAGGTCGATGGCGACCGCGCGAGCGGTAGTCGTGCGGTCGGGCCCGTCGACGGTCCTGGGGACGACCACGCCGGCGAGGAAGGCCATCGTCCACACGGTGACAACGACGAACCCCAACCAGGCGGCGGCCGAGAGGAGGAGATGGGCAGGGCGTCTGGACATGTCTCCATGCTGCGGGGTGGCCGTCCCCGGCGCAGCCGTGGAATTACCTCACTTGTGCGGTTGGCGCGCGACGTACCAGGCTGCGACTTGGGAACGAGATCTGAACCCGAGCCGCAGCCGGATCCGCTCGAGGTGCGACTCGGCGGATCGTTCGGTGATGCCCAGACGGTCGGCCAACTGGCGGTTTGTGAGGCCGTCCGCCACGAGGGCCGCGACTTCTGTCTGGCGGGCGGTGAGTCCCGTGGGAACGGTCCTTCGTAGCCGTGGCAGTCCGAGGAAGCGTCGCACCTGTTCGACCAGCGACTCCACATCCCCGATGGCGGGAAGGTGCGAGCGACCCACGAGCTCCACGAGCTGGGCACCCGGGATCGCGTCGGCGAGCGCCCTGCTCTGGTCGAACGGAGCGGCTCGGTCTCCGCTCCGGTGCAGCACCAGCGTCGGCGCCTGCACCCGCGCGAGGCTCGGAAGCACGTCCAGGGCGTAAGCGAGACGCAACAAGGCGACCGCTGTCTCGGGCGAGGAGGCTGCGCGCTGGTAGCGGGCGAGCGCGAGGCGGGTGCCGGCATCAGCCTCGGGTGCGAAGAGATCGGTGAGCAGGTCTGATCCCAGACCCCAGTGAGAGGCAAGCAGCCCGAGCATGTGCCTCTTGCTGTCCTCGTCGCCGATGGCGTCACCGGTCGCCCAGCCGCCGTACAGCACCAGACGCGAAACCTTCTCCGGGTGATCGGCGGCCCACTGCGCGGCCACCGCCGCCCCAAGCGACCAGCCCAGAACCTCACAGCGGGTGACGCCAAGCGCCTCGGTCACCGCGGCGATCGTGGCAAGCTCGAGCGCCATCGTGCGAGGGCCGTCGTATGCGTCCGAGAGGCCACAACCAGGGCGGTCGTAGCGCACCAACGTGCGGCCCGACGACAGCGACTCGTGGAACATGCGCTCGGCGGGGATGGCCCATCCGAGCTCGAGATGACTGAGCCATCCCGGCGCAACCAGCAGGAACGGCCCGCTGCCTGTCAGGGCATAGGCCACCCGCCCGCCATCGGCCAAGTGCGCCATCCCCAGGCGCTGTTCCTGTGCAACCACGACACCAGTGAACAGCAGTGAGGTCGCGATTGGCTCAAGGGTCTTGGCCGGCACCGCCCCTACCGCAGCTCATCGGCATGTGCGCGGATCGCGGCCGGTGAGTGCACGTTGGCCTTGGGCGACCCGAGAATGCTCAACCTCTGCGGGATGGCGGCGTGGTGGTCGGTGAAGAACCCGGTCAACGCCTCCTGCAGCGCGGTGGTCTTGGCGCGCAGCCGGCCCTGGCCATCGCCGCGAGTACGGTCGGGTCGCGCTGGCCGGGGATCAGCGCGTGCATCGTCCAACTTGTAAGGCGATGGTCGGTGTTAGCTGCTCTGGCTGGCCTGCCTTGATTTTCGACCCGCCGACTGGTCGTGCGTAGCCCGGTACCCCTGCCATCCGAGCATCTGCGCGTCACGAGCGCCTACGGCGTCGCAAGCGTTCGAGCAGGCTCGATGGTCCTCAGAGGGTCGTGCGACTAGTGAGTGCGGCCGGGTCGGCCGTTGGGTGTGGCCACCCCGCCCGGCCCAGCGCCAGGAACGCTTAGCCGTCGAAGCCGGGCCTCTCAGAGCCCTGAGGTCGCGCAACGCCACCGCCCCACCAACCCAGCGAAGGGTTCGGCGAGGCGGCGGCCAATCGTCGTCAGTCGTGGCAGTGCGTGAAGAAGAACTCCGTTCCGTTCGGCGTTGCGTTGAAGTGGTCGGTGACGTGGTTGCTGAACGTCGAGCCGTCCGACCCCGTCCCGCGGATGTTGAAGGTGAAGGTGCCGTTCACCGCGCCGCCGTTGGCGTTGAAGCCGCCCCAGACCGTGAGCTTGCCGCTGTAGCTGGGCAGGCTCGGGTCCTCGAGCGGTACGGCGACGAACGTGCCGGTGTCGGTGAAGGTCTCGTGGCTGCGACCGTCGTCGAACGCGGTGATGTGAGAGATCCGGTTGACGGTGGTCGTGACGGTGTACAGCGGCCCGCCACCCTCGCAGGTGGGCACGACGTCTACGAAGGTCTCGACGACGTTCTTCTCGGTGACAGTCTCGGTCATGGGCGGCTGCGCGAACGCCGGCGCGGCGATCAGCAGCAGTCCTGTGGTCAGCAGACCGGCAAACAAGCGACGGAACATGTGTTCCCCCCATTCGATCGGAAGCATGCCCTGCCTGATCAGGGCACCTCAGGTTATGCGCGGCAGTCCGAGCCCCCCTCGCATGCGACGCGCCCCTTCATGTTGCTCCGATGCTCTGCGCCTGTCCAGGCATCCGCAGAGCCATACCCAGCGTCACTCCGTGGCCACAATCGACCGGTCTGTGGTAGTGCTGGCACGACCGCGCACGGGTGATCGGATGGCACGTTTGAGGTGATCGCTCGGCACGCTCCCAGGCCGTTATGCGGCGGCGCAGGAATCGAAAGCTGCGCAGCACGTCGAACCCATAGCTGCGCAACCAAGAACTCAGCCGCGGAAAATCGCCAAGCCGCGCGACCAACTGGCCGCTGCTCACGGCGAACTCAGGGCAGTCGAGTTCGGGCGACAAGTTGCCCATGGCCACAGTGTCACCCTGTCCGAGCTCAGATGAGATTGCGGCGCGCGGCGGCCAGCAGGTCAACCACGCCGTTGTGGACATGTCCACAACGCTCACGGCCAAGCAATACAGCACAACCCAGCATCCGGCTCAAGATAAACGGCGAGCTCGTCATCGTCGCCGCGGACGGCCGGATCGGGTTCGGCGCCTTGCAGCGGCGCCTCGTCACGTCGCCGGCCATGGCGCGCAACCTGGTCGCCACAGTGCCGGCCTCCTACGTCGGCTTCGACTTGCTGGCGATCGGCGGCGTCGACCTACGCACCCAACGATGGACCGTGCGCCGGCGCCACCGTCCCACCTTCTCTCAGGTGCGGTACGACGGAAGGCGATCGGCGCGCCGGTCGTCCCGGAGGGCTGCGCGCGGTTGGTGATCGACGATGTGCCCAGCGCGACTCATCGACGACCTCAGCACAGTTCGGACGCAGAGGCGCGTGAGGTCCGATGCTCAAGGGGCTTGACGCTGCTCTCGCAGGGCTGTTCGACGAAGCAACAAGTCGCTACTGTCGAGGACAGAGAGAGGGGAATCGGCTGGCGTCGTAAGCGCTCGCTGTCAAGATGGCCTCTGCGAGGGGGTTGCTTTTGCCGCCTCGGGACGGTCCTGGCTGGCACTCCTTCCTGCCGGCCTGCTGGTCTCCTAGGTTGTGAGGTGCATCGATCATGAAGCGTTTCCGCATCGCGTGCGCGCTTTCGGTGCTGGCAGTGTCGCTGTCGTTGGTGAGCCCGGTGCCAGCCAACGCCACGTTCCCCGCGAGGAACGGGCTGATCGCGTTTGGTGCCGACACCGGCAGCGGCACTCAGCTCTTCACCGTCGGGCGGAACGGCCACGACCTGCGGCAGATCACACACGGCCCCGGCGAGGCCACGACACCCGACTGGTCCGCTGATGGAGAGTGGCTGGCCTACTCGCTCGACGAGTGCACGATCGCCCTCGTCCGTGCGGATGGGACCGATCAGCGCGTCATCCCGTCGCAGACTCCCGAAGGGTGCGAGACCGATCCGGCGTTCACACCCGACGGCAACCATCTGGTCTTCGAGCGCTTCGACGCGATCGCGGACGACGACGCGATCTGGATCATGGACCTCAACGGCAACGGTCGTCGCCGCATCGGTACAGGTCCGGGCGGCGCCGCAACCCCGGAGGTTTCACCTGACGGTCGGACGATCACCTTCCTGTCGTTCACCCCGAATGACCTGACTGCTCTGTTCGCGATGAGCATCGGCGGAGGAGCCGCCCGGCAGGTCACGCCCACCCTGTACGGGATCGCGTTCAAGCACGACTGGGCGCCCGATGGCTCCCGGCTCGTGATGAGCGACAATGCCGACGACTTCGATCACCCGGCGAACCTCGTGACGATCCGCCCCGACGGGACCGGTCTGCGCTACCTGACGGACCTGCAGACCCCCGATCAGAGGGCCCTCGCCGGTGGCTACTCGCCGGACGGCAAGTGGATCACCTATCGGCTCGAGCACGGAGATCAGAACGCGTTGATGATCGTGCGTACCGACGGCCAGGGAGCGCACGCGGTCCTGCCGTTCTCGTCGTTCAGGCCGCGGTTCATCGACTGGGGACCCGCGGCGAAGTGACGAGGCCTGCTCGGTTGCGTCGGCCCGGGCCGACATGCTCCCTGCTACCCCGGGGCCGCGAGCCGATGCCGTCATCGCGCAGATCAACGATCTCACCGAGGCAATTCGCGCCAGCTAGGTAGCTGTGACCGTCTCGCGGCCGGGTAGTCACAACCGGCGTACCGAAAAGTCCTCGGAAGAAAATCCGGGAGGCGGTGTCGGAGCGGGACCGATGTGTTCGTAGCAGGAGTGAGCGGCCGCCCACGAGGGCGCCCCACCGTACTCAAGGAGAGCATCATGACCGCTACCTACACCTTCGACGTCTTTTCCAGCCTGGACGGCTACGGCGCCGCCAGCGCCAACTGGGGCGGCTACTGGGGCAAGCAAGGCCCGGAGTTGCTCGACCACCGCCTCGCCTTGTACGGCGAGGAGCAGCGGATGGTCCTCGGGGCCAACACGTATCGGGCATTCGCGCGGATGCTGGCATCGAGCACCGAGGAGTCCGAGGTGCGTGACCCATGGGTCACCCGGATGAGAAACCTGCCGACAACGGTGGTGTCGACCACCCTTGAAGGACCCCTCGACTGGCCGGACGCGACCCTTGTGAGCGGCGATGCCGTCGACGTCGTGGCCCGGCTCAAGGAGGAGTCCGAGGTGCCGTTGCGCTCGCACGGCAGCCTGTCGCTGAACCGGGCGCTGATGGCGGCCGGTCTGGTCGATCGCGTCCAGGTGACGCTCTTCCCTGTGATCACCGGTCAGACCGGAGTGGACCCGATCTTCCAGGGTGCGGCCGATTTCGACCTCGAGCTGATCGAGAGCCGGACGCTCGACGGCCACATCCAAGAGCTCATCTACCGGCCCACCCTGCATGTCTAGATGTGGTCATGCCGACCTCAAGCTCGCCCTCATGCCCCGCGGTGTACGGCGGCGTCAGTCGCGCCGGAGCGGGTTGGGTGATGCCTCGTCGGGGCGAGCGGATACTCGGCGCATGACGGCCAAGGCAGCAATTTCGGCAGAACTTGCGTGTCTCAAGCATGATGCTCATTAATCGCGGTGCGAGGTGTCGTGCGTGCTTGGGTCCTGTGGTCGTCCTCATCGGATTTGCTCTATCGGCGTGTGGGACCGCGGTAGTGAATCCGTCGGTGCCGACCCGTACCGGGTGGGCTCTGTCAACGGCCGTGGTTGGTGCTCAGGGCAACGGACTCTGGTGAGGCGGCAGGCTGCTCGATGCGTTGCGCCGTCTCTCCATGCCCTGACTGGTCGGGCCGGCGTGCAACGATGTCGGCATGAGCGAGGGGATCGTCGTCGTCGCGTACGACGATGCGTGGCCGGCGATCTTCGCCGAGGTCGGAGTACGGCTACGTCGAGAAATTGGGGACACGGCCCAACGCATCGACCACATCGGGTCGACGGCGGTGATCGGTCTCGACGCGAAACCGATTGTCGACATCCAGATCTCGGTCGCCTCGTTCGAACCGCTCGACGCGTTCCGGGCTCCGATCGAGCGGGCCGGGTTCATCCACCGCCCGGACAACCCCGAGCGCACCAAGCGGTACTTCCGCGAGCGGCCCGGCGAGCGCCGTACCCACATCCATGTAAGGCGCGCGGGCTCCTTCTCCGAGCAGTTCTCACTCTTGTTCCGGGAGTTCCTTCGCTCCCATCCCGACCACGCTCAGAAGTACGCCGAACTGAAACGTCGACTGGCGAAGCAGTACTCGTCCCCAGAACAGCGTTCCGACTACGTGGAAGCGAAGACGCCCTTCATCTGGCACACCATCCACCTCGCTGCCGAGTGGGCACAGTCGACTGGATGGGAACCCCCACTATCCGACTGCTGACGACATCTCGGAAGGGGAGGGGTGCGTCTTCCCGTCTGCAGTTCAGCCCAGTCGCGACCCCTGGGTCTACAGCGGCGGCGCGCCACGAGCGGCGGTACCGGCAAAACTGGCGTCGATTACCGAGTTGCCGTCGAGCTAGCAGCTAGCGAGGCTGTGGTGAGGTTGTTGGCGTCTCCCATTCGTCGAGGGAGTGCCTGTTTCTCTGCCGGATGCGTGATCGGTACCGCGTTGAGGTCGACCGACATCAGCCAGTCGAACAAGACGACGGCGTCAGCCCTCCAGAGCTCCAAGCGAACCTTCGGCAAAGACGGATCCATGGTGCGAATCATGCGGCACGACGTCCGCACATGAAGCATCTGGCGCGGCTGACCGTCGCCTCTTGCCCGTCTTGGACACCACTCGTGAATGTGCAGTGCGACGTGCTGGTTGTCGACACTTGTCCACGGTCTGCGTGCGTGCGAGCGTCGTACTCATGGGGACTGGCATTGGCAGCACGCCGCCGCTCCAGACCAAGGGGCGGCCCTCGTCCATGGTTCGGCACCGCCAGGGGCTGGTCATTGGGTTGGTCGTCCTGGTGGCGTTGTACGCCGTCGCATGCGGTGGCACGGCACCCTCGGAGTCGGGCTCTGTCGCTGGGCCTACGTCACCCGCGTCCGCGTCTGAGTCGCGGCCGAGTTCGCCACTACCGGCAGCAGGCGCCGCGCAGATCGTCAGTGCTCACCAGGTGGGGGGCCGCACCTGGGACCTGACAGTGCGGTCGCCGGCGGTCGGTACCGACGTCTACGTGCGGTTGCTGCTTCCCAGCCGATTCACCAACGCCCCGGATCGACGATGGCCGGCGCTGTACCTGCTTCACGGATGCTGTGACAGTTACGTCAGCTGGACCAGGTCCACTGACATCGAGCAGCTCTCGAGAGACCTGGACGCTCTAGTCGTGATGCCGGATGGCGGATGGGCAGGGTTCTACTCCGACTGGATATCCGGACCGCACTGGGAGACCTTCCACCTTCTGGAGCTGCCGAGTCTGCTCAAGGAGCGTTATCGGGCCAATGACCGGCGCGTTGTCGCGGGGGTCTCGATGGGCGGGCTCGGGTCGCTGAGTTATGCCGCCCGCCACCCGGGAATGTTCACCGTCGCCGCCTCCTTCAGTGGCGTCGTCAACACCCGCCTTGCCGCAGCGGAGTCGCAGGCGTACCTAGGGCTGCTGCAGTCACAAGGCGAGGATCCGCACGGGCTGTGGGGAGATCCGGACGCCGACGTGGACGTCTGGCGGGCGCACAACCCGTATGACCTCGCGGAGAAGCTCGCAGGCACTCGGCTGTACATCTCCGCTGGATCGGGCCAACCGGGGCCCCTCGACTCGGCTGGCGCGACCTTCGACCAGACCGAGAGCGCACTCCGAGCGGAGAACGAAGTGTTCGTCAAGCGCGTGCGTGAACTCCACCTCGACGCCCAGATTGACCTGTATTCACCCGGCACCCACAACTGGGTCTACTGGCAGCGAGAACTCCACAAGGCCTGGCCGCTGCTCAGCGACGGACTCCACGACGGCTGACAAGCTGGCATGCTCGGTCCCTCTGTGTCGTCTGGCTTTCACCGCAGCGCTCGCTCTGGGCTGGGTGGTCGTGGACGCCCCTATGGAGTCGGACGATGATGAGCTGGCTGGGATCGTGCGCCAGGCGTGCGTTGAGCAGGTGCAGCATTGACGGACGTGCCCGGATCCCTCTGAAAAGGCCCCATGGGCGCCGTGGTGGCGCCCGTGGGGGGCTGGTCAGGGGGCGACGTATTCCGCGAGGTGTTTGCCGGTGAGGGTGGTGGGGGTGGATATGAGGTCGGCGGGGGTGCCTTCGTAGACGATGCGGCCGCCGTCGTGGCCGGCGCCGGGGCCTAGGTCGATGATCCAGTCGGCGTGGGCCATGACCGCTTGGTGGTGCTCGATGACGATGACGGACTTGCCGGAGTCGACGAGGCGGTCGAGCAAGGCCAGCAGCTGTTCTACGTCGGCGAGGTGGAGGCCGGTGGTCGGCTCGTCGAGGATGTAGATGCCGCCCTTCTCGCCCATGCGGGTAGCCAGCTTGAGGCGTTGCCGCTCGCCGCCGGACAGGGTGGTGAGGGGCTGGCCGAGGCTGAGGTAACCGAGCCCGACGTCGGCGAGCCGGTCGAGGATCTTGTGGGCGGCCGGCGTGGCCGCCTCGCCCGCGCCGAAGAACTCCTCGGCCTCGGTCACCGGCATCGCGAGTACTTCGGCGATGTTCCGGCCGCCGAACTCGTACTCCAGCACCGACGCCTGGTACCGCTTGCCCTCGCACTCCTCGCAGGTGGATTCGACGGTGGCCATGATACCCAGGTCGGTGTAGATGACGCCGGCGCCGTTGCAAGCGGGGCAAGCACCCTCGGAGTTGGCGCTGAACAGGGCCGGCTTCACACCGTTGGTCTTCGCGAACGCCTTGCGGATCGGTTCGAGCAGCCCGGTGTACGTCGCGGGGTTGCTCCGGCGGGAGCCCTTGATGGCGCCCTGGTCGATCGACACGACCCCTGCGTCGGTGGGCATCGACCCGCGCACCAGCGAGCTCTTGCCGGAGCCCGCCACGCCGGTGATCACGCAGAGCACCCCGAGCGGGATGTCGACGTCCACGTCCTGCAGGTTGTTGGCGTCGGCACCGCGGATCTCCAGCTTGTCGGTGGCAGTCCGCACCGTCTCCTTGAGTTTGGCCCGGTCGTCGAGATGGCGGCCGGTGATGGTGTCGGAGGCCCGCAGGCCCTCGAGAGTGCCCTCGTAGCAGATGGTGCCGCCCGCAGTACCGGCGCCGGGGCCGAGGTCGACGACGTGGTCGGCGATCGCGATCGTCTCCGGCTTGTGCTCCACGACGAGCACGGTGTTGCCCTTGTCCCGCAGTTGCAGCAGGAGGCCGTTCATCCGCTGGATGTCGTGGGGGTGCAGGCCGATGGTGGGCTCGTCGAAGACGTAGGTGACGTCGGTGAGCGAGGAGCCGAGGTGGCGGATCATCCTGGTGCGCTGGGACTCGCCGCCGGAGAGGGTGCCCGACGGCCGGTCGAGCGAGAGGTAGCCCAACCCGATCTCCGCGAACGAGTCGAGGAGGTGCTGCAGCCCGGTGAGCAGTGGGGTCACGGACGGCTCGTCGAGGCCCTTGACCCAGTCGGCCAGGTCGCTGATCTGCATCGAGCAGACGTCGGCGATGTTCTTGCCCTTGATCTTCGACGACAGGGCTTCCTTGCTGAGCCGGCTGCCGTCGCACTCGGGACAGGTCGTGAACGTCACCGCCCGCTCCACGAAGGCGCGGATGTGCGGCTGCATCGCCTCGACGTCCTTGGACAGGAACGACTTCTGGATCTGCGGGATCAGACCGGCGTACGTCAGGTTGATCCCCTCGACCTTGATCTTGGTCGACTCCCGGTAGAGCAGGTCGTGCATCTCCTTCTTGGTGAACTTGCTGATCGGCTTGTCCGGGTCGAAGTACCCGCAGCCGCGGAAGATCCGGCCGTACCAGCCCTCCATGCTGTACCCGGGGATCGTCAGCGCGCCCTCGTTGAGCGACAGGCTGTCGTCGTACAGCGCGGTCAGGTCGAAGTCGGTGACCGAGCCCATGCCCTCGCAGCGCGGGCACATGCCGCCGAGCCGGTTGAAGGTCGCCTTCTCGGCCTTCGTCTTGCCGCCGCGCTCGACCGTGATCGCGCCGCTGGCCTTCACCGACGGGACGTTGAACGAATATGCGTTCGGCGAGCCGATGTGGGGCTTTCCGAGCCGGCTGAAGAGGATGCGCAGCATCGCGTTGGCGTCCGTGGCGGTGCCGACGGTGGAGCGGACGTTGGCGCCCATCCGCTCCTGGTCGACGATGATCGCCGTGGTCAGCCCCTCCAGTACGTCGACCTCCGGCCGCGCCAGCGTCGGCATGAAACCCTGCACGAAGGTGCTGTAGGTCTCGTTGATCAGCCGTTGCGACTCCGCGGCGATGGTGCCGAAGACCAGCGAGCTCTTGCCCGAGCCGGAGACACCGGTGAACGCCGTCAGCCGGCGCTTCGGGATCTCGATGCTCACGTCCTTGAGGTTGTTCACGCGCGCGCCGGTGACGCGGATCAGGTCGTGGCTGTCGCCAACGTGCGGCGCAGGCGGCTGCTTGTCCGTCTTCTTGGCCGTGCTCATGGTGTCTCCATCTGTCAGTCGGGCCGCCCTCGCGGTCTCCGTCAGGGTCGCCTGGCTCGATCTAACCAGCCTCCGGTACTACGTGGCCGCGGTCGCTCAGCCCGTATTTGGTGGCGTCGGCCGCTCAGCGGTACTACGGGGCGTCGGTCGCTCAGCGCAGTTGCTGGATGCGGACCATGTTGCCCGCGGGGTCGCGGAAGGCGCAGTCGCGGACGCCGTACGGCTGGTCCGTCGGCTCCTGGACGACCTCGGCGTCGCCGGCCTGCAGCCGCTCGAAGGTGGCGTCGAGGTCGGCGGTGGCCAGGTTGATGCCGCCGTAGGTGCCCTTGGCCATCATCTCGGTGATGGTGCGGCGCTCCTCGTCGGTGATGCCGGGGTCGGCGGCCGGCGGGTGCAGGACGATGGACGTGCCGGGCTGGTCGGGCGGGCCGACGGTGATCCAGCGCATCCCCTGGTAGCCGACGTCGTTGCGGACCTCGAAGCCGAGGGTGTCGCGGTAGAAGGCGATCGCGGCGTCAGGGTCGTTGTGCGGGAGGTAGCTCGCGTGAATGGTGATGTTCATGACGGTCACGCTAATGCGACTCGGTGACCGGCGCTTCTCGATTCCTGATCGGTCTGGTCACCTGTTTCGCGACGCAGGACGGCATCCCCGCGGTCGCGAGCGCCGCCTCGCGCCGGTAGACGCTCGGCGGGACACCGACCAGTTCGGTGAAGCGAGTGCTGAAGGTGCCCAGCGATGAGCAGCCGACCGCGAAACAGACCTCGGTGACGCTCATGTCGCCGCGACGCAGCAGGGACATCGCGCGCTCGATGCGCCGCGTCATCAGGTAGCCGTACGGCGACTCACCGTAGGCGGCCCGGAACTCGCGGCTCAGGTGCCCAGCCGACATGTGCGCGCCACGGGCGAGCGCCTCGACGTCCAGCGGCTGCTTGTACTCCCGGTCGATCCGGTCGCGGACGCGCCGCAGCCGCGCAAGATCACTCAAGCGCTGCGCCCCGTCGGCTTTGCTGGTCACGCTAACGATCGTGCCACATCCCCCGGACCAGCAGCCGAGCGCTGACGCTAGTGGTCTGGGGTGAAGCGGTAGACCTGCGAGTTGCGGGGTTGGAAGCCCAGTCGTTGGTAGAGGTGGTTGGCGGAGGTTCGGTCGGGGCGGGAGGTCAGGTCGACCGTACGGGCGCCGGCGGTCTGGGCCAGGCGGAGGGCTTCGTTGGTCAGTGCGGCGCCGATGCCTTGGCCTCGGGTCGAATCGTCGACGACTACGTCTTCGATGCGGGCTCGTAGGCCGGTGGGGATGGGGAACATCACCAGGGTGAGGGTGCCGACGATCGCGTCCGGAGCGCGGGCGATCAGGATGGTGTTGGCTTCGTGGGACACCATGCGGCGCAGGGCTTCCCCGTCAAGCGTTGGGGCCGAGCTGGAGAGCTGCGGGAGGAGGCGGGCGAAGGCCGCGGTCACCTCGTCGGTGATCTCGGTGAGTACCTCGACTGTGACTGTCACGCTCGGCACCCTACTGATCTCGCCGACCGCCAGCAGTAGCCGGTCGGTCAGTTCACTGACGGGCAGCTGTCGTTGCCGACGGTTCCGCAGATGATCAAGGGCATCTCAGGACGACCGGGCGCAGTTCGACGGTGGAGTCCAAGAGGCGGCCGACCATGGCGAACTCGTACTGGTCGACCATGCTGCAGGCCTCGAGGTCGGCGACAAAGCCTTCGTGCTTCGAATGCGTCGGATGCCGCCAGACACCCATGTGCTCCGCACCTGCAGCCCGTACTGCGCTCGCAAGGTCCGCTGGCGCCGGGTTGGTACCGCGCAGAAGCGCGCCCAGGTGTACTGCGCACCCCTCGTCCTCCGAGGTGTCTCCGGTGCACAGGGCGGTCACGGGGGAGTGCGGATGGTGCTCGGTGATCCAGCGGGCGGTGGCGGTGATGTTCGTAGCTGCGGCGGCCAGGAGTGCGACAGCCTGGTGGGCGGAGGCAAGGCCGCGGGTCCCGTTCGAGGTTCGCTGGATCACGTGAGCCCCGGTGAGGTCGGACGCCGCGACCTCGACCGGGGAGTTGCCCAGGTCGAAACCCTCCGGACGCTGGCCGTGCTCCTCGCCCATCAGTACAGCGCCGAGGCTCTGATCCCGCAGAGCGAAAGCCTGGTCGAGCTTCTCGACACAGACGATCCGCTCGGCCCCTGCAGCGAAGGCGGCCGCTGCGGTGGTGAACGCGCGGATGACGTCGATCACCACGACCACCTCGGTCAGCGCCGGCCGGTGCCGGAGATGAACCACGTTGAAGCTCTTCATCGCCCGGAAGCCTCGCACGGCCAGGGAGCAACCGCAGTCAAAGCGCACCGAGCCAACCGGCGACCACCACTCGCTCCACGGGGTCAGGATGCCACTCGAACGACGGGGCCGGCGCCCTATTTTCAGACGCCGGCCCCGCCACTGAGTACTGCTTACGCAGCGCGGAAGAGTGCGCCGCCTGAGGTGATACCGACCGAGGTCTTCACGCCGGCGACGACCAGGTCGATGACGTACGTCGTGCCCGACCAGCGTCCCTTGTACGTGACCGAGCCGGTCGCCTTGACCGGGGCGACGAACGACAGGATCGAGTCCGAGTAGCCCGAGCGGGCGAACATCAGCGTCGGCGCCGAGTTGCGGGTGAAGATGTTCGGGTAGTGCCAGCCCTGGATCGGGTTGGTCTGCGCCTGCTTGATCAGGATGGCGCCCGCCGGCAGCGCCTGCCGGAACGGGACCTGGAACAGGATCGTCCGGCTGGTGTCACCCGCCTTCGCCGCGATCGCCGTCGTCCGCGAGTACACCGTGGCCTTCTGGTCCGACGGCATGTGCCACAACGTCTGGAACTGTTGCGCCGTCTTCGAGGTCGCCCGGTCCAGGGACACGATCAGGTCGGGATCCTTCAGCACCAGGTAGCCGCGGGTACGGCTGATCCCGGAGCCGGGGACGTCGGAGAACTCGAAGAACTCCGCGTTGACCTTGACCACCTGGCGGTTCAGCTTGGTAACCGGGAGGGTCTCGGCGGACAGTGGCGTCGTCATCGAGTTGGCGGAGAACTGGCTCTTCGCCCAGGTACGCCAGACGTCGTTCTGGTAGCCGGCGTGACCACCGTTGATCAGGATGTCGCGGCCCTTGGCGGTGTAGGTGATCCCCATGTGGTCGCTGTGTCCGTGCACGGCGCGGGTCAGTGCCGGTAGCTGAAGCCTTCGCTGGTGAGGCGGGCACGGAGGTTGGCGACCTCGGCGGGCGGAGCTTGCCGGTGGGTTGACGAGACGTCAGCCTGAGCGCTGTCCGGGGACTTGATGGAGGCCGGCACGGCCGGTGGTCGCCTGCGCTTGCGTCCCCAGGGCTTCCACATGCTCCCCAGCATGACGCAGCAGACGACGCGGGAGAAGAGGCCGTACTGCGTGCCGCGGGTGGAGACGCCGTACTAGCGGTGCTTGGCCGCTAGGTGTGTGGCGTTTGTCGTGAGTTTTCAGGCGGCCTTTGCGAGGTGTTCGTGGTCGATGCGGCTGCGGACGTGGCGGTCGATGGTGGCCAGTGCTGGTCGGACTTCGGTGGGGGCGGGGGTTTGGTCGGCGGCGAGGAGGGGGCTGAGGAGGCGGTCGTGGACTTTGGTGGAGAAGATCGCGACTCGTTGGCCGATCGGGAAGAGCACCGTGCCGATCGGTCCGTCGGGTGTGAGGTCGTAGGTGTTGGTTCCTTGCCGTCGCTGGCTGAGCCGGTTGAGGCGGAGGCGGGCTCGTTGACCGTCACCGTCGCCATAACCCTGGCTGTCCCGCGCCATGACACCCGCGCCAGCCCCCCACTCGGCGGTCAGAGGCGAAGCCTCACTGGTGCTCTGGGGGGTTCGCTGCCTCCTCGGGGGTTACCCCACTGCCCTGGGGTTACCCACTGCTCTGGGGGTTACCCACTGCTCTGGGGGTTACCCACTGCTCTGGGGGTTACCCCACTGCTCTGGGGGTTACCCCACTGTTCTGACAGTGGGCGAACCCCAGCGGCGCGGGCGGAGCACACTCTGCGGCTGCGCGGGCGTGGTTTCGCGTCCTCCGGGGGTCCACTGGTGCTCTGGGGGTTCGCCGCCTGCTCGGGGGGTTACCCCACTGCTCTGGGGGTTACCCCACTGTTCTGACAGTGGGCGAACCCCCGCGGCGCGGGCGGAGCACACTGTGCGGCTGCGCGGGCGTGGTTTCGCGTCCTCCGGGGGGTCCACTGGTGCTCTGGGGGTTCGCTGCCTCCTCGGGGGGTTACCCGACTGCTCTGGGGGTTACCCCACTGTTCTGACAGTGGGCGAACCCCCGCGGCGCGGGCGGAGCACACTGTGCGGCTGCGCGGGCGAGGTTTCGCGCCCTCCGGGGGACCGCTAGGGTCGGCGGATGTTCTCCGCACCGCAGGTCAACGTCTACTCCGCGGACGTGGTCCGCTCGGTCGGGTTCTACCGGGGCCTCGGCTTCGAGGAGACGTTCCGTACGCCGGCCGAGGGCGAGCCGATCCACGTGGAACTCGTCCTGGACGGCTTCAAGATCGGCATCGCGTCGGTCGACTCGGCGGGAGCGGACCACGGCCTTCCGCTCGATCTCACCCAGCCCGGCCGCGGCATGGAGATCGTCCTCTGGACCGACGACACCGACGCCGCCTACGCCCGCCTGGTCGCCGCCGGCGCCAAGCCCCTCTCCACCCCGCACGACTGGCTGGGCAGCCTCCGAGTCGCCTGGGTCGCCGACCTCGACGACAACCCCATCGAACTGGTGCAACGCGTCTGCTAACGCCCAGCACCCGCTCGGCGGTCGTTGGCCGCCAACCGCTCGGCGTGCTCCAGGCCCAGTTGGACGCAGTTGGCCTGGTCGGAATGGCAGTACATCGACATCACCAGGCCCCGGACGTTCCAGGCGATCGCTGGCCGCTCGGCGGGGCCCCACTCCTCGACAGGTGCCCCGAACCTCTCGATCAGGAGCCGCCGCAACTCGTCGTACCGGGGACGCGCCTCGCCTTCGAACAGGAACAGGCTGAAGCCGAGGAACTGGTCGTCGTACGTGCTCCACTGCCCCTTGCCGCCGAGCGCGGTGAACTGCCTGTCGCCACCAGACACGTCCACGAAGCCGACCTCAGCGAACAACCCGACACGCTCCGCCTCGGTGGTCGGCCAGCGTGTCTCCACGATCCTGCCGACGGTCTCGACAACAGCCGCAGCTCTCATGCGCCCACCCAACCACGCCCGCGGACCGTAGTACCGGGTCATCCGTCGAGTTCCTGCGGGCTGCGTTCTATGCAGAACTCGTTGTGCTCGGGGTCGAGCAGGGTGACCCAGCCGCGGCCGTTGGGTTGGCGGTGGTCCTCGTGAATGGTGGCGCCGAGGGCGAGGAGGCGGGCGACCTCCTCGTCGCGGGTGCGGTCGGTGGGCTGCCAGTCGATGTGGACGCGGTTCTTGAGCGTCTTGGCCTCAGGGACGGCGATGAAGAGCAGGCCTGGCACCGGGCTCGGGGACTCGACCAGTACTTCGGTGTCGCCGGGCTCGTCGACCGACGAGACGGGCCAGCCGGTGACCTCGCTCCAGAAGGTGGCGAGTGCGTAGGGATCGCCGGAATCGATGGTGATGTGCCGCAGGATCATGACCGCTGACCCTAGTCGTGAGCACAGCTCAGACGAGCGGCGCCGCGCCCCCTCCGCGACTGCCCGATCACGCGACGGATTCGTGCCGGAACCGCCGGAGAACCGTGCTCCTCGAGGGCTCGTGGACTGTCGGAGGGTAGGTCTAGGGTGCGAAGCCTAGGCAGTATCCGGGCAACGAGCGGTATTCGGACCAGGGGGTTTGTGATGGCTTCGCGACTCAATCCGTACATCAGCTTCAACGGCACCGCGCGGCAGGCGCTGGAGTTCTACCGTGACGTGTTCGGCGGTGAGCTGGCGATCAACACGTTCGGGGAGTTCGGTGCGGCGGATTCGCCTGACGCCGACAAGATCATGCACGGCCAACTCGAGAGCCCCTCGGGGTATGTGCTGATGGGGTCGGACACGCCCGAGGGGATGGAGCAGAGCAGCAATGGCACCATCAGCCTCAGCGGCGACGACGGTGACGCGCTTCGCGGGTACTTCGAGCGCCTGGCCGACGGCGGCACCGTGACGATGCCGTTGGAGAAGCAGATGTGGGGCGACGAGTTCGGCATGTGCGTCGACAAGTTCGGCATCGGCTGGATGGTGAACGTCAGCCAACCGCAGGGCTGAGTGTCCGCTGACCTGCTGCGGCTGCCGGACGGCCGGCAGGCGCAGTACTGGCAGGGTGGTTCGGAGAGCGGGCCGGTCGTGTTCTTTTTGCACGGCTGCCCGGACACGCGCCATGCGGCGTTCGTGGGGGACGAGGCGGCGCGGCGTACTGGCGTGCGCCTGATCTCGGTCAACCGGCCGGGCTACGGATGGTCGGACGAGGCCGCCTCCACCCACGGGTCGGTCGCGGACGACGTCGCCGCGGTGGCGGACCTGCTCGGCATCGAGCGGTACGCCGTACTCGGCATGTCGATCGGTGGTCCGTATGCGCTGGCGTGCGCCGTCCGGCACCCCGGGCGGGTGACGGCGGCCGGCGTCGTCGCGAGCCCGGCGATCCTGACCGAGCTGGATCCGCCGATCCACCGGGACGACCTGTCGGCGGACGAGCAGGAGTACTTCGCGGACTTCGCACGCAGGTCGGTCGAGGACACGATGGAGCTGGCCCGGCCGGAGTTCGAGGCGTACGTCGAGAGTCTCGCGCCGGGTGATCCCGACGACGAGGCGCTGGTCCGGCGGTTCACCGAGCGGGTGTCGCCTCTCGACGCCGAGGTCCTCGCGCGGCTGACACCTAGTGAGCTCGCGGGCTCGATCCGGGAGGCCCTGATCAATCCGAACGGGTACCTCCGCGACGCCGCGATCACCTTCAGGGCCTGGGATTTCGATCCGTCGAAGGTCAGCTGCCCGACCACCTTCTGGTACGGCGAACTCGATGCGAACGCCTCCGTCCGGAACGGCGAGTGGTTCGCCGCGAGCATTCCCGGCGCGAGGCTGGTGGTTCGTGAAGGCGCGGGGCATCTCGGCTCGCTGCACGATCATTGGGAGGAGATCCTCGGCACTCTCCGTGGATAAATAGGTACGTCTGGTGCGGCGTCACGACCTACTGTCGGAGGAAACCGGCGACCGACGGGAGAGATCGTGAACGAGGTGCTGCTCGACGCAATCCGGCACAACAACTGGGCGTCGAAGCAGCTGCTCGCGTTCTGCCGGGAACAGAACTTCACGGCGGAACAGCTGGAAGTCACGGGTGTCGGCACCTTCGGCGGGATCCTCGCGACGCTGCACCACATCATCACGTGCGATGGGAGTTACCTGCGCCGCTTGGCCGACAGCGACCTGCTGCCGTGGGCGGACGGCAGCGAGCCCGAGGCCGACTTCGACACGCTCGAGCAGTGGGCCGAGGAGGCGCGGCTGCTCTGGGAGGACACCCTGTCGAAGCCGATCGAGGTCGAGCGGATCATCATCGTGGACGACGAGACCCGCGGCACCCGGGCCGGCATCTTCATCGCCCAGGCCCTCAACCACGCGAACCACCACCGCGAGCAGGTCTGCGCCATCCTCACCGGCTTCGGCATCGAGCCTCCCGACATCCAAGCCTGGGAATACGCCTGGCAAACCAACCGAATCTGGGACCTCCCCACCCCGACCCACTAGCCGAGGACGATCTCCGTACCGCTGGTCGTCGGCAACACCGCGTGGGCCCGGTCCTCTGTCAACACTCGGGAGAGGGGTCAGGCCTGGTCGAAGGCTGTTATGACGGATTTGGGGGCTTGGAGGCGCCAGGCGTCGGTGAGGAGTTCGCGGAGTTCGGCGGGGGTGATGGCGGGGAGGCGGACGAGGATGGCGGGGTAGTTGGCGTAGTGGGGTTCGGTGAAGAACTTGGCCGGGTCGGCGGCCAGGAGGGACTGTTTCTCGCCCTCGTCGGCTACCCGGACGACCAGTACTTCGGGGTTCGTGACGCGCTTCTTCTTCGGGTCGGGCCGCTCCAGCCAGCCCCACGCGAACCCCCGCCTGTCGACGGAGAACGCGAAACGGTCCTCCGCCTCGCGGACCTCCGGCAGTTCGAGTGCGATCTTTCGGACGTCCTCTTGATCAGCCACGCCCTCTCCCTACCAGATCCCTCGACTCCTGGACAGGAGTCACCGGTACGCCGGTGGCGAACCAGCTGACCAGGTTCTCCACCACCAGGCGGCCCATCGCGTCGCGGGTCGGGACTGTGGCGGAACCCACGTGGGGGAGCAGTACGGCGTTGTCGAGCTCCAGCAGACCGGGGTGCACGTCCGGTTCGTGCTCGAAGACGTCCAGCCCGGCGCTCAGGATCGTCCGGGAGCGCAACGCGTCGACCAGCGCGGCCTCGTCGACCACGGTCCCGCGGGACACGTTGATCAGGATTCCGTCGGGACCGAGCGCCTCGAGCATCTCGGCGTTCACCAGGTGCCGGTTCTCGTCGCCGCCCGGGATCACGATCGTCAGGATGTCGACGTCACGCGCCATCTCCACCAGCGACGGGTAGTAGCGGTAGGCAACATCCTTCTGCCGGCGGTTGTGGTAGGCGATGGAGATCCCGAACGCCTCGGCCCGGTGCGCGATGGCCTCGCCGATCCGACCGAGCCCGAGGATGCCCATCGTCCGGCCCTTCAACGTTGCCGGCGCCAACGGATACGCCCGCTCGTTCCACTTCCCTGCGCGCAGGTACCGCTCGGCCTGCGGGAACTCCCGGGCTGTCATCAGGAGCAGCCCGAGCGCGGTGTCGGCGACCTCGTCGTCCAGCACGCCCGGCGTGTTCGTCACCACCACACCGCGTTCCGCCGCGGCCGTCGCGTCGATCTTGTCGTACCCCACGCCGAAGCTCGCCACGATCTGCAGCGACGGCAGCTTGTCCAGGAATGCGCCGTCGACAGTCGCACCCGAGTTGGCGACGGCAACGATGTCCTTGCCCCGCTCGGCCAGTACGGAGTCCGGGTCGTCCGCCTCCCAGAGCCGGATCACCTCGAATTGCTCCGCGGTACCGGCGAGCACCGACCGGTTCATCGGACCTGGCATCAGCACGGTGGGACGAGCCATCACGGATCTCCTCTGACGAGCACGGGTCGGGGAAGTTCATCGAGGCTTTGCGCCGTCAAGCCTATTTCCCGGCCGCCGCGAGAGTCAGGATCGGGGTACCACGGCCGCAGTACCGGCTGGGAGACAGTGAGGAGCGGACCATGATCGTCGACTGCGCTTACTACCTCGGCGGCCGTCGTCAGCATGTCGGGGCGATGTCGGTCGAGGAGGCCGCCGACCGATGCCGGCAGGGCGGGTTCGTCTGGCTCGGGCTGTTCGACCCGACCGTGGAGGAGCTCGACCAGGCCAGCAGGAGCTTCGGCCTGCACGAGCTCGCCGTCGAAGACGCCCGCACCTTCCACCTGCGACCCAAGGTGGAGCCGTACGAGGGCGACATCCGGCTGGTGATCCTGCGGACCGCCCGGTACGACGAGGAGCGAGAGGAGGTGGACTTCGGGGAGGTGAGCGTGTTCGTCGGAAAGGCGTTCGTGATCACCGTCCGCCAAGGGGTGGCGAGTGAGCTGCACGGCGCGCGCACCCGGCTCGAGCAACGCCCCGAGCTGCTGGAGAACGGCACGAACTCGGTGCTCTGGGCGATCCTGGACCAGGTCGTGGACGGGTACGGCCCGGTCGTCGCCGAGCTCGAACGCGACATCGAGCAGGTCGAGGCCACGGTGTTCGCGGGATCCGTCGCACCGACCGAGCGGATCTACTTCCTCCGCCGCGAGGTGACCGACTTCTACCGCGCGGTGCACCCGCTTCTCGCAGTACTGGCGACCCTGGAGCGCGGTGCGCGCAACACCGGCCTGCTGCCGTACTTCCGCGACGTGCACGATCACCTGGTGCTGGTGAACGAGGAGGTCGCCGCGCAACGCGATCTGCTCGCCACCGTGCTCGAGGCGAACATGGCGGTGATCTCGGTCGAGCAGACGAAGGTGAGCGTGCGGCAGAACGCGACGATCGAGCAGCTCACCATCCTCGCGACTGTGTTCCTGCCGCTCACCTTCGTCACCGGGTTCTTCGGACAGAACTTCGGCTGGCTGGTCGACCACGTCGGCACCTTCTGGGACTTCCTCGTGCTCGGCGTCGGCGGCCTGCTGATTCCTTGCATCGCGTTGTTCATCTGGTTCCGGCGCCAACGTGCCGCCCGGATGGATGTCGTGCGTGCTGACGAGCATCCATGGGCCGGTCGCTGAGACAGGCCCTATGCCGTACCGGCCGGCTCGAAGCCGGCAAGCATCTCCTCCAACGCACGCTGGTCCGGACCGACGAAGGGGATCGGAGCCCGGTGCCGCGGCGAGCATGTCGAGGAACTCAGCCGTCTGCCCGGCCGCCGGAGGTAGGTGGGTGCTGAAACCCCGGTCGGGCTGGCTGAGCCCGGTATCGACCACCACGGGTTCGGTCGCCTGCAGAACGAACGCTCATTCACCGTTCATCCAGTTGGCGCGGGGTGTTCCAGGCCTGCACCGCGAGCACGGTGAAACTGCCTCCACCCGGTCTGAATCACATCGTCTGGAGGATGACATGATCCGCCCGAAACTGTCTGCCTTGCTGGTGGCAACCACCTTGCTCGCGCTGGTCGCCCTGCCGACCGCGTCAGCCACAGCACCCGCAGCACAGGCTGCTGGTACTGCGGTCGCTGCCGAGCCGCCATCGTTCGTCGCGACGCCGCTTCGGTCGTACGCCGCGTTCGACGCGAACCAGGCTGTCGCCGTGGACCAGAAGTACTTCTACGCGGTGAACAACACGAGGATCACCAAGCACGACCGGGCCACCGGTCAGCCGCTGCTGCAGTTCGCCGGTGCAGCGGGCGGTCCGTTCCAGCACATGGACAGCGGGGTCGTTGTCGGCAGCAAGTTGTACGCCGTGCACTCGAACTACCCGGACTCGCCGATGGAGAGCTCCATCGAGGTGTTCGACACCAAGACGATGCGGCACGTCGACACCTACAGCTTCGGCATCTACCGCGGCTCGCTGACCTGGCTGGACCGGCACGACGGCGCCTGGTGGGCCGGATTCGCGAACTACGACGTGATCCAGGACGGCCAGACCACGCCGTACGGGGAGACCTACAACACCCAGGTCGTGAAGCTGAACGACAAGTTCGAGGTCACCGAGTCGTGGACGATCCCGAAGCAGATCCTCGACAAGTTCAAGCCGATGAGCAATTCCGGCGGCTCGTGGGGACCGGACGGCCGGCTCTGGCTGACCGGGCACGACCTCGGTGAGGCGTACGTGATGAACCTGCCCAAGGCCGGCGCCGAACTCGAGTGGGTCGCCACCGTCGACCTCCCCGACGTCCAGGGCCAGGGCATCGCCTGGGACCGCTCGTCCGCCAAGCCGACCTTCTGGGCCATCAGCCGCCCCAACAAGCAGGTCCGCACCTTCACCATCCCGACCCGGTCGATCACCGACCCCACAGCCAAGGCCTGGCAGGTCCTGGGCCCCGGCCACTTCCAGCAGTAGTCCGCCTGGCCCCGGCGGCGCGATCCATGCCGCCGGGGGTCCGAGGTCTCGAGTGGGTGTCCGAAGCCCCACTTTGTGCACCATTTGAGCGTTCGGCCGCCCAGGATCTGCTCAAGCGGTGCACAAAGTGCCGGTTCTGAAGAGTCGCGCCGCCCCGGGGGTCGGCTACGCGGCAGCGGTAGTTGCCTCGGCCGACCGCCTGAAATCGCCACTTCGGTGGTTGGTTGGCCGGGCTTGTGGGGTTCACGGGTGCGGATGGGTGGGTATGTTGCCTGCCATGCTTGCTCTCGGACCGTTGTATGCCTTGTACGTCCGCCGCCTCCGGGCTCAGCTGCGCGGACGTGCCTTGCCTGGGCACATCGGTGTGGTGATCGACGGGAACCGCCGCTGGGCCCGCGATCAAGGGCACGCGAACCCGAGTGTTGGGCACCGCTACGGCGCCGAGCACATCGGCAACCTGCTCGGGTGGTGTGAGACGGCCGGCATCCCGCACGTGACGATCTTCCTGTGCTCGACCGAGAACCTGGTCAAGCGCGGGGATGCCGAGGTCGCTCACCTGATGCGGGTCACGGAGGACATCCTCGCCACCCGGCTCGCGGAACCCGGCGGGCGGTGGCAGGTGCACATCGCGGGACTCCTAGACCTCCTGCCGGACAGTACGGCGTACGCGCTGAAGGGCGCCGTCGAGGCGACGAAGGACTGCGCCACCGGCAACCACATCACGCTCGCGGTCGGGTACGGCGGCCGGCAGGAGGTCGTCGAGGCTGTTCGCTCGCTGCTGGAGTCCGAGGCGGAGGCCGGCAACGACCTGAGCGGCCTGGCCGACACGTTGAGCGCCGAGGACATCACCAAGCACCTGTTCACCGTCGGCCAGCCGGACCCCGACCTGATCATCCGCACCAGCGGCGAGCAACGCATGTCGAACTTCCTGCTCTGGCAGAGCGCCTACTCCGAGCTCTACTTCTGCGAGGCCTACTGGCCCGCCTTCCGCGAGGTCGACTTCCTCCGAGCCCTCCGCTCCTACACCGACCGCCAACGCCGCCACGGCGCGTAGTACCAACCCGTACTCCGGCCGCGTCGCACCAACCTGTACTCCGGGCCGCAGGCTCAGTCTGTACTCCGGGCCGAGGGCTCAGGCTGCCAACCTCAGAGCGTGCCGAGGTCTTCGAAGATGAGGGCTGTGCGGGTGGCCAGGACTTCGGGGATGGCCTGGAGTTTTTCGAGGACCACCCGGCGGAGGCCCTCGTTGTCGGCGGCTCGGACCAGAAGGATGGCGTCGAAGTCGCCGCCGACCAGCGCCATGTGCTTCACCTCGGGGATGGCCTGCAGTTGTTCCCGCAAGGTTCGCCAAGAACTCTGGCGGAGACTGAGGGTGACGTACGCCGAGGTCGCCAGGCCTAGTTTGAGCGGGTCCACGGTGGCCGTGAAGCCGGTGATCACGCCGGTGCCGGTGAGGCGTTCGACCCGGGCATAGGCGTTCGCGCGGGAGATGTGCACCTGGTCCGCGAGGGCCCGGATCGAGAGCCGGCCGTCCTGGCTCAGGGCCGCCACGATCTGCCGATCGATCTCGTCGAGCGCCGGGGCGACGACCATCTGTCCAGCTTCCGCCGCCGCGGTGATCACCTGGTCGGACATTCTGCTCCTCGGGGTCGCTGACTGAGACCAAACATCTCGTGATTCTTCCAGCTATGGATCCGAATGGCCAGAAGTATGACGATGAAGCATCCGTCCGTCTCCTGTGCAGGAGGGTCCATGACCACCGTCGAGGAGCGTTTGCTCCCCTCCGCCGAACCAGTTCAGTTGATCGACGAACACGGCGCCCGGCACGACAACCCGAAGTACGGGATGCCGTCCGCGGACGCCCTCGTCGACGGTTACGCACAGTTGGTCGTTGGCCGCAGGATCAACGACCAGGCCGGCGCGCTCGTCCGGCAGGGACGGCTCGCCGTCTACCCGTCGTCGCACGGTCAGGAGGCCTGCCAGGTCGCGGCCACGATGGTGCTGCGCGAGCAGGACTGGCTGTTCCCGACCTACCGCGACACCGTCTCCATCATCAGCCGCGGCGTCGACCCGATCGAGACGCTGACGCTGCTGCGCGGCGACTGGCACTCCGGGTACGACCCGCACGAGCGCAACGTGGCACCGCAGTCGACGCCGCTCGCGACGCAGTTGGTGCACGCCGTCGGAGTCGCGCACGCCGCCCGGCTCAAGGGCGAGGACACCGTCGTGATGGCGCTCTGCGGAGACGGTGCGACCAGCGAGGGCGACTTCCACGAAGCCCTGAACTTCGCCGCCGTCTTCAAGGCGCCGGTGGTCTTCTTCATCCAGAACAACGAGTACGCGATCTCCGTACCCCTTGCGCGGCAGACCATCGCGCCCTCCCTCGCGCACAAGGGCATCGGGTACGGCGTACCGGGGGAACGGGCCGACGGCAACGACCTGGCCGGGCTGCTCGCGGTACTGGGGCAGGCGGTCGACAAGGCCCGGGCGGGGGAGGGTCCGCAGCTCGTCGAGGCGCACACGTACCGCGTCCAGGCGCACACCAACGCCGACGACGCGAGCCGGTACCGCGACGACAAGGAGGTCACTCCTTGGCTCGAGCGTGATCCGATCAAGCGGCTGGACGCCTACCTGACCGAACAGGGCCTGCTGGATGAAGCGCACCGCGCGGAGGCGACAGCGGCGGCCGACAAGATCGCGGCCGATCTCCGGGATGGGTTGATGCAGGACGTGTCGCCGGATCCGGCCGAGTTGTTCGAGCACCTGTATGCGGTGCAGACGCCGCAGCTGAAGGAGCAGGCGGCGTTCCTGCAGGACGAGATCGCGCGAGAAGAGGCCTGAGATGACGCACCAGAAGCTCACCATGGCCCAGGCGCTGAACCACGCGCTGCGGGACGCGATGCGGGCCGACGAGACCGTCCTGATGTTCGGCGAGGACGTCGGCGCGCTCGGCGGGGTCTTCCGGATCACCGACGGCCTGACCGCGGAGTTCGGCGAGGACCGCTGCTTCGACACGCCGCTGGCCGAGTCCGGCATCGTCGGCATGGCGGTCGGGCTCGCGATGAACGGAATGCGCCCGGTCGTCGAGATGCAGTTCGACGCCTTCGGCTACCCCGCCTTCGAGCAGGTCGTCTCCCATGTCGCCAAGATGCGGAACCGTACCCGCGGCAAGGTCACCCTGCCGATGGTGATCCGGATGCCGTACGCCGGTGGCATCGGCGGGGTCGAGCACCACTGCGACTCGTCCGAGAGCTACTACGCGCACACGCCCGGGCTGACCGTGGTCGCGCCGGCCACCGTGGCGGACGCGTACACCTTGTTGCGCAGGTCGATCGAGTTCCCCGACCCGGTGATCTTCATGGAGCCGAAGAAGCTCTACTGGGCCAAGGAAGAGGTCGACCTCACCGCCGAGCAGCCGGGCATCGGGAAGGCCGTCGTACGCCGGGAAGGCCGCGACGCGACGCTGATCGCCTATGGCCCGTCGGTGCCGATCGCGTTGGAGGCCGCCGACGCCGCCGCTGCCGAAGGACGCCAGCTGCAGGTTGTCGATCTGCGCTCGATCGTGCCGTTCGACGACGAGACGGTGTGCGCGGCGGTTCGCAGTACTGGGCGGGCTGTCGTCGTGGCCGAGGCGAGTGGCTTCGCGAGCGTCTCGTCCGAGATCGTTGCCCGGGTCACCGAACGCTGCTTCCACTCGCTGGCCGCGCCGATCCGACGGGTCACCGGGTTCGACATCCCCTACCCGCCGCCGAAGCTGGAGCGACACCAACTGCCGGGCGTGGATCGCATCCTCGACGCGGTGGACGACCTGCAGTGGGAGGACTCGTGACGACCGCTCAGACCTTCCTGCTGCCTGACCTCGGCGAAGGGCTGACCGAGGCCGAGATCGTCCGCTGGCTCGTTGCTGTGGGTGACGTCGTGGTGGTGGACGCGCCGGTCGCCGAGGTCGAGACAGCGAAGTCGATCGTCGAGGTGCCTTCTCCGTACGCCGGTGTCGTGGCCGAACTGCACGGCGCGGAGGGCAGCACGGTCGACGTGGGGAAGCCGCTGATCACGATCGGCGTGCCTGCTGCTGGCGAGGACACCGCGGCCGTGGGAAGTCGCGAAGAGGACAAGGCGGCCGAGGCGTATCGCAAGGAGGAACAAGCCGGCTCGGGGAACGTCCTGATCGGCTATGGAACCGCCGAAGGCGCGCGTAACGGACGGCGTCGCAAGCCCCGTACTGCGGTGGTCGTCGAGGCGGTCGAGTCGTCGGTGCCGCTGGTCATCTCCCCACTGGTACGGCGGATGGCCCGCGACGCGAAGGTGGATCTGCGCGAGGTGAGTGGTTCCGGCGCCGGCGGGCTGATCGTCCGCCGCGACGTCGAAGCCGCCATCGCGGGTGCTCGCCCGGACGCAGCGCTTGCCCGAGGCGCCGGATCACCCTCGACCGTGCAGGCGCCCGCCCTCCAGGCTCCCGCCGCGCAAGTTCCCGCGGCGCAGGCTCCGGGCGCTCCGGCTGACTCGCGGACCGGGTTGCCGGAGTTGCGGCGGATTCCGATGAGTGGGTTCCGGAAGGCTGCTGCGGCGACGTTGAGCCGGAGCCGGGCGGAGATCCCCGAGGCGACGACCTGGGTGGACGTGGACGCCACGGCGCTGGTCGAGCTGCGGGAGTCGTTGCGCACATCCTCGGATCCTGGTCCGGGACTACTCGCGCTGATGGCGCGGTTCGTGGTGGCCGGGCTGCAGAAGTATCCGGAACTGAACGGTTTCGTCGACACCGAGCGCGAGGAGCTCGTGCAGTACGACGGGATCAACCTCGGGCTGGCGGCCCAGACCGAGCGCGGACTCGTCGTACCGGCTGTCGTCGGGGCGCACGCGCTGACCACGCGCGGCCTCGACGCGGAGATCCGGCGGCTGACGGGATCGGCGCGGGAGGGGCGGCTGACCGCGAACGAGCTGTCCTGCGGCACTTTCACGCTGAACAACTACGGCAGCTTCGGCGTCGACGGCAGCGCGGCGATCATCAACCACCCGCAGGTCGCGATCCTCGGCGTCGGCCGGATCATCGATCGCCCCTGGGTGGTCGACGGCGAGCTCGCGATCCGCAAGCTCACCCAGCTGTCGCTCGTCTTCGACCACCGGGTGTGCGACGGCGGGCTGGCCGCCGGCTTCCTCCGCTTCGTCGCCGACGCCTTCGAGTCCCCGACCTCAGCCTTCGCCGACCTCTGACCGGTCCAGCGGAGGTCCCGCCTTCGTCGCCGACTTGCCCAGGCGGGATCAGCGGAGCTGGCGGGGGCGGAGGCCGATGAGGATTGCGCGGAGGCCGGACTGGAAGCGGGCCGCCGGTCCGGCGAGATCGTCGCGGCTCAGATAGGCGGCGAGCGTGTCCGGCTCCACGCCCAGCTGATCCCCGGCAGCCGTCGGCCAGTCCCGCTCAGTCAGCGCGCTCCGGCGTACGGTCGCGGTCCAGGCAGCATCCGTCACCGCGGCACCCACGACATAGTGGATGACCGCCGAGACGGCCGCGTCCAAGTGCACCCCCTTGAACCCCGCTGAGCTGAGCACCCCCAGCACGCGCTCGGTGAAGGCCTGATAGTTCGGCCCGAGCCCCGCATGACTGGCAACTGCGGCGCCCACGGATGATCAGCCAGTACTCCGTACGCCGCGTGCGCCAGCGTCGTGAGCTGATCCCGCCAATCTCCCTGATCCGCCTCGACCAGCGCGCCACCGATCACGGCATCGACGGCCAGCTCGAGCAGATCGTTCTTGTTCGCGATCCGCCAGTACAGCGCCGAGGTCGCGGCGTTCCCGAGCTCGACCGCCATCCGCCGCATCGACAGCTGTTCGAGGCCGTCGCGGTCCAGCACCTTGATCGCGGTCTCGACGATGTCGTCGCGGCTGAGCGGTGCGCGGGTCCGCTCCGGTTCCTCCCGCAGCCAGACCGATCCCAGCACCGTCTTGTCGTTCGCCGCTCGTGCCACCGGCCGATCCTAGCGGATACGACGTTTCACTAAGTAATACAGCGTTTTAGCTCAGTACGAGCCCTTCCGGCCGGACCCAGGCGGAAGTGACTGCCAGTTCTTGCTTCGGTCAACTACTGCACGCACATGTCCGGAGGCGTTTTCAATTCGTTATGTCAGTTCTTCGGCGAGTCGCGGCCGTTCGGCTTGCGTTCAAGCGGTTGTCCCTAGCAGGCTGCTCCGAGTCGGCTGTAACACCACGGCATCCGCTCACGATGTCGGCAAGGGGGATCGACTGTTGCCGACATCGGTCACCGGAAAATCAAGGTCGGCCGCAAAAATCGCCTGTCCACCGGACGGCTTGAGCAGTGGGGAAATTCTTGTGAACGACGTATCGAGGGCCACACGATTTCGTGATGCCTTGACCAAGGCCGCCGGCACGCGCGGCGCGACCATCCTCGGCGGAGCAGGCGCTCTCGTCCTCGCACTGGGAGGCGTGACGGTGCTGATGGCTCCGTCGGCCTCCGCCGACGGCGGGATCGTCGAAAACAATCCGACGTGTGAGGACGTGATTCCCGGCTCGACGTCGGTGAAGTTCGATCCGCCGAACGCGGGGACCAAGTCCAATGGGGCGTTCTCGGTGACCATGACGCGGCGTACCCTCCTCGTCGATGATCCCCAGCACGCCGGCGACCAGACGGGCGGCGACGTGGTGGACTTCATCGCCACCGGCGGTGCCGTGCTCGGTGTCATTGTGAAGGGCGGACCGGCCGCGAACTTCTACGACTACACCCCTGGCGGCGTACAGGCCGGCGCTTCGCTGCACCCGCCGGTCAACTCGAACAACGACAAGTTCTACGGTCTCAGCCACGTCGACTTCTGCTTCGGTGAGACGACGACGCCGACGCCGACTCCGAGCGAGACCCCGTCGGAGTCGCCGACCGCGACCGAGACGCCTTCGGAAACGCCGTCCGAGACGCCTTCGGAGACGCCGAGCGAGACGCCGAGCGAGACGCCGTCTGAGACCCCGTCCGAGTCGCCGAGCGAAACGCCGTCTGAGACTCCGTCGGAGACGCCGAGCGAGACCCCGTCGGAGACGCCTTCGGAGACGCCGTCTGAGACGCCGTCTGAGACTCCGTCGGAGACGCCGAGCGAGACCCCGTCGGAGACGCCTTCGGAGACGCCGAGCGAAACGCCGTCTGAGACTCCGTCGGAGACGCCGAGCGAGACCCCGTCGGAGACGCCTTCGGAGACGCCGTCTGAGACCCCGTCCGAGACTCCGTCGGAGACCCCGAGCGAGACCCCGACTCCGTCGCAGACCCCGAGCGAGTCGCCGTCCGAGACTCCGTCGCAGACGCCGAGCCAGTCGCCGTCCGCGGCTCCGTCGAGCGCGCCCAGCACCAGCGCTCCGGTGGTCCCGACCGCCGTAGACGCGGGCCAGGAGGGCACAGAGACGGTCCTCACCGCCTCCTCGGCGAGCACCGGCCACCAGAGCACCTGGGGTGCGGGGCTGCTGGCTCTCGGTGGCCTGCTGTTGTTCGGCGGTGTCCTGAAGGCGCGGCTGCGTCGCGGTCAGCACTCTGTCTGAGATGTCTGGTAAGCGTCGTCACCCGGATCGCTCTGGTTCACCTCGGTGGACCAGAGCGGCCCTGGTGGCCGGCGCCGTTCTGGTCCTGATCGGCGGCTACCTCGAGTTCAGAGGCGACTCGTCCGCCGCCGATCAAGGCCCATCCCAGCCGCTCGCGGCGGCAAGTCCTGCACCGTCCAAGGCATCCGGATCACCGGCCGCGACGGCTGGTACTCCGACCGCCGTGCCGCCGAAGACTTCCAAGTCGCCGGCCAAGCCCAAGGCGACCAGCACCCGAAAGTCCGCCGCCTCCGGAAGTCCCATCCGGGTGTCGGTACCGCGATTGGGCGTATCCGCCAGGATCTTGCCGATCCTCGTTCGTAAGGGTGCGCTCATCCCGCCGTCCAACCCGCGGCTGGTGGGATGGTGGTCCGCCGGCGCCCGGCCTGGAGCGGCCGTGGGCTCGGCGATCATCACCGGGCACACAGTGCACACCGGTGGCGGCGCCTTCGACGACCTCGACCAACTGAAGGCCGGGGACGCGGTCAAGGTGACCACGGGCAAGGGCAGCATCGCCTACACCGTGGTCGGCGTGAAGGTGTACCGCAAGAAGACGCTGGCCAAGGAGGCCGCCCGGCTGTTCGACCAGACCGTTCCCGGCCGCCTGGTGCTGGTCACCTGCGAGGACTGGGACGGCACCGCCTACCTGAGCAACGCCGTCGTCATCGCCCAGCCCGTCGCCTGAGAGCACCAGTCCTGGCGCCTTCGCCGGCCCCAAATCCTGGAAGTCACCGAACTTGTCGGCAGCGGCAGGGGCCGGCCCCCCATGGGACCGGCCCGCCCCTGGTCTCGCGGTGGCTAGCCGTCGGAACGATGAATCGAAGGTCCTGCCACCGCATCGGCGAAGGTGCTGCGCCGGCACGTGTTCGGGTGGTTACACGGGCATCAGCGCGGGTGGTTGGCCCCATACCGGCACTTTGTGCACCAGCTGAGCAGGCCCGGGCGGCTCGAACGCTCACCTGGTGCACAAGGTGCGGCCTCAACCGCGCGCCATCGGCTCCACGCCCGCAATCGGCCCCCGGCCGCCACCCCGCCCAGCCGCCACCCCGAACGGATCCGAGGGGCAACCCGCACTCTGAGGGGTTCAGCCCGCAGAGGGCACGCCGGCAGGACCGGTAGCCGCCCGGGAAGTTGGAGACGGCGGTCGCGCGAACTTCACAGTGGGGATCATCAGGTATTCCTTCAGACAGTGGTGAGAGCGGGTTCGGGGGTGACGGCGACGCGGCGACGCCGGTCCAGCAGACCGGAGGTCAGCGCGACCGCGAGGCCGGAGGCGGCGAGGGCGGCGCCGACCCAGTTGGGCGCGGTGTAGCCGAGGCCGTGCTCGATGGTGAGCCCACCGAAGTAGGCGCCGACCGCGTTGCCGAGGTTGAAGGCGGCGATGTTCGCTGCGGAGGCCAGCGCCGGAGCGCCCGCGGCCTTGTCCATCACCCGCTTCTGCAGTGGCGCCACGGTCGCGAAACCGGCCGCGCCGAACAGCGCGATCGTGACCGCCGACGACACCTGCCCGTGGGCGGTGAAGACAAAGGCCACCAGTACTGCGGCCAGCAGCGCGAGGATCGCGTACAGGCTGGGCATCAACGAGCGGTCGGCCGCCTTGCCGCCCAGCAGGTTGCCCACGACCAGGCCGCCACCGAACAGCACCAGCAGCCAGGTGACAGCCCCGGAGGAGAAGCCGGCCACCTCGGTCATCATCGGCGCGATGTAGGTGAACGAGGCGAACACCCCGGCGAAGCCGAGCGCGGTCATCGCCAACGCCAGCCAGACCTGCAGGTTCCGGAACACGGCCAGTTCGCTGCGCAACCCGGGACCCTCAGCGGTGTCCTGGCGGGGCACCAGGAAGACGATGCCGAGCAGGCCGATCACGCCGAGCACGGTGACCGCCCAGAAGGTCGAACGCCAGCCGAACTGCTGACCCAGCGCGGTGCCACCTGGAACGCCGAACACGTTCGCCACGGTCAGCCCGGTGAACATCAGCGCGATCGCGCTCGCCTGCTTCGCCTTCGGCACCAGCGACGCGGCGACCACCGCGCCGACCCCGAAGAACGCGCCGTGCGACAGCGCCGCCACGATCCGCCCGGTCATCAGTACGCCGTACGAGGGGGCCAGGGCGGAGATCAGGTTGCCGGTGATGAAGACCGCCATCAGCGAGATCAGCACGGTCTTGCGGGAGATCTTCGAGCCGATCGCGGTGAGCAGCGGTGCTCCGACGACCACGCCGAGGGCGTAGCCGGAGATCAGCAGACCGGCGGAGGGGATGCTGACACCGAAGCCTCCGGCGACCTCCGGCAGCAGGCCCATGATGACGAACTCGGTGGTGCCGATCCCAAACGCACCGATGGCCAGCGCTAGCAAAGCGGCGGGCATGGCTTGGTTTCTCCTCGAAGGTAGTCTTGTGACTGTTACCGGCGTCCGAGATAGTTGCAGACGCGGGTTATTGCACAAGCGTCATGCTGCCTCATGCAACGACAAAGTTCAAGTGAGGCCTTGAGGAGGAGTTGTGGGACTACCGGATGACGCCGCCGAGGCGCGGGCCCAGGGCTGGCGAACGCTGGCGGCTCTGCACGCCCGGATCGAGGACGAGCTGGAGCGCGCGCTGCAGAAGCAGCACGGCCTGTCCGTGAGTGAGTACAGCGTGCTGGACGTGCTCGCCCGGCAGGACGACTACCACCTGCGGATGAACCAGTTGTCGAACGCGGTGGTGCTCAGCCAGTCCGCGACGACCCGGCTGGTGAACCGCCTGGAGGACCGCCAACTGCTGCAGCGGTACCTATGCCCGACCGACCGCCGGGGCATCTACACGGAGGTCACCAAGGCCGGCCGCGACCTGCTCGACCAGGCCCAGCCGACGCACGACGCAGTACTGACCGGGGCGCTCGACAAGGCCTCGGAGCTGCCGGAACTAGCTCCGCTCGTCAACGCTCTCGCGAAGCTCGCCCTGCCCGCCAAGGTCTGAACCCGAACCACCCGCGCCGCCGTCGCGAAGGCTGATGACGGCGTCCAGGTAGTCGGCGACGGCGTCGCGGTTGCGGGCCAGGCAGTCGATCCGCGCGGTCATCCGGTCGCGCTCGCGTTCGAGGGTCGCGATCATCTCGGGCGTCGCGTCGGGGAAGTGAATCGCCCGCGGCTTGTCCAGGCAGGGCAGGATCTGCTTGATGATGCGCGTCGGCAGTCCGGCATCGAGCAGCCCGCGCACCTGCAGCACCCGGTCCACCGTCGCTTCGCTGTAGCTGCGGTAGCCGTTGCTGCAGCGTTCGGAGACGATCAGGCCCTGCTCCTCGTAGTACCGCAGCAGCCGCCGCGGGGTGTCGGTCCGCTCCGACAGCTCGCCGATCCGCATCCGTTCCCCTCCAGCTTCGCCTCACATCGGTGTGACGGTTCGAGCATACGAGCCACCGAGGACGGCTGTGGGTTGGCTGAAGATCGGGGGCGGATGGTGGTGAGCGCGCGGAGGGCTGGACAGGATCGGGAGCATGGGTGAGATCAGTGAACGTAATGCCGTCCGGCGGCTGTGCGACCGGCTGAGCTTCGGGCCCGCGCCGGGCGAGCTGGACGCCCGGTTCGAGGCGACGCTCGCGCGGCTGCTCAGTACTGCGGCCGACGCCGCGACCACTCCGCCGCCCGTCCTGACACCGCCGCAGCCGACGAAGGCCCTCAGGAAGAAGGGCGCCAAGCAGAAGGGTGCCGACGAGAACGGCGCCGACGAGGACAAGACTGCGGCCGACCGGGCCGCGAGGAAGGCGGCCAACAAGGCACGGGCCGCCCAGGAGGCGAAACTGAGCGGTTGGTGGCTCGACCGGATGGTCGCCTCCGACCGTGCGACCGAGCGGCTGACCTGGTTCTGGCACGGGCACTTCGCCACCAGCAACCAGAAGGTCCGCAGCGCGCCACTGATGCTCGCGCAGAACCAGGTCCTCCGGACCTACGCCCGCGGCAGCTTCACCGATCTCGCCCAGGCGCTCGTCGTCGACGCGGCGATGATCCGCTGGCTGGACGGCAACGACAACCGCGAGGGCTCGCCCAACGAGAACCTGGCTCGCGAGTTCCTCGAGCTCTTCACCCTCGGCATCGGCCACTACTCCGAGGTCGACGTCTTCGAAGGCGCCCGTGCACTCACCGGTTGGACCGTACGGCGGGCCTCGGCGAAGGCCGTGTTCGTTGCCGCGCGGCATGATTCCGGCGAGAAGACGATCCTCGGGAAGGCCGGCGAGTTCGGCGCGAAGGAGTTCGTCGACCTGGCGCTGGCGAAACCCGAGTCCGCGGAGTTCGTGATCGGGCGGCTCTGGTTCCGGCTGGTCTCGTCGACGCCGCCTGCTCCCGAGACGGTCCGGCGCCTCGTCGCAGCGTACGGGAGCGAGCGGGACATCGGCGCGGTGCTGAAGGCGATGGTCGCCGACGCTGCCTTCCGGGACAGCACATCCGCTTTGGTGAAGCAGCCCGTGGAGTGGGCGGTCGGCCTGATGCGGGCTCTCGGCATCCAGCCGGCCAAGCTCGACGACAAGACCCGGGTGATGCTGCTCGCCGGACTCCGTGGCATGGGGCAGTTGCCGCTGCGTCCACCGAGCGTCGGCGGCTGGCCGTCCGGCGCGAGCTGGCTGACCACCTCGGCCGGCGTCACTCGGCTGCGACTCGCTCAGTTGCTGGCCAGGAAGGCCGTGCTCGGGCAGTTGGAGAAGTCCAGCGCGCGCGTCGACGGAGTACGGGTGTTGCTCGGGGTCGACGCCTGGTCGGCGCGGACGAAGGATGCGCTGGCCGGACTGACAGATCCCGCGCAATTGACCGCCGTCGCGGCCTGCGCGCCCGAATACGTAGTGAGTGGTTGAGGAGAATCATGGACAACCTGACCCGACGCCGGTTCCTTACCATGAGCGGAGTCACCGCGGCCGGCGCGCTCGCGGTCGGAGCGACCCAGGTGAGCTGGTCCGACCTGATGAGCGCCGCCGTGCAGGATCCCCTGAGCAGCGAGGATTCCGTGCTCGTGGTGGTCACGCTGTACGGCGGCAACGACGGGCTGAACACCGTGGTCCCCGCAGCCGATCCGGCGTACCAGAGGGCGCGGCCGGACCTCGCCTACGAGGCGAACGAGGTGCTCGATCTCGGCGAAGGGCTCGGGTTCAACCCGGGTCTGAAGGGGCTGAAGGGGTTCTGGGACGACAAGTCGCTCGCGATCGTGCGCGGAGTCGGCTACCCGGAACCGGATCGCAGCCACTTCCGCTCGATGGCGATCTGGCAGACCGCGTCGCCGAAGACGCCCGTGCCGACCGGCTGGCTCGGGCGCTGGCTCGATGCCGCCGGTGCCGATCCGCTGCACGCGGTGTCGGTCGAGCCGACGCTGCCGCCGTTGTTGGCAGGGGCAACAACCGCGGCAGCGTCTCTACCCGTCCGCGGTCTGAAACTGCCCGCGGGCAAGGTCGGTACTGCGTTCGCCGCCCTGGGCCAGCCGAGTTCCGGTGAAGAGCACTGGCAGGCGCAGGCCGCGAAGTCGCTGCAGGATCTGCAGGACGCGGTGAAGGTGCTCGGCGGCGCGGTCCACGACCAGCCGGAGAAGGAAGACGACGACGACGAGCAGCGGACCAAGGGTGCTTCCGCCGGCGGTGGGTCGCAGCTGGGTGCTCAGCTGGAGCTGGTCGCCGGACTGGTCGAGGCGGGTGTTCCTACCCGGGCCTACTCAGTGTCGCTCGGCGGGTTCGACACGCACGCGGATGAACGCGGCACCCAGCAGCGGTTGCTGACGGAGCTCGATGGTGCGTTGACGCCGTTCGTGCAGCGGATGCGCAAGAGTGACCGAGGCCGGCAGGTGGTCGTTCTCGTGTACTCCGAGTTCGGGCGCCGGGTGAGCGCGAACGGGAGCGACGGGACGGATCACGGCACGGCTGGACCGCTGTTCGTCATCGGAGACAAGGTGCAGGGCGGGTTCTACGGTGAGCAGCCGAGCCTGACCGACTTGTCCAATGGCGACCTGAAAGCGACGACCGACTTCCGCGATGTCTACGCCACGGTGTTGCGGGACGTGCTGGATGCGGATGCCGGGCGGATCCTCGACGGGCACACCGGGAGCGTCGACGGATTGCTCAAGGTTTGAACGGGAGGGTCAGCAGGAAGGTTGCTCCCGGCCCCTTGTCGAGGCAGACGAGGTCGCCGCCGTGGGCTCGGGCGAAACCCCTTGCGATGGGCAGCCCGAGACCGGATCCTCGGCTGCGGTTGCCGTGAACCAGGCGCTGGAAGATCCGCTCCCGATCTGCAGGTGGGATTCCCGGACCGTTGTCGTGGACAACGATCTCGGCGTGGTCCGGAGTGGCGGCGACGTGGAGCTGGATGAGACCGCTGTCGCCGGTCGCGTTGCGGGCGTTGTCGACCAGGTTCGCGAGGATCTGGGTGACGCGGTCGGGGTCGACGGCGATCTCGACGTCCGCTCCGCTGAGCTGGACGGTATGGCCGGGGGCTACCAGCCGGAGGCGGTCGGCCTGCGCCTGGGCGAGGTCCTGCAGCCGGACGGGCCGGCGACGCAGTACGAGGCCGGCGTCGATCCGGGCGAGCTCGAGCAGGTCGGCGACCAGGGCACCGGCTCGGCGGGATTCCCTGACCAGCAGGAGTTCCAGCTCCTCGCGGCGTTCCGAGGGGGCGCCCGGGCCAAGCTGAACCAGGGTTTCCGCCGCGGTCTGGAGGCCGGTGACCGGAGTACGGAGTTCGTGGGCGGCATCGGCGACGAACTGACGGAGGTGTTCCTCCGAGCAGCGGGCCGTGCGTTCGGCGCCTTCGAGGGAGTCGAGCATCTCGTCGAAGGCCGCGGCGGTGCGGCCGAGTTCGGTGTCGGGGCGGGTCGGCTGCAGACGGCCGCCTCTTCGACCGGCGGCGATCGATCGCGCGAGGGAGGTCATCGCGTCGAGCGGGGCGAGGGCGAAGCGCATACCGAGGATGAGGGCCAGGGCGGTGATCAGGAGGGCGGCAGCGCCGGAGAGGAGCAGAACCCGTTGCAGGGTTCGGCTTGCGCCGTCGAGGAGGGAGGTGTCGGCGGAGAGCAGGAGAGTTGCTCCGCGGGTTCTCTGGCCGCCCAGGAGGGTGGTCTTCACCTGACGGATCTCACCGCTCGGTTCGACCGCCGGTGCACCGAGTTGCTGACCGTTGCGCAGGATGAGAGTCACCCGGATGCCGTCGGCATCGATCCGGCGTACCAGGTTGGCCGGCTGGACGTTCTGCCGCGCGAGTTGCTGGGCGAGCTGGGCGCGGCCGTTCAGCAGGGTGTTCAGGTTGCGCTCGGCCTGCGCGTCGAAGATCGCCTTCACCGCCAGCCCAGTGATCGGCAGCACGAGCAGCAGCACCACCAGTGCCGTGACCGTCACCCGTCGCCGCAAGGACACCGTCCGCAACCCGCTCACAGTGCCTGCTCTGCCCCGCTGGTGTCCTGAGGAGTGCGGAGGATGTAGCCGGCGCCGCGGACAGTGTGCAGGAGTTGGGGGCTGCCGAGCTTGCGACGCAGGGCGCTGACGTGGACCTCGACCAAGTTGGCCGCGTAGTCGTCGTAGCCCCAGACCGCGGCCAGGATCTGCGCCTTGCCGGCCACCCTGTCCCGCCGCCCGGCGAGGAACGTCAGCAACTTCAACTCGGTGGAGGTCAACTCGATCGGCTTGCCCGCCCGAGTCACCGCGCTGGCCTCCACGTCGATCACCAGGTCGTCGACCTCGAGAACCGTCCGCAACCGGCCCATGCGTCGCAGTACGGCCTCGACCCGGGCGATCAATTCGGCGAGAACGAACGGCTTGACAACGTAGTCGTCCGCGCCGGTCCGCAACCCATGCAACCTGTCCTCGACGGCATCCCGCGCGGTCAGCAGCACGATCCCCGCGTTCGAGGTCTGCCGCACGATCTCCAGCAGCGCGAAACCGTCCCGCCCCGGCAGCATCACATCCAGCAACACCAGGTCAGGCCCGAACTCCGCTAGGTCCTTCTCGAGCGTGTCACCGTCACCCCTGGTCAGGACGGCGCACCCCGCCTCCTCCAGCGCGATCCCCACCGCGGTCCTGATCGCCTCCGCGTCCTCGACCACCAGGACCCTCGCCGCCATCCGCCTATCCTCCCACCAGCACCCCGCGTCCCGCCGTACTCCGCTCGCCACCTTCAGCCCACCTTCAGGTTCCCGGCGCGGTGGGAGACTGGCAGCGGGCGAAGGGAGTGTGCGATGAAGCGGCCGGACCGGCGCAAGGCGTACTTCTGGCTGATGGGCACCTGCCTGACCCTGATCGGCCTGGCCTGGTTCGTGGTCCGGCTGTTCTCGATCCCCGTCGCCATCGGCATGAGCGCCGTTGCCGCCGTGATCCCACCCATCGCCGTGATAGTCGCCAACCGCCCCGAGGACTGACCCGCCACGCGCGTCAGGGCTGACTGGCTGGGCCTGGGTCGAGGCTGGTGGCAGGTGTTGGGTCCAAGTAGAGGTGGCGGACGGTGGGGAACTGGCGGCGTACTGCGCTGTCGATCCGCTCGGCCAGTTCTTCGACCTGGGCGCCGGTGGTTTCGGAGTCGTCCAGGTCGACCCGGACGACTACCAGGACCTGGTCCGGGGCGAGGCGCAGGCTGAGGAGTTCGACGACCTCGTCGATGCCTGGGGTGTCGGCGATCAGGCAGCGGATCTGGTCCTGGACGTCGTCGGGAAGTGCCTGGCCGATCAGCATCGACTTGTTGTCGCGGCCGAGCGTGAAGGCGACTCCGATCAGGAGCAGCCCGATCGCGATCGACGCGGTGCCGTCCCAGAACTCCTCGCCGGTGACCGCGCTGAGCGTGACCCCCACGGCCGCGATCATCAGGCCGATCAGCGCCGCCGAATCCTCGAAGGCGACCGTCTTCACCGCCGGTTCTGCCTCCTTCAGGTGGTCCAGGGTCGAGACCCCCTGGTCGTGGGCCTCCCGGCGGACCTGCCGGACCGCGCGCAACCACGAGATGCCTTCGAAGATGAAGGAGACGACGAGGACGGAGTACACGACTGCCAGTGCGGCGACCGGCTCCGGGTCGAGCACCGCGCGGATGCCCTCGGCGATGGAGAAGCCGGCGCCGAGGACGAAGATGCTGACCGCGGCGAGCAGCGACCAGAAGTAGCGCTCCATCCCGTAGCCGAACTGGTGCAGGGCGTCTGCCGGCTTCCGGCTGCGCTTGAGCGCAGTGAGGAGGAAGACCTGGTTGAGCGTGTCGGCCACGGAGTGCGCGGCTTCGGCGAGCAGGGCGGTGGACCCCGACAGCAGACCGGCGATGCACTTGGCGACCGCGATCGCGAGGTTGGCCGCGCCGGCCAGGAGAACTGTGCCTTCGGATTCGTCTGCCATCAACCTCGCGAGGTGCCCGATCAGGGGCACGTCCAAACCGCTGGGGTCATTCCCTGAGAGCCCTCAGGCGGAGTACAAGGCCGAGGAGAAGGATCGCCGCGAGGATGCCAAGGGTGAGCGGATCGCTGGAACGGCCGCCGAGATCGCGGTCCATCAGGTGTGAGATGAAGTGCACGATCGCTCCGGCGCTCCCACCCAGCAATGCCACCACGAGCGCATCCCGCCAGACGAGCGCTCCCAGCAACGCGACCCCGACGCCGAGCTGGAACGCGCCCAGGTCGTGGAACAGGTGCAGGTTGAACGGGTCGAACGTCGCGATCGTCCGATGAAAACTCTCCGGCCAACCGAACGACCACACTCCAGGCACCAGAAACGCCAATGCCCCGAGCACCACAGACCCGTTCACAAGCAGTTGACGCCCCCTTACCGGGGAGCCGGAGGAGGCGGCGGTCTGCGCCCCGCCTCGCGGGGTGACGGTGGTGGGTTGGGGTCCGCGGGGGGCGTTGGGTGGGTGGGACATGAGGGCTCCGGAGTGTTGACGGGTGGGGACATGTCGGGGGACACGGGTAGGGGTGGGGGTGTGACATGCTCCGGCTGTGGCTGGTCAGGGTGCGGGGAAGGTGCTGGGGACGAACCTGCGTGCGCGGCGGGACGAGCAGGGGATCTCGTTGTCGGAGCTGGCTCGGCGGTCCGGGATCGCGAAGGGCACGTTGTCGCAGCTGGAGTCCGGGGCCGGGAATCCGACGATCGAGACGGTGTTCAGTCTGTCGAACGCTCTGGGTGTGCCGGTGTCCTCGTTGCTGAACGAGCCGCCGCCCTCGGATCTGGTGCTCGTGCGGTCCACCGACCTCGACGTGCTGAGTGGGGACGCCGTCGATCTCCGGATGCTCCGGCGGTTGGAGAACCCGGGCGCGCTGCTCGAGATCTACGACCAGCAGATCCGCCCCGGCTCGGTCCAGCACTCGGACGGGCATCCCGGCACCGAGCACCACGTGATCCTCACCGGCCGCCTTCGGATCACCGCGCAGGGTCGTCCGCAGGAACTCGGTCCCGGCGACTACCTCGCCTTCCGCGCCAACGCCGCCCACGAGTACGAGGCGCTCGACGGCCTGGTCAGATCCGTCCTGCTGCTCGAGTACCCGCCGGACGTCCACCCGTCCGCCATCGACTGCGTCCACCCGGTCTGACCCTCGCCGCCGAGCCGGCCGCCCGCCGACTGCCCGTTGACCCGGGACGGTCTGGCGTCGTACATTCGAAGCGTTCATTTTAGTGAACGTTTGGGAGGTGTGCGGATGGTCCTGGCTACCGGGTACGACGTTGTCGTCGTGGGGGCGGGGATCGTCGGCGCTGCCTGCGCTGAGGCGCTCGCCGCGGCCGGGGTGCGGGTCCTGGTGGTGGATCGCGGCGGCGTGGCGGGCGGGACCACCGCTGCCGGCGAGGGCAACGTGCTGGTCTCCGACAAGGAGCCGGGCCCGGAACTCGACCTAGCGATCGCGTCCCGCCGCGAGTGGCCCGCGGTACTGAAGCGCCTGCCTGAGCGGGTTGCCGATGTGGAGTGGGAACCCAAGGGCGGCCTGGTGGTCGCTACCACCGATCCCGCGCCGCTGGAGGCGTTCGCCGAGGTGCAACGATCCGCTGGGGTCGATGCCCGCGTGATCACTCCCGCCGAGGCTTTCGAGCTCGAACCTCTGCTGACTCGCGCGGTGACGACCGCCGCCTACTACCCCGATGATGCTCAGCTCCAACCGGTACTCGCGGCCACGGCCTTGCTGGCCGCAGTACGGGCGCGTGGGAGAGAGGTACGCGCCGGCGTCAACGCTCTGGCCGTACGCCGATCCGACGCCGGGCGGGTGACCGGCCTCGAGACGGACGCGGGCGTGGTCCCGTGTGGCGCAGTGGTGAATGCGTGTGGGCCGTGGGCCGGGGCGTTCAGTGAAGCGGCCGGTGGCCCGATCCAGGTACTGCCGCGCCGCGGGATGATCCTGGTGACAGCACCGCTGCCGGTCTGCGTGCGGCACAAGGTGTACGACGCGGACTACGTCGGGGCGGTCGGTAGTGGCGAGGCGGATCTCCAGACCTCGACCGTGGTGGAGTCCACCCGCGGAGGCACGGTGCTGATCGGGTCGAGCCGGGAGCGGATCGGGTTCGACGACGCTGTGCGCGTGAAGGTACTGCGGGAACTCGCGCGCAAGGCGGTCGGGCTGTTCCCGTTCCTCGCCGGCGTGCCGGTGATGCGGGCCTACGGCGGCTTCCGTCCTTACGCGCCTGACCACCTGCCCGTGATCGGCGCCGATCCACGGATCGAAGGACTCTGGCACGCAACCGGTCATGAAGGCGCGGGCATCGGCCTGGCGGCATCCACAGGTCGCCTGATCACCGAACTCTTCCTCGGTCTCGCGCCGCACGTCGACCCCAACCCGTTCCGCATCGACCGACCAGCGTTGTTGCCGGCATGGGTGGTCTCATGAGCCCGTACTTGCGTTCAGTTGAAGGAGATCCGTCGCAACCGCGGCCCGGTACTCCGGTCCGCATCGTCGTCGACGGTGAGTCCCTCGAAGCGCGCCCGGGTCAGACGGTCGCCGCCGCATTGATGGCGAGCGGACGCGACTCGTGGCGGACCACCCGAGGTGCGGAGCGCCCTCGCGGAGTCTTCTGCGGAATCGGCGCCTGCTTCGACTGCCTGGTCGTCGTCAACGGAACCCCCGACGTCCGCGCCTGCCAACGAACCATCAGTTCCGGCGATACCGTCACCACCCAACACGGCGCCGTCCTTCCGACAACCTCCGCCGAAGCAGCCGGTACTACGACGTCGACCGCCGCAGCTGCCGAGGCCAAGGCGGAGACCAACCTCGTAGTAGTGGTCGGTGGTGGCCCGGCCGGGGTGGGAGCAGCGCTGGCGGCGGCGGACGCTGGAGTCGAAGTCCTGCTGGTCGATGCCGGACAGGCAATTGGTGGGCAGTTCCATCGGCAGTTGCCCGTGGAGTTCAAAGCGCGCAGACCCGAGCGGTTGCAGCACGGGTGGGGCGAGTTCTCAAGGCAGCGGGACCGGATCGCCAACCACAGCAGGATCACCCACCTCACCGAGACCTCGGTCTGGGCGATCGAGCGAGACGCGCAGTCCCGGGAAGAGGCCGCGCACAAACGGAAGACCACGCGGCTGTGGTTGCAGCAAGGTCCGGCGGATGCGGTCGGACGACACGTCTGGTCGGTCGACGCCGAGGCAGTCGTGCTGGCGACCGGGGCGTACGACCGCGTGCTCCCCTTCCCCGGTTGGGACCTTCCGGGCGTCTACAGCGCCGGAGCCGCTCAGGCATTGGCGAAAGGCCAGCGCATCGCGGTCGGCAAACGCGTCCTCGTCGCAGGAACAGGCCCGTTCCTCCTGCCGGTCGCCGAGTCCCTCGTCGGCGTCGGCGCCGAGGTGGTCGCCCTCCTGGAGGCAAACCGCCCATCGACGGTCCTGAAGGGCTGGCGCACCGACCCACTGGTTGCCCCCAGCAAGCTAACCGAAGCACTCGGGTACGGCGCACTCCTCGCCCGCCACCGCATCCCGCTGAAACACGGCAGAACCGTCATCGCCGCCCACGGCCGGGACCGGGTGGAGTGCGTCACCACCGCCAAACTCGACCACGACTGGAACCCCATCAGGGGAACCGAGCAGCAGATCGAGGTCGACGCCGTCTGCCTGGGCTTCGGGTTCACCGCCCAACTGGAACTGGCGATCTCGGCCCGCTGCGACCTCGGCGCCGGACCCGACGGTGGACCGGCAGTCATCGTCGACGACAACCAGCAGACCAGCACACCAGGAGTGTTCGCCGCCGGCGAGCTCACCGGCATCGGCGGAGCCGCACTCGCCGCAGCAGAAGGCGAAGTAGCCGGCGCCGCAGCCGCCCGCTCCTTACAAGCGACCAGCCGACCGCCCAGCAAGAAGGTAGTTACCAAGGCAAGACGATTCGCCGCCGCTCTGGCGAAGGCATATCCGGTCAAACCCGGCTGGCAGACCTGGAGCGACGACACCACTCTCGTCTGCCGTTGCGAGGAGGTCACCCGAGCCGACCTGCAGGAAGCGGTCACCCAACGGGAAGCGACAGGCAGAAGCCTCAAGCTGACCTGCCGGGTCGGCCTCGGCCTCTGCCAGGGACGTGTCTGCGCCCGCACCGTGGCAGACCTCGCCACGCACGACGACGCAGTACCAGCAAGACAAACAAGCAGTGATTTCAAGAGGCCGGTGGGGCAGCCCGTGCGGCTCGGAGACCTAGCAGCAGCAGAGATTCAGGAGGACTTGTGAGCGAGAAACTGGACGGCGTGATCGTCGCCACCGCCCTGCCGTACGCCGAGGACGCAGCCGCGCCGGCCGGGTTGCGGCCCGACTTCGACCGGTACGCCGAGCACTGCCGCTGGTTGATCGACAGCGGCTGCCGGGGCGTCGGCCCGAACGGGTCGCTGGGGGAGTACTCGTCCCTCACCGACGAGGAGCGCCGCAAGGTGGCGCAGACCGCGATCGAGGCGGTCGGCGACGACGGGATCGTCGTGGTCGGCGTGCACAGCGCCGGTGCGCACCAGGCGCGCTCGTGGGCCGAGAAGGCGGCGGAGGACGGCGCGGACGGCGTACTGTGCCTGCCGCCGACCATGTACCGCGCGAACCGTGGCGAGGTGATCCACCACTACACCGAGGTCGCCAAGGCCGGGCTGCCGGTGATGGTCTACAACAACCCGCACGACACCAAGGTCGACCTGACTCCGGACATTCTCGCGGAGCTGGCCGAGATCGAGAACATCGTCGCGGTGAAGGAGTTCTCCGGCGATGTCCGGCGCATCCTCGAGATCCGCGAGTCAGCGCCGACCCTCACGGTGGTCGCGGGTGCCGACGACCTGACGCTGGAGGCGCTGCTGATGGGTGCGACCGGCTGGTTCGCGGGATTCCCCAACGTCTTCCCGGCCGAGTCCGTCCGCCTCTTCAACCTGGCGCTCGAAGGTAATCTGCAAGAAGCAAGGGCGCTCTACGAGCCGCTGGTCGCCGCGTTCCGGTGGGACTCGCGGGTCGAGTTCGTCCAGGCGATCAAGTACGGCATGGACTACGTCGGCCGGTACGGCGGCCCCTGCCGCCCGCCGCGTGGACCGCTCGTGCCGGAGCACCTCGCCCAACTGGAGCAGGACATGAAGAAGGCAGTGGAGTCGTTGAGATGAGGTCGATCCGCACCCTGAGCGCCATCGACTCGCACACCGAGGGGATGCCGACGCGCGTCATCACCGGCGGCGTCGGCGTCATCCCCGGTACGACGATGGCCGAGCGGCGCGAGTACTTCCTCGAGCACGACGACGACCTCAGGCTGTTCCTGATGAACGAGCCGCGCGGGCACTCCGCGATGAGCGGCGCGATCCTGCAGCCGCCGACCCGGCCGGACGCCGACTGGGGTGTGCTCTACATCGAGGTCTCGGGGTGCCTGCCGATGTGCGGGCACGGCACGATCGGCGTCGCCACCGTGCTGGTCGAGTCCGGCATGGTCGAGGTGACCGAGCCGCTGACCCGGGTGCGGCTGGACACCCCGGCCGGTCTGGTCGTCGCGGAGGTTGCCGTCAGCAACGGCCGGGCGGAGCACGTGACGATCCAGAACGTGCCCGCGTACTCGCACGCCCTGGACGCGACGGTGAAGGTCGACGGCCTCGGCGAGCTCACCTACGACCTGGCGTACGGCGGCAACTACTACGCGATCCTGCCGCTGGAGCAGCTCGGCATCCCGTTCGACCGGTCCGAGAAGGACCGGATTCTCCAGGCCGGCCTGGACATCATGGACGCCATCAACGCCACCGACCGCCCGGTGCATCCGCTCGATCCGAGTATCCACTCCTGCAAGCACGTGCAGTTCACCGCGCCCGGACGGGACGGCAGCCACTCGCGCAACGCGATGGCGATCCACCCCGGCTGGTTCGACCGGTCCCCCTGTGGCACCGGCACCTGCGCGCGGATGGCCCAGTTGCACGCCCGCGGTGAGCTCGGGCTCCACGAGGACTTCGTCAACGAGTCCTTCATCGGCACCCGCTTCACCGGCCGCCTGCTCTCGGAGACCACTGTCGGCGACCACCAGGGCGTCGTACCGACCGTCACCGGCAGGGCCTGGATCACCGGCATGGGCCAGTACCTGCTCGATCCCGACGACCCCTTCCCGACCGGTTTCGTGCTCTGACGGCCGACGCCCCTGGACCTCGCTGCTCCCGCGACCTTGTGCACCAGATTCCCAGTCCTCCCGCGGCAAGGTGCTCAGGCGGTGCACAAGGTCGCCGTTCGGCGCCCGGCGACTGGCGCGGCTGCGGTCAGGAGCTGGTGGGCGTGCCGTAGCCGCCGCCGCCGGGTGTTTCGATGACGAACACCTCCCCGGCGGATACAGCAACGGAGTCGCAGCCGGACATCTCCCTCACGGATCCGTCCACCTGCTCGATCCACTGGCGGCCAAGGCCGCCGGGCAGACCGCCAGCCATCCCGTAGGGCGGGACCCGGCGGTGACTGGCAAGCGTGGTGACCGTCATCGGTTCGAGGAATCGGATCCGGCGACGGCCACCGTCGCCGCCATCCCACCGGCCGGCGCCGCCGCTGCCTTCGCGGATCTCATAGCTCTCCAGCCGTACCGGATAGCGCCACTCCAGGACCTCCGGATCGGTGAGCCGGGAGTTCGTCATGTGAGTCTGCACCACGTCGGCACCGGCGAAGCCAGGGCCTGCGCCGGCACCGCTGCCCACGGTTTCGTAGTACTGGTGCCGGTCGTTGCCGAACGTCACGTTGTTCATGGTCCCGGAGCCCTCGGCCTGGACGCCGAGCACGGCGTACAAGGCGCCGGTGACCGCTTGCGAGACCTCGACGTTGCCGGCGGCAACCGCCGCGGGATAATCCGGTGACAGCATCGAGCCCGGCGAGATGATCACTCGCAGCGGCTCCAGACAGCCCGAGTTCAGCGGGATCTCGTCGTCCACCAGGGTGCGGAAGACGTACAGCACGGCGGCCATCACCACCGACGACGGCGCGTTGCCGTTGCCGGCCTGCTGTGCGGAGGTGCCGGTGAAGTCGATCTCCGCCGTCCGGGCGTCGGCGTTCACCCGCACGGCCACCTCGATCCGCGCGCCGGAGTCGAGTTCATAGCTGTAGCTGCCGTCGCGGAGCGTGGGGATGACCCGCTGGACGGCCTCGGCGGCGTTGCGGCGTACATGCTCCATGTAGGCCGAGACGACATCCAGGCCGAAGTGGTCGACCATCGCCAGCAGCTCCTCGATGCCCTTCTCGTTGGCTGCCACCTGGGCGCGCAGATCGGCGACGTTCGTGGTGGGGTTGCGGGACGGGTACGTCGCGGCGGAGAGCAGATCGACCGTCTCGCGCTCCCGCAGTTCACCGCCGGAGACCAGCAGCCAGTTGTCGATCAGGACTCCTTCGTCCTCGATGCGGGTGCTGTTCGCCGGCATCGAACCAGGCGTGATCCCACCGATCTCCGCGTGGTGACCGCGGGAGGCGACGTAGAACAGGATGTCCTGTCCGGCTCGGTCGAAGACCGGTGTCACGACGGTGATGTCGGGCAGGTGAGTGCCGCCGCGATAGGGATTGTTGAGCATGTACGTGTCGCCGGGCGCCATCCGGCCGGCGTTCCCGGCGATCACCATCTTGATGCTCTCGCCCATCGAGCCGAGGTGTACCGGGATGTGCGGTGCGTTCGCAATCAGGTTGCCTCCTGCATCGAACAGCGCGCAGGAGAAGTCCAGCCGCTCCTTGATGTTCACCGACTGCGAGGTGCTCTGCAGCCGCACCCCCATCTGCTCGGCGATCGACATGAACAGATTGTTGAAGATCTCCAGCATCACCGGGTCGACCGCGGTCCCGATCCGCTGCTGGACCGGTCGCGCCGCCACGCGGCTGAGCAGCAGGTGGCCGAGGTCGTCGACACCGGCTCGCCAGCCGGGTTCGACAACTGTCGTCGCGTTGGCCTCGGCGATGATCGCCGGTCCGTCCACCCGGTCGCCGGGTCCGATGTCGTCGCGCTGGTAGACGTCGACATCGGCCCAGGCGCCGCCGGCCGAGAACATCGGCACCCGCGCTACCGCTCGCAGCTCGCCGCGCTGTCGCTGCGGACGGATCCAGGTCTCTTCGCCGGTCCCGGCAGCGCCCAGTAGCTCGAGCGACACCGCCTCGACGACGATCTGCTTGCCGGGCATCAGGAAGGAGAACCGCCGACGGTAGGTGGCCTCGAACTCCGCAACCATCGCGTCCACCTCGCCGATGGACACGGCGACCGCGGTGTCGGTGCCCTCGTAGCGCAGCAGCGCCCGGCGGACCGCGGTGATCCGGCCGGCCGGGATGCCTTCGCGCTCGAGCTCGCGCCCGGCGTCCTCCTGGAGCTCGTCGAGGATCTGCGTGAGCTCGGGAAGGACAGCTCCGCTCAGCGTCGACTCGACCGCCCGCTCGCGCAGTGCGGCGACGTCGGCCACCCCCATGCCGTAGGCCGAGAGCACTCCGGCGAGCGGGTGGATCAGCACCTGCGTCATGCCCAGCGCATCGGCCACCGCGCACGCGTGCTGGCCACCCGCCCCGCCGAACGTGGCCAGCACGTACCGGGTGACGTCGTACCCGCGTTGCACCGAGATCTTCTTGATCGCGTTGGCCATGTTGGCGACGGCGATGTCGGCGAAGCCGGCGGCGACCTCTTCCGGGCTACGCCCATCCGCGATCACCTCGGCCAGGTCCGAGAACATCTGCCGGACGACTCCACTGTCGAGCCGCTGGTCGCCGTGCTCGCCGAAGACGGCCGGGAAGAAGTCCGGCTGAACCCGGCCGAGCATCACGTTCGCATCGGTGACCGTGAGCGGGCCTCCCCTGCGGTACGACGCCGGGCCCGGATCCGCGCCGGCCGAGCCCGGACCGACCCGGTAGCGGCTCCCGTCGAAGCTCAGGATCGATCCGCCGCCGGCGGCTACGGTGTTGATGCTCATCATCGGCGCCCGCATCCGGACTCCGGCCACCAGCGTCTCGAGCTCCCGCTCGAACTCGCCTGCGTAGTGCGACACATCGGTGGAGGTGCCGCCCATGTCGAAGCCGATCACCCGGTCGAATCCAGCCGCCGTGCTGGTCCGGGCCATCCCGACGACGCCGCCGGCGGGCCCGGACAGGATCGCGTCCTTGCCCCGGAACGCATGCGCCTGCGTGAGCCCGCCGTTGGACTGCATGAACATCAGCCGGACGCCGTCCAACTCGGTCGCCACTTCGTCGACGTACCGCCGGAGGATCGGTGACAGATAGGCGTCCACGACGGTCGTGTCGCCCCTGGAGACCAGCTTCATCAACGGGCTGCACTCGTGCGACGTCGAGACCTGGGTGAAGCCGATCCGCCGCGCGATATCGCCGATCGTCGCCTCGTGCCGGGAGTAGCGGTAGCCGTGCATACACACCACGGCCACCGACCGCAGGCCGCCGTCGTACGCCCGCCGCAGGTCCTGGGTCACGGCCCGTTCGTCGAGCGGGACGAGGACCTTACCGTCCGCGGACACCCGCTCGTTCGCCTCGATCACCTGCGAGTAGACGAGCTCCGGCAGCACGATCTGGCGGGCGAAGATCTTCGGGCGGTTCTGGTAGGCGATCCGCAGCGCGTCCCGGAAACCCTTGGTGATGACGAGCAGGGTGGGTTCGCCGGTACGCTCGAGCAGCGCGTTGGTGGCCACGGTGGTGCCCATCTTGACCACCTCGATCCGCTCGGCCGGGATCCGGTCGCCGGCGGGGACCTCGAGCAGTCGGCGGATACCCTCGACGGCTGCGTCCTGATAGCGCCCGGCGTTCTCGGACAGCAGCTTGTGCGCCACCAGAGTCCCGTCGGGACGCCGCGCGACGATGTCGGTGAAGGTGCCGCCACGGTCGATCCAGAACTCCCACTTCCGCGCCATCCGGTCCCGCCTCTCTCCAGTCGCTGCCATGCCACCCACACAAGCACACCGATGCCGTCCAGCAGCAACAGTCCGTGCCGCTGCTGGACGTCGCGAAGCCAGACATCGGGGAGCAGGCGGAGTTCGAACCGGGAGCTGTGCCGGTGTATTGGGCTTGCGGAGTGACGCCTCAAGCTGCGTTGATGGCTTCTAGGCCCCCGTTCGCGATCACTCATGCCCCCGGGCACATGTTCGTGACCGACGTGCCGGACAGTGCCTATCGCCAATTCTGACGACGCTTCTTTGGGGGAGCAGATGAGTGAAGACCGGACCGAGGAACAGCGGAAGTCGTACCGGCCGATCGATGCGGCCGGGTTCCGTGAGTCGATCGCGCGGGGCTGGGGGCCGGTGGATCGATCGGTCCAAGTGCCGGCGGGGTTGGCCGAGGCGGCGGCCGAGCACCGGCAGAAGCTGAGCGCCGCGCTGCCGGGACGCCGGATCGCGGTGGCGGCCGGCCGGTCGCCGGTGCGGTCGAACGACACCGACTACCTCTTCCGGGCCGACAGCGACTTCGTCTGGCTGACCGGCTGCCAGGCCGAGGGCTCGGTGCTGGTGATCTCCGCCGCCGGCGACGCGACGCTGTACCTGCGCGAGACGGCCGGCCCGACCGAGGTCGACTTCTTCGCGAACGCCCGCGACGGCGAGCTGTGGATCGGGCCGGTGCCGGGCCTGAAGGACTGGTCCGAGGCGTTGCAAGTGCCGTGCCGCCCGATCGAGGAACTTCCGGCCGCGGTCCGTGGCGCGGTGCCGTGGATGATGACCACGCACGGCGTGGAGCCGCTGCTCGACGCGTTGGTCGATGGCCGGCCGTCGGATACCCAGGAATTGCGGCAGACGCTCGCCGAGCTGCGCAGGCTCAAGGACGGCTGGGAGCTCGACCAGCTGCGCGACGCGGTCGCCGCGAGCGTGCTGGCCTTCGCCGACGTCGCCCGGGAGCTCCCCGAGGCCGTCCGCGGCGGCGGTGAACGCTGGCTGCAGGGCACCTTCGACCGCCGCGCCCGTACTGCGGGCAACGGTCCGGGGTACGCGTCGATCGTTGCTGCGGGCAACCACGCGCCGGTGCTGCACTGGGTCCGGAACGACGGCGCCGTCCGCGAGGGCGACGTGATCCTGCTGGACGCGGGCGTGGAGACGCGCACGCTGTACACGGCCGACGTGACCCGGACCTTCCCGGTGACCGGGGAGTTCACCCCGGCCCAGCGGCAGGTGTACGACCTGGTGCACACGGCACAGCTCGCCGCCCTGGACGCGGTCCGCCCAGGTGCGCCGTACCGGGCCTTCCAGTACGAGGCGATGCGGGTGCTGGTGGAGGGGCTGCGCGACTGGGGCGTGATCGACGTGTCCCTCGACGAGGCGCTAGGGGCGGACGGGCAGCAGCACCGCAGGTACGTCGTCTGCGGTCTCGGGCACTACATCGGGCTCGACGTGCACGACTGCGACTCGGCCCGCCCCGAGACGTACTTCGCCGCCGACCTGGCAGCGGGCATGGCCCTGGCCGTCGAACCGGGCCTCTACTTCCACCCGAACGACGAGACCATCCCGCCGGAGCTCCGCGGCATCGGCATCCGCATCGAGGACAACGTGGTCGTCCACTCCGACCGCCTGGAGATCCTCACCGAGGCGCTGCCGATCACCCCGGACGGCCTGGAGCAGTGGGTCCAGGCCCATCTCCCAGAGTGACCTCGCAAATGCGTCCCGGGTGTGCTCGCGGAGCGTGGTCGTCGACACTGAGCGTGGTGAAGCAATCACTCAGAAAAATATCGTCACAACCAGTAACGCCGGGCGGGTCCGCCACGATGTAGCGAGCGGGGGAGGGTCAATCTCGGCCCGGCGCGTGGCAGTGGGGGGCCGCGACCACGCGCCGGCCGAGCTGGCCCCGACTGGGACCCGGGGGGGATCCCAGGGATCTGTTGCACGGGGGGAAAGTCCGATGAACCTGCGAGTGCGGGTGGTTCACTGTGCCTGCGGCGGTGACCACCACTGGTACGCCGACATCGACGACACGGACGACCTGCAGCCCGACGATCCTTACTGGTTCGTCGACCGCTGCTCGTCGCAGTCCGCGGCGCTCGAAAAGGCCTGTGCCGAACTCCTCGACCTGTCGGCCCGCGCGTATGGGGGCGCCGCGCTGACCAGGGTCCAGGAAGCCGACCTGGTCCACGTCTGAACCGCAAGTGAGGTCCGGGCGGACCGAGACCCCCTCTCCCTGCTGGCGAGGGGGCCTCGGTTCTTTTCCCGGTGCCGGGGATCACTCGCGGGTCAGCCTGACGCGTCGCCCGAACCTCAGGCCGGCGGGATCGCGGGGCAGGAGTCGCCGCGCGCTGGCAGCCGGAGCGAGACCAGGTAGCTGTCCACGGGACGTTCCATGCAAGGGCTGGTCGTGTAGCTGCCGTGTCCCCAGCCTTCGTAGCTGAGCAGGACGCCCTGCCGGCCGAGCTGGCGCGCCACGTCGGTTGCCCAGTTGTAGCCGGCGGCCGGATCGTGGATCGAGTTGATCAGCAGCAGCGGGGTCTGCAGGCCGCGGACCTTCAGCCGGTGCTGCGGGTTGTCCACCCGGGTCGGTGAGCCGAGGCAACTGGCGATCGCGAGCAGCGCACCGGGATACTTCATCTCGGGGTAGTCCCTGGCCAGTCGCTTCAGCTGAGCGGAGTACTGCGAATAGCTGCTCACCGGCAGGCTCCAGTCCTGGCAGAACACCGCGAACGTGTTCGACTCGAGCCCGGTGGGCGTGGGCGGTGACACGACGACCGGCGGCTTGCTCTCGTCGAGCTGCTTCAGTAGTCCGGCGAGCGCCGGCCATTGCGGGTCGTAGAGCTGGCGGAAGGCCAGGAAGCTCAGCATGAACGGCGGCAGGGCCGTGTTCGGCACCTTCGGGTTCGGCAGCTCACCGAGGTCAGCTCGCGCCAGCAGGCTCGCCCACAGAGCAGGGATGTCCCGCCCGTGCAGGACGCAGTCGGTGTTGGCGTCACACCACTTCACGAACTCGTCGAAGGAGTCCTGGGCGGTCGACGCCTGGGTGTCGAGGAACGCGCTGGTGCCCAGGCTGTGGTCGACCACGCTCTCCAGCACGATCGCCCGGACCCGGCTGGGATACGTCTCGGCGTACAGCTCCCCGAGCAGGGTGCCGTAAGAGCTGCCGTGGAACGTCAGCTTCGACTCGCCGAGAGCCGCCCGGATCGCGTCCAGGTCGTGCACGATCTGCAGGCTGTCGATGTGGTCGTACACCGGCCCGGTGTTGGCCCGGCAGTCCTTGGAGAGCTTCCGGTTGTACCGCAGCGTCTGGTCGAACTCCGCTTGCGACCGGATGATCGGCGACGGCTGCTGAGCCAGCAGGGCCGCAGAGCACTTCACCGGGTTGCTGCGCGCGATCCCTCGCGGGTCGAAGCTGACGATGTCGAACCGGTCCTGCAGGTTCGTGCTGAACCTGCTCATCCCGGTCCGGATCCGCTCGACCCCGGAGTCGCCCGGCCCACCCGGTCCGAACACCAGGGAGCCCACCCGGTGGCCCGGATCCTTCGCGGGCCGGCGGGCGAGGGCCAGTCCGAAGGTCGGGCCGTGTGGATGGTTCCAGTCGACCGGGACCTGCAGGGTGGTGCACTGCGAGCCCTCGAGCAGCTCCTTGTCCTCCTCGGTGTCGCCTGCCTCCGGCAGACAGTCCGACCACCGCAAACCTTGTGCTGTTGTCTCCGGTACTGCGGTCGCGGTGGCGGGCGTCGGCGCGAAGGTGACGCCGGCCAGCGCGGTCGCCAGCACCGCACCTCCTGCGACGGTCCTTCGAAGTCTGAGATTCACAGGTCTTCCTTCTCGTTGGGGAACGACCTGATCCTCGGCAATCGCATTCCCACGCACATCGGGATTGACCCCGGACCGATCCCCCGACCGGCTTCGGGGACTTGTTAGGGTCACAGACCTGATGACTGAGACGACTCCAGCCGCGAGCCCCGCCAACCCCGCCATCGACTCCGCCGATGTGACCGCGGCCGGCACCGGATCGAAGTACGCCAGGTGGTTCCGGGTGGTGGCGATCGCCGAGGCGGTCTCGTGGACCGGGCTGCTGATCGGCATGCTGTTCAAGTACGTGCTGTCGGACAACGAGGTCGGCGTGAAGATCTTCGGGCCGATCCACGGCACCATCTTCATCGCCTACGTGATCACGGTCGCAGTCGTCCGCAAGCCGCTGCGCTGGACCTGGCTCACCACGCTGGTCGCCCTGGCCGCGAGCATCCCGCCGCTGTTCACCTGGTTCTTCGAGCTCTGGGCCCAGCGCACCGGCCGCCTGCGCTAACGACGACCGCAACGCCTGCAGGGCTTGCGAGTCCGCAGGTAGTAGGCGTAGGTCGCGACGGCCAGGCCCACACCCCAGACGAAGTAGGCCGGTACTGCCACCCAGAAGAAGCTCTGCGGCAGGTCGATGCCGTCGAACGCGACCTTGCCCTGCAGGGTTTCGGCGGTCATTTGCAGCAGGCCGACACCGAAGTACGCCGTGATGCCCGCGCCCAGGCCGGCACCCGGCAGCAGCAACATCCACCGCGGGAACACCTTGCCGAGCCGGTAGACCAGCAGTAGCGGCAGTGCGATCCCGGCGAGCAGGAAGCCGCCTTCGAAGATCAGCATCGAGAGACCGGCGGCATGGGGCGTTGTGTCGAAGCCGACGACAGCCTGGGCCGCCAAGCGGAGCAAGCAACCCCCGACCGCTATCCACGCTGCTGCCACCGCCCACCTCGGTGTGGAGGTCAGTGACTGCCTGCGGCCGCTGCACCCGAAGCAGGTCGGGTCCAGCTGGCGTTGCCGAGCCAGAGCCGTTCCCGCCAGCAATGCCGCGCCAGCGAGTGCACCGATCCGGCTGAGCATCCCCGCCAGGTCCCAGGGGATCCCCAGCCCCGGCAGCAGGCCACCGACCACGTCCAGCAGAGCCAAGGCGGACACGGCGACCCACCCCGCGGCCGCCGCCCACAGCAGCCCGATCACCAGCCGGTACCGCGGCCAGGTGGTCGCCGCGACCACCAGAGCCGCGCTGACCAGGCAGGCAGCCACCGACGGCCAGTCGGGGATCAGCAGGTCGCCACCCGGGAACTTCCACTCCGGCGCGTGCCCGGTGGCGAACCAGACTCGCACGAGGCCGTAGGCGGTTGCCCAGCCGAGGGCCAGCCGGGGGACCCAGCTCATCCACGCCGGGGGTACCCGCGCCACGTCCGGATTACGCGCGGTCGTTGTCATGGCCTCAGCCTCGCCGCGGGTGGCCGGGGCCGCATCCATCGCGAGAGGGAACCGCCTCCATCGCCGGATTGACGGGCGTGGCGACAGCGCCGTACCGTCCAGGCGACAACTGCAGGCAACTGCCGACAACTACACAGCAGCCGCATGAACCCGTGCGGGAGAGACCCGGGCTCGAACCGGGCGCCGTAGGAGCAACTCTCCCCAAGAATCTCTCAGGCACCTTCACCGCACGGGCGAGGCACCTCTGAAGGACAGCAGTCCGACAGAGCGGGGAGGCAAACCAATCGGTCAATGACGACCGGAAGGAACCTCCGCACATGGCGATCAGTGTTTTCGATCTGTTCAGCATCGGGATCGGCCCGTCGAGCTCCCACACCGTGGGGCCGATGCGAGCCGCCCGCACCTTCGCTCTCGGCCTGGCCGGCGACGGTCTGCTGGAGCGTACGACGGCCGTCGAGTCCCAGTTGTTCGGCTCGCTCGGCGCGACCGGTCACGGACACGGCAGCAACAAGGCGGTCATCCTCGGCCTCGAGGGGGAGGACCCCGAGGCGGTCGACACCCGCTCGGTCGACAGCCGGGTCGCCGCGATCCGGGAGGCCGGCAGGCTGCGGCTCGCGGGGCGGCACGAGATCGCCTTCGACGAGAACACCCAGCTCGTCATGCACCGGCGCAAGGCGCTGCCGTACCACCCGAACGGGATGACGTTCGTCGCCCGCGCGGCCGACGGTTCCTGTCTGCGCGAGCGGACGTACTACTCGGTCGGCGGCGGGTTCGTGGTCGACGAGAACGCCGCGGCCGGGGACCGGATCGTGCAGGACCGGACACCGCTCAAGTACCCGTTCCTGTCCGGCGCCGAGCTGCTCGACCGGTGCCGCGAGTCGCAGCTGCCGATCAGCGAGGTGATGCTCGCGAACGAGCTGGCCTGGCGGACCGAGCCGGACATCCGGGCCGGCCTGCTGCACATCTGGCAGGTGATGCAGGACTGCGTCGACGAAGGCTGTGAGACCGAGGGCACCCTGCCGGGTGGCCTGAAGGTGCCGCGCCGGGCACACGCGCTGCACCACAAGCTGAGCAGCGACAAGTGGTCGGTGGACCCGCTGAAGGTGATGGACTGGGTCAACCTGTTCGCGCTCGCGGTGAACGAGCAGAACGCCTCCGGCGGCCGGATCGTCACCGCGCCGACGAACGGTGCCGCGGGCATCATTCCCGCGGTGCTGCACTACTACCGCCGGTTCGTGCCCGGCGCGACCGAGGACGGCGTCGTCCAGTTCCTGCTCGCGGCCGCGGCGATCGGCGTGCTCTACCTGGAGAACGCGTCGATCTCCGGTGCCGAGGTCGGCTGCCAGGGCGAGGTCGGCTCGGCCTGCTCGATGGCCGCGGCCGGACTGTGCGAGGTGCTGGGCGGTACTCCGGAGCAGGTCGAGAACGCCGCCGAGATCGGGATGGAGCACAACCTCGGGCTGACCTGCGACCCGGTCGGCGGCCTGGTCCAGATCCCGTGCATCGAGCGCAACGCGATGGCGGCGGTGAAGGCGATCAACGCGGCCCGGATGGCGATGCACGGCGACGGCGTGCACGTGGTCACCCTGGACAAGGTGATCAAGACGATGCGCGAGACCGGCGCCGACATGAAGGTCAAGTACAAGGAGACCTCGCGCGGCGGCCTCGCCGTCAACGTCATCGAGTGCTGACGGTCAGCGGGTGGTCGCCGCCACCGCTGCCGGGTCCTCGACGTGGGCGTTGTGGCCAAGGCCGGGCAGGGTGACGACCCGATCGTGCAGCGCCGCTAGCTCGGCGTCCGTGTTCATCGGGTCGAGCTCACCACGTGCCAGCACCACGTCCGCCTGGCTGTCGGCGATCAACCTCGCCATCTCCGGGGCACCCACCCCGAACGCCCGCGGATCCAAAGCCAGTCGCCACGTCTCACCTTCGCGCACCAAGCCGTGGTCCACCGCGTCACTGGCCGGATCGACGAGTCCCTGGAGCCCCGAGACCTTGAGGTACCGCGCGGCCGCCTCGTCCCGGGTCTCGAACCAGGCCACCGGCTTCGTCGCCAGTGCCGCCGCCCGCGCGAGGTCCTCCTCGGACCACACAACCTTGACGCCGAGCGCGATCACCCGATCCACCTGGACGTCGTACCGGCCGCTGGCGAGCTCGAGGGCGAGCACCCCGCCGAGGGAGTGCCCCAGCACCGTGAGACCCCGACGTACCGGCAGGCTCTCGGCGACGGCCGCCGCCATCGACCCGAAGCTGTACTCCGGCAGTGGTGCGGCCGAGCCGTGGCCCGGCAGGTCTGGGGCGAACCACTGGTCAGATGAGGGCCAGCCGTCCCAGACCCGGACGGTGGCGCCGAGTCCGTGCAGCAGGAGTCCGCTAGTCATGGGAGCAGGCTGGCACAGGATCGTGCGGTCTGCCCGTCCACCAGCGAGCCGATGCTGACTCCCTGTGCAGGGTTGGTCGCAGTCAGGTCATCTTGCTGCCTGATATCGCGTCGTGATGGTGAAAGTAGTTCCAGGACTATTTGAAACGGCTGGTCAACCGCTACTCTCCCGGACTTGTGAAGCCGTTCTCTGAGGAAGAACAGGCAGAACGACGCAGGTTCGGGCGTAAGCGTGGGGGGCTTCGCCGGATCGCCGTTCTCGTCGCCGCCCCTGCGGGCGTCTATGCCGTCCTGGTGTCCGTCAGCCTGCTGGGTGGGCCGCGCCTCGGCGCGCCGCTGATCCCGCTGCCGGGCGGTGGTGTGGACGCGACCAGTCCGATCGCCGGCCCCCAGCCGAGTCGTCTGCCCGCCAAGAACTTCCCGTCCATCCCGCCCGAGGTCTCCAACCCAACCGTGCCGCCGGCCGTCCTGCCGACGGTCGCGCCGTCGACGACCGGACCATCGACCGGCTCGGCCGACGGCCGCTCGACCACCGGCCGGTCGGCGGATGACCCGTCGACCTCCGGCCGATGGAACGAGCGCTCCGTCGCAAACTCGTGGCCCCCCGGCTCGGCCGACCGGCCCGCGGAACCCCAGGTCCCCGGCAGTTCGACGACCAACCCCGCCGAACATCCCGACCCGTCCATCCCGCCGGCCACCAAGACCCCGCCGCCCCCGCCTCCGACGACCGACCCGCCGCTACCCCCGGACACCCCGAGCAACCCACCGGGCAACCCCGAGGAGCCCGACCAGCCGTCCCTGACCGATGCCCTACTCGGCCTGCTCGACAAGATCCTGTAGCGCTACCGATCCTGTCGCGCCTGCCGATCCTGAAGCACTACCAGGGGACGACGCCGATCAGGCTGAGGTACTGGCCGGTGGGGCCTTCGGGCGTGAGGGTTGCGAGGCGGACGATGATCTCGGCGCCTTGTTCGACGGTCTGGGGACCGGTGTGGGCGTTGAGGTCGGTGGCTGTGTAGCCGGGGTCGACCGCGTTGATGCGCAGGTGCGGGAACTGGTGCGCGTACTGTGCGGTGATCATGTTCAACGCGGACTTGGATGCGGCGTACGCCGGCGCCGAGATCCAGCCCGGCACGGCTGCCGTACGGGTCTGGGGATCGGTCGCGGCGGCGACCGAGCCGAGGCCGCTGCTGACGTTGACGATCACGCCGGTGCTACTTGCCTCTAGCAAGGGCAGGAAGGCGTGCAGGACCCGCACGGGTCCGAACACATTGGTGTCGAAGACTGCCTGGTAGTCGTCCCCGGTCAGCTCCGCCGCGGACATGGCCGGACCGGCGATCCCGGCGTTGTTGACGAGAACGTCGAGTCCGCCGGCTTCGTCGGCGATCAGCTTCGCCGCTGCCTCCACCGACTCTTCGTTCGTGACATCGAGCTGGACCGCTCGGCCGCCCAGCTCGTCAGCCGCCTGGCGGCCGCGTTCGAGGTCGCGGGCGCCGAGGTAGACGGTGTGGCCGGCGGCGATCAGTTGTCGGGCGGCCTCGTAGCCGAGGCCCTTGTTGGCTCCGGTGATCAGTGTTGTGGTCATGTCCTCAGGCTGCTTGCTGCTCGCGGAGGCAGACAGAGCACCGCATGTCCTGGGGACTGGCAGTACCAGGCTCGTTTGGGTAGCGGCGGACATACTGGCGAGGTGGGAGAACTTGGAAGGACGCTGCACGCCTGGCGAGATCGTGTGACGCCGGTCGAGGCCGGCCTGCCCAAGGGGGACAGGCGGCGAGCCCCCGGACTCCGGCGCGAGGAGCTGGCGCAACTGGCCGGTCTCTCCGTCGACTACGTGATCCGGCTCGAACAAGGCAGGTCGTCCGCGCCCTCGGTCCAGGTGCTCACCGCACTGGCCCGGGCGCTCCGGCTGAATGATGCCGAGCGCAACCATCTGTTCGTGCTCGCGGGTCAGGTCGAGCCGACGCCCGGCCGCGTCTCGGCGTACATCCCGCCTGGTGTGCAGCGGCTGGTCGACCAGCTGGAAGGTGCGCCGCTCAGCGTGTGCGACGCGGCGTGGACGATGATCAGCTGGAATCCCCTCTGGACAGCGCTCATCGGTGATCCGTCGGGACTGCGGGGCCGGCACCGCAACATCATCTGGCGGCACTTCTCCGCGGCTTCGCAGGACGGCGAGGTCGGCGGGTTCGGCCGGGTCGTCCAGACGCCCGAGCAGGCGGAGCACTTCATGGACGCGATGGTGACCGACCTGCGCGCCGCGGCCGCGCGCTATCCGAAGGACCCGGACCTGCGAGCCCTGATCGACGAGCTCCGGGCCGGCAGTGAGCTGTTCGCGCGGCTGTGGGAAGAACCAGTCATCGCCTTCCATGGATCCGAGCGCAAGACGGTGAACCACCCGGAGCTGGGCGCGATCACCCTCGACTGCGATGTCCTCACCGTCCCGGGCAGCGACCTGCGCATCGTCGTCTACACCGCGGCGCCCGGCTCCGACGCGGCCGAGAAACTCCGCCTGCTGTCGGTCGTCGGCCTGCAATCGATGACGTAATTCAGGCGCTCACGAGTATCGAGTCCGGGCAATTCCGTAAATGTGGCGAGGGCAGTGGCTGACGGCAACAACAGCGGCTGTTATGACGCACGGCGCCGGCTGATCGCCTGGTGGTGATGGTGTTCCTCGCGTGGGCGCAGGACGGCCCGCGCTGAACCGGCGGATATCGCGTTGGTTAATTAGTGTCTTCTCCTCCCGGTGGAAATGGCGTAATCTGCCGAACCTGGGGCTGCAGGGGGGAAATCATGAACACATTCTTTGGTCAGTCGGCCGTTGCCGGTCCGGCCGGGCGGCGCAGTCGCGTTCGCCGCCGGGCGGCGATGCTGGTGATCGCACCGACGTCCGCGTACCTGTTGCTGCTGACGAGCAGTCTGCTGGGCGGGCCGACCTTCAACAGTCCGCTGCTGCCTTACGCGGCCGGGCAGGCGCCCACCGAACCTCAGGCGGGGCTACTGCCTGTCGGTCCGGGCGGCGATACCTCGGTGCGGCTGGAGGGTATGCCGCCGACGCCAGGTGGCGCTGACGAGTCGACACCCGTCGGCCCGGGCGACCCGGCGCTGGATGTCAAACTGCCTGACGTCGTTGTGCCTGCCGGTACGGCGAACCGGGGCGCGCCGACGGTCGGACAGCAACAAACAGGTTCGACTGGGACCGCGTCGGCCGGGAAGACCCAACCCAAGGCTGGAACGCAGACCTCGCCGACCAACCAGACGACCACCTCGAAGTCTGGCACCACCACGGCGTCGAAGCCCGCCACCAAACCGACCGCGCCGGCTACCTCGCAGCCGACCCAGCCGGCCGAACCACCGGCCGAGCCGCCGCCGCCGGCTGAAGAGCCGACTGACCCGCCGGAGGCGTCGGGGCCGCTGGAGCCTGTGGTCGAGATCCTGACACCCGTGGTCGATCCAGTGGTCGACCTGCTCGAAGGCGTCGGCGGACTGCTCGGCCCGTAACCGCGGTTCCCGACTCGGCGGTCAACGTTTCGGACCGGTCAACCCTTCGGTCAGAGTTCAGAGGCGCGGAGCGGGCCGGACGAAGGGGAACGCGAGGGTGGCGCGGATGTTCTGGCCGGTGAGCATCATCATCACCCGGTCGACGCCGATGCCGAGCCCACCGGTCGGTGGCATCGCGTACTCGAGCGCACTGAGGAAGTCCTCGTCCAGCGACATCGCCTCGGGGTCACCCGCGGCCGCCTTCAGCGACTGCTCTGTCAACCGTCGCCGCTGCTCCACCGGATCCACCAGTTCGGAGTACGCCGTACCGATCTCTGCGCCGAAGGCGACCAGGTCCCACCGCTCGGCCAGTCGAGGGTTGTTGCGATGGGTCCGGGTCAGCGGCGACGTCTCGACCGGGAAGTCGGTGTAGAACGTCGGCAGGGTGGTCGTCGGCTCGACCAGTTCGTCGTACAGCTCGAGCACCAGTTCCCCTGCGGACAGGTCGAATCCGGCGTGTACGCCGTGCTCCGCACAGATCTCCCGCAACCGCTCGGCCGAGGTCCCGGAGTCCACCTGTACTCCGGCCACCCGGCTGACCGCGTCGTGCACGGTGACGACCGGCCAGTCGCCGGAGATGTCGATCTCGCCGTCCGGCCGCTGCACGACGGGTTTCCCGAACACCGCGGTGGCCGCCTCGATCAGCAGCTCCCGGGTCAGCTCGAGCATCGTGACGTAGTCGGCGTACGGCTGGTAGGCCTCGACCGAGGTGAACTCGGGGTTGTGGGTCGCGTCGGCACCCTCGTTGCGGAAGTTCCGGTTGAGCTCGAACACCTTGCCGAGCCCGCCGACGCTGAGCCGCTTCAGGAACAGCTCGGGCGCGATCCGCAGGAACAGGTCGGTGTCGTAGGCGTTGATGTGGGTGACGAACGGCCGCGCGTTCGCCCCGCCGTGCACAGCCTGCAGCATCGGCGTCTCCACCTCGATGAACCCGCGGCTCTCGAATCCGTTGCGCAAGGCCCGTACCGCGGTGCTGCGGTACTGCATCATCTGCAGGGACTCGGGGTTCATCACCAGGTCGAGGTGGCGCTGGCGGACCCTGGCCTCGGGATCGGTGAAGCCGTTTCGCTTGTCCGGCAGGGGATGCAGGCACTTCGCTGCCATCAGCCAGCTGGTCGCCGCGAGCGACAACTCGCCCCGGCGGCTGGTAACCACCTCGCCTGTGACGCTGACGTGATCGCCGATGTCGACAAGCCGACGCCAGTTCTCCAGCGAGGTGATGCCGCAGCTGTCGGTGGCGAGCATCACCTGGAGGCTCGACAGGCCGTCCTGCAGCTCGGCGAAGGCCAGCCCGCCGTGGTTCCGCATCCGGGTGACCCGGCCGGTGACGGATGCCTGGTGGCCGGTGTGGTGGTCGGCGGGCAGGTTCTGGTGCACTGCCCGGATCCGTTCCAGGGTTTCCGTCCTCGGCACCGAGACCGGATAGGGTTCGATGCCAGCGGCAACCAGTCCGGCGAGCTTGCCGCGACGGATCCGCTCCTGCTCGGTGAGCCGGCGATCCGGCAACGCGGGCCGCAGCAGCGCTTCCTCCTGCTCCCGAACCGCGAGGGCGAACTGGCCGCCGTCGGCCGCCATGATCGCGTGCCGCTCGGCGGTCTCCAGCGTGTCGACCCGCGTCCACGGCCGGGGTGCGGGCAGGAATCCCTCAGCCGTGCCGGCCGCGAGCAGCACCTGGGCAAGGGAAGCGCCGCGCGAGTAGCAGATCAGCCGGGGCGACCAGCGCGGCAGGTACTTCTCGTTCGACTGGTACAGACTCTCGAGCTGCCAGAACCGGGACGCGGCGGTGAGCAGGGCGTTGGTGAGCCGCAGTACCGGCCCGGCTCCGACCCGCTCGGCGTCGCTGAAGATCTCCCGGAACATGGCGAAGTTCAGTGAGATGTGGTGCACGCCGAGATCGCCGCAGGCGTCCACCAGCGCGTTGACCATGAACTCCATCAGGCCGTTCACGGACTCGGGATCGCGCCGCATCAGGTCCAGCGACACCCCGCGCACACCCCAGGGCACGAACGACAGCAGGCCCCGTACTGTGCCGTCGGCGTCCCGGGCGATCACCATCACACAACGGGCGTCGGATGCATCGCCGAGCCGGCCGAGGGCCATCGAGAAGCCACGCTCGGTCTGAGCTCCCCGCCAGTGCTCGGCGAGCTTGACGTACTTGGCGAGCATCGCGGGGGACAGGTCGCCCTGCCGGACTACCTCGGCGTGGTACCCGGACCGCTGGGCCCGGGTGACCGCCTGCCGTACGGGCCGCATCGTCCGGCCCTCGAGGGTGAAGTCCGCCACGTCGATGATCGCCTCGTCGCCCATCGCGAGCGCGCGCAGCCCCGCGTCGACGTACGCGTGGGCCGCCTCCTCGCTGGCGGACAGGACCGCGGGGGACCAGCCGTACGTCCGGGCCTCGGCGAGCCAGCGGTTGATGGCGCCGGGCCACGCCGCCGGATCGCCCAGCGGGTCGCCACTGGCCAGGCTGACCCCGTTGACCACCCGGTACGCGATCGCGGCCTCGTTGTCCGGGGAGAAGACCACGGCCTTGTCGCGCCGGGTGGCGAAGTACCCGAGCGAGTCGCGTTCGCCGTACTGGAGCAGCAGGCGGCGGAGGTGCAGTTCCTCGGGCTGGCTCAGGTAGCGGACCCGGCGGACCGAGCGGAGGAAGATGGCGAATGCGATCACCAGGGAGGCCGCCGAGATCGCGCCGACGGCCAGGCCGACCCAGCCGTGTCCCTCGTGGCCGGCGCCGATCCTGGTCCGGCTCTGGCCGAGCGCGGCCATCACCGCCCAGCCGATCTTCTCCTTCTGGCCGCTCAGGGTGTTCGGGAAGATCTGGGTCAGGGTGATGCTGACCGCGATCGAGATCATCAGCCCGGCGACCAGGGCGGCGATCGCCTGCCGCCGGCTACCGGGCGCGACCCGGGCCGGGAAGGCGCCGCGGATCTTCCACAGCAGCACGATCAGCGCGGAGACCACGACCAGCTGGGCGATGCCGCGCTCCAGGTCCTGGATCCTGGCCGGGCGGCCGAACTCCTCCAGCAGCGCGGCGTCGTCCGGATTGGCCAGCCGGACGCTGGTGAACGCGACCGCGGCGATCTGGGTGACCAGCCACAGCACCTCGAAGACCCACAGCACCCAGAGCAGCGCCGCTCGCTTCCCACGCAGCAAGGCACTGCCGATGACGGCGAGGTAGACCGCGGAGAAGAACGTGTGACCGGCCGGGATCCCGAAGAACTCGAAGGCCAGGTCGACCTTGCGCACGTACGCCGGTGCGAACAGGTGCAGCGGGATCGCTAGGAAGGACCAGACCGAGGCGGCCACGACGACGCGGCCGACCCAGACGGCCGCCCGGTGCTGCCAGTTCGGTACGTCCTGTTGCGATGACACGGTGCGATCATCCCACCTGCCACTTGGCGGCCTCTGCGACGCTGGCCCCCATGGCAGCCGTCCAGCTCCCGCGCGCGCACCGGGGCAGGTGTGCTAAATCTCGGCGACAGCGTCGCCCGCGGTGAGGCAGGCTTTGCTCCGATGAATACGCGCTGGGTGGTGCTGCCGGGGCTGGCCGAGACGCCTGAGGAGTTCGGCCGGGTCGTCTCGCTGCTGCCCTCCTGCGAGCTCCGCCTGATCGACCCCTGGCGTACTCCGGTCACCTCCGCCCCCGACGTGCTCAGCTCGGCCGCCGGGGTGGAGTCGCCCGTCGGCCTGGTCGGTCACTCCATTGGCGGACTCGCGGCGCTGCGGTGGATGCTCATCCGGCCGTTCGAGGTGGACCGGCTGATCCTGGTCGACACCAGCCTCACCTCGGAGACCGGCCTGCGCTGGCTCTACCCGGGCACTCCCGCCGACCGCGGGATCCGCGCACTGCTGGGATTCCTCGGCCGGATCGGCGTACCGGGGTTGCTCGGGCCGGCGGCGCGGCGGTTGCTGGTCCGGGTCGGCAGCGCGACCAACCGGGATCTGTTGTCCAAGGCAACAGCCAGGGCCCGGTACGGCGCGCCGGGGTCGTGGTTGCTCTTCTGGGACGAGCTGGCGAGCAGTTGGGCGCTGGCGGCGGAGGTGGCCGCGCTGCTGGAGCACCCGCCGGAGGACCTGCCGCCGACCGTTCTGCTGGTTGCCACCGGAGGCAGTTCCCGGTTCACCGCCAACCGCTGGCTGGCTGGTCAGCGTGCCCTCGCGGCCAAGCTGAACGCAACGGTCGAAGTCCTGCCCGACTCGGCCCACCTGGTCCACCTGGACCGGCCCGACGCGATCGCCGGCCTCCTCGTCCAGATCTGACCTCGTCGAGGCGTCGATCCAGGCCGCGCCTGTTCGTGTAGAGGGTGATCATGCCTATTGAGGAGGACTGATGGGTTTCACCGATGGGGAGATCGCCTACCTGCGGTCGCAGCCGCTCGCGCGGCTGGCGACGTTGGGGGAGGACGGGCAGCCCGACCTGGTCCCGGTGGCGTTCGAGCTCGACGACGGCGTCTTCTGGGTCGGCGGGGTGGGGCCGGACGTCGTGCAGACGCGGAAGTTCAGCAATCTGAGGGCCGGCCGCGACAAGGTCGCGCTGGTGATCGACGACCTGATCTCGCTGGAGCCGTTCATCGCTCGCTGCGTCCGGGTCTACGGTCGGGCGGAGCTGCCGATCGAGCGCGTCGGCATGGTCGGCCCCGGCCTCTACAGCCGCATCGTCCCCACCACGAGCTGGAGCTGGAACATCGAGGGCAGACCCGCCGGCGACACCTGGTACCCGGCCCACCGCACCGTGCATCAGCCAGACCGGGTGGACTAGCCCGGACCACGCGGGCCGGCCCGGACCAGGCGGGCGTCGTCAGCGCGGGGTCGGGAGCTTGCGCTGCCAGACCTCGTCCAGCGCCATCCGCATGGCACCGGTGACCACGGCGTCCTCGGCGAGGGCGGAGAGCTCGAGCTTGGGGTGGTTCAGCGTCAGCAACCGGAGCTGGTCGGAGATCGCGTCGAGCAGCACAGCACCCGCACGCGCCACACCGCCACCGATCACCACAGCGGTCGGGTCCAGCACCAGTACTGCGGGCGCCAGCGCCCGGGCGAAGTCGCGGGCCACCTGCTGCACGACCGCCTGCGCGACGGGATCACGCTCGGCCGCAGCGGCGAACACATCGGCCGTATCCAGCTGGTCCCGGCCGAGCTCCGCCAGCCGGGAGTCCGGGTTGTCGAGCACAGCCTGACGCCCGAGAGCAGCGATCGCCTCCGAGCCGACAGCGCGTTCCAGCGGGCCGCGGCTGTCCTCGGGGTTGATCACGTCGTCCGGGGCCGTGGCGATGAAGCCGATCTCACCAGCGGCGCCAGTGCCCCGGTGGAGCCGGCCGTCGATCACGATGCCGGCACCGAGCCGCTCGCCCCACTGAACGGCCAGCAGGGTCCCCGTGCCGCCACGGGCCGCTGCGATGGCCAGGGCCGCCAGGTTGGCGTCGTTGTCGAGAATCACCGGGCAGTCGAGCAGGCTGCGGACGTGTTTGGTCAGGTCGATCGCGGACCACCCCGGCACGCTCGGGACCAGCTGGACCCGGCCGGTGTGCTCGTCCACGATGCCGGGGCTCGCGGCGACCGCCGCGGCGATGTCCTCGGCCGGCACCTCCGCCTCGGCGAGCGCCTCGGTGATCACCTCGCTGATAACCCCCAGGAGCTCCTGGGCGGTCCACCCGGGCCCGGACCGGCGTACCAGCGAGAGCTTGCGGCCGGCCAGGTCGGAGACGCCGACGGTGACGCGGTGCGGGCCGACGTCCAGGCCGAGCACCGGCGCGGCGCGGCCGCGCAGGGAGACCCGGATGGCCGGGCGGCCGAGCGAGCGGTCCGCCGAGTCCGGGCCGTGCTGCTGCAGCCAACCGGCGTCCAGCAGTTCATCGACTGCCTGCGCCACGGTCGGTCTGGCCAGGCCGGTGCGTTCCACCAGTTCCGCGACCCGCAGCGGTGCGGGTGCCGAGCGGCGAACCGCGTCCAGCACCGCAGCGACGTTGATCCGCCGCAGCATCGTCGTACCGCCGCCGCCGACCGTTCCCTTGCCCATGTCCGACCCCTTGCCTGCCACTCACCCATCCTATATATAAAGCGAGCGTTCATAAATTAGCTGTCGCTTGCGCGCGCCGAGCACGCCCAGAACGCCGGGGCGGGCGGTCGCCCCGAAGTCCGTGAGTCGACAACTATCACTCACCAGCCGTCCACCTGCCCAGCACACGCACTGGGGCAGGGCTCAGTCCTGCAACACCGTCCGCGCGAAACTGCTGAGGGCCTCCCGGTCCGGCTGCTGGGTCTTGGTCATCAGGCTGGCGACGTGCTTCTCCACCGTCCGGGGTGAGATGTGCAGCCGCGACGCGATCGACTTGTTCCCGATCCGGTCCACCAGCAACTGCACGACCTCGAACTCCCTGGTGGTGATACCCAGCTGGCGCAGATTCGCCGGCACCTGGTCGGTTCCGCTCCGCCGCTGCGAGACCGTCGCCCCGAGCTGCCGCAACATGCTGCGGCAGGCGCTCGCCACCGCTGGAATCTCCGCATTGTGGAAGTAGTCCTCGGCCTGCCGCAGCCAGCTCACCGGCTCGCCCCACCCGTCGGTCGCCGCGGGCTGAGCAACCAGTCGCAGCCCGAGGTGCCGGGCCATCGGATAGAGCGAGGAGGTCTCCTGCGCCACCGACAGGATCGCGTTCGCCTCGTCGATCCGGCCGTCGCGCCCGAGCAGTACGGCGTGTGCGAGCTGGACGAACTGCTTGTTCCACCGCATCCCGCTCGCCGCTTTCGCCGTCACCGCCTCGAAGTGCGGCCACCCGTTCCGCCCGGCGAGGACGCCGAGCAGCAGGCCGAGCCCGTTCTTGCCGGAGGTGTGGAAGGTGGTCGGGTTCTGGGCGTCGTACGCGAGGGCCTGGGCCATCTCGGACTCGGCCAGCTCGTGGTTCTCCTCCAGCAGCGCGCAGAAGGTCCGGGCCAGGCCGTAGGAGTAGGGCAGCTCGTACGAGCCGCGCTCACCCCAGACGGCGACCTCCGCGAGCGTCTCCTCCATCGCGGCGCGCCGTCCCTGGTGCGCCTGCATGATCGCCTTCGTCACCAGCACGTACGCCGCGCCGCGGCCGAGCTTGAGCCGCCGGGTCACCTCCAGGCACTCCTCGAGGATCACCGCGGCCTTGTCGTACTCCGAGCGCAGGATCGCCTGTTGCCCGAGGATCCCGTCGACCTCGTACGCCAGCGGGATGGCGCCGATCCGCAGGGCCTGCTGGCGGGCTCGTTCCAGCTCGACCACGCTCCCGTTGGTCAGGCAGATCGTGCCGGCCTGGAACAGATGCGAACAGACCCGCTGGAACGTCATGTTGTGTTCTTCGGCGACCTGCCGGGCGCGATGGAAGTACGCGACGGACTTCGCCAGGTCGTGCTCGCGGGAGAGGATCCCCAGCAACTGCAGGGCGTCGCAGGCCACGGCCGGCAGCATGGCGCGTTCCGCGGCCTCGGCGGCGCGGGTGGCGAGCAGTGTCGCGGACCGGAGCCGGCCAGGGCTCGGCCGGGCCAGCTCGAGGTGGGCCGCGATCGCGTCCAGCGGGGCGAGATCCGCGTCACCGGCGTCCGGGCCGAGCAGGGAGCGTGCGGTCGCCACCTGGGTCATTGCCGCAGACCATCGGCCAGCCATGTGCTCGACGTTGGCGAGCTGGATGTGCAGCGCCGCGACCTTCCGGCCGTCCAGGTTGCGGTCGGCCATCTCCTCGATGGCGGTCGCGTGTTTGGCGCTGTTCTCGAACATGCCGGTCTCGCTCAGCGCGATCAGCAGCGAACCGAGCACCTCCGCGCGGTAGGTGGTGTCGGGATCCGCGGCGAGCAGGGTGTTCGCGCGTTCCAGCAGGTTCACCGCCGAGCCCATCGAGCCGTCGTCGAAGGATCTGCGGCCGGCCAGCGCGAACTGGCGGCCGGCCCGGGCCAGGTCGCCAGCGGTCTCGGCGAGCTCCGCGACCATCGGGCACCACTCGCCCGGCAGGCCGGGGTGGAGCTCCTCGATGGCGTCGGCACACCGCCGGGCCAGGATGGACCGCTCGGTCGGCGTCAGCCCGGCCAGCAGGGCGTCCGCGGTCAACGGATGGCGGAACGCGTACCAGTCGGGCACCGGCTCGTCCGGCCCGACCAGCTGGGCCGCCAGGCCGGCCCGCAAGGTCGCGAGCAGCAGCCGCTCGTCGGTCCCGGTGGCCTTGCGGACAACGCTGAGTGGGAATCGATGCCCGATCACCGCGGCCAGGATCAGCAGGTCCCGCGACTTCGGTCCGAGCTGGCTGGTCCGGCTGCCGATGCTGCGCACCACGGCGGCCGGGACGCTGGTCTGGAGTCCGTCGACGACCTGGATGCTGCCGTCCGGGCCGGACAGCAACTGGCCCGACCTGCCGAACTCCTGCAGCAGTTCCTCGACGATGAAAGGGATCCCGGCACTGTCCCGCCAGAGCTGGTCGGTGAGGTGGTCCGGTACGCCGCTCAGCGGCACTTCCAGGCAGCCCGCGACGAGCTCGCCGACCTCGTCACGGCCGAGCGGTTGCAGGTCGATCATCGCCGCGGTGCCTCGCTGGGCGGACAGCCGGGCGAGCTCCAGACCGGCGCACCTCTCGGAGCGAAGTGTGGCGACCAGCGCGATCGGCTGCTCGCTGAGGTTGTCCAGCAGGTACTCGACCACGGCCAGCGTCTCGGGATCGGAGCCGTGCAGATCCTCGAGCACCAGCAGGCAGCCCCGGTCACGGCCGGCCAGCGCGAGCAGGCGCAGGATGCCCTCGCCCAGCACGACCGCGGACGTCGCGGTCTCGTGGGCGGTGCCGTCGTCCCAGTCCGGGACCAGCCGACCGAGCACCTGACGGTACGGGCCGAGGCCCTCGGACGGCGGCATCTCGCCGCGCCGGATCAAGGACAGCAGCGCTTCGGTGAAAGGGCGGAAGGCCACCATGTTGCCGACGGCTCCGACCCGGCCGCGAAGGGTGGCCATGCCCTCGTCGAGCGCCTTGGTGGTACTCACCGCGGCCAGCCGGCTCTTGCCGATCCCGGGCTCACCGACCAGGAAGACCGCACCCCCGCGACCGTCACGTGCCGAGGCCAGCAGACCGCGGAGATGGTCGATCTCCCCGTCTCTGCCGACCACCTTCGGCGCATGGGTCTGCATGCTTGCTTACTTTAACGACGTGTCGGTCCGGTCGCAGTCGAATCGGCAGGTTGGTCCGAGCCGCCGGACAACGCGGACGACCGGTGCAGCAAACGTATGTTCAGCCGTCAGCGGACGTCCGCGACCGCCCGCCGACGGCTGGTCCATGGGGTTATTCGGCGATCGTCGGCCAGGTGCTGAAGGTCTCAGCGAGCGCGGCTACCCCGACGCTCGCGACACCGACCACGCCGGCCAGAGCCATCGCCCGGCGGCCGAGGCGCGAGCGGGTCGGCACGTCGATCGGGCCGAGCGGGTCGGTCTCGGCGGTCTGGGAGTCGAACTGGTCGTCACTGGAGGTGTTCTGGGCGGTCATGGTGTTTCCCCTGTCGGTGGTGGGTCGGGACCGGCTCTCAGCGCTGTGATGGGTGCCGGGGGCCGGTTGTCGGTTCGAGCAGCAGCACGGACGGAACCTGTCCGCCGAAGGCGAGGCGCAGCAGTCCGTAACCGATGCCCGCCAGGCCGGTCAGCAGACCGGCCGAGGCGACACCACGGGGACTACCACAGCGCGGCCCGTACTGCTGTACTGCGGCGAGCACCAGCCCGGCCCGGCGACGCCGGACCACCTCGATGGCGGGGTGTTCGCGTTCGGCGAGCCACATCAGTGGCTCCACCGCGCCGAGCTCGCCGTGACACAGACTCATGTCGGCGAGCACCGGACGTTCTGTGGCGGTCCTCAGGTACGCCTCGAGGTCCGCGGGGACACCGGCGCCGAGTCGCGCCAGTGCGGTACCGGCGTCGCCCGAACACCAACCTGCGTTGGCCGGACGGGTCCGCCGGTCAAGGTCGGCCGCCACCCGCGCGCCGTCCCGGTACTTCGCCTCCGGTACGTCGTACTGCCCCAGCGCCCAGGCGATTCCCTCGTACCCGCGGGCGAACCCGCCGGCCGGTGCGGGCAGTTCCCGGCGTACGCCGAGGTCGATGGCGGCCAGTAGCTCATCGGCATAGCGGGTGGCGAGCCGGGAGGCGGCAGGCTGGTCGTGGATCGCCTGCATCGCGGCCAGTCCACCGGCAGCGCCGTCGGCGAAGCCCGGGAACATCGTCGGGTCCGGGGGGATCCGCTCGGACAATTCCAGTGCTGTTGCGAGCCACTGGGGGATGTCGGAGTCGCCGAGCAGTTCCGCGAGCCGGCTGAGCCCGTAGCAGATCCCGCCCAGTCCGTGCAGCCCAGATCCCACCAGTTGCGCGGACTCCAGGTCCGTGGCGAGGGCCTCGAACAGCAAGGGGATCGGGCGGATCGCGTCCCGGGCGAGCTCGCTGTACTTGTCCGCGCCGGTCAGAGCAGCCACCTGGGCCAGGAAGAGCGCGGTACCGGTGTAGCCGTTGGAGAGCCCTGCTCCCATCGGCATGACGGCCCAGTGGTGGTCGTCGATGAGTTCGAGGCTCAGCCAGTTCGCCGGACCGCCGCTGTCGCCGAGCACCTGCGCGACGATCTCGTCGGCGATGTCGGTGGCGGCGGCCAGCAGTCGCTCGGGGTCTGCCTCTGCCGCGCCCAGGCCGGCCCTGTTCGCCGTACAGGCGTGCACGACGGGTTCCGGGCGGGTGGCCAGACAGGCGGAGATGATCCACTCCTGCCGGTGCTGGTCGATCTCGCTCATCGCCGCGATCTTGGCCTCGACTTCGGCAAGGCCCTGCGCAGCAAGGACTTTCGGGACCCGGGTGCCGTCCGCGGTCCAGAGGTCACGGCTGTCCGGCCGCGCCATGAACAGTGGTACGTCGCCGGCCCACAGGTCGGCCAGTTCGAACGGGACCAGGCGTCGCTGGCGAGGGTCGGCATCCCAGAGCAGGTCGAGCAACCGGCTCCGGCCGTCCGCGTCGCGCAGTGCGTCCGGGTGCGTCGACTCGTCCAGCAGCGCCACGTAGGTGGCGGTCGGCCTTGGCACGTAGCGGATCTCGTCGGCGGCGCAACGGGCGAGCATGCCGTCAGGGCCGAGCAACTCTCCCGAGTGCCGGGCGATCGCTTCATAGGCGGCCCGGAACCCTGTCAGCAAGGCGATCTCGTGGTCGCGCGGGTCCATCGGGACGTCGTCGAGCCGCGGCCGGTTCCGGCCGCCGCGGGTCCGGCCGGGCCGCCGGACCAGGTGCATCGAGTCCAGTCCGGGGTCCGCCCAGTCGACCGTGCTTCTCGGCGCTACCTCGCCCGCGTCCCCGCCCAGGCCGGACATGTCCGCGACCCCGTGCTCTCCGGTCAGCAGCAGCGGGAGCAGCGCTGTGCGATACACCGAGCTCCGCAGGGCCGCGTGGGCTGGGTCGTGGCTCAGTACTCCGACCGTGGCCGGGCTGGGGTGGAACAAGGTCTCGACGTCCACGAGCACCGGTTGGTCGCCATCGGCGATCAGGTTCTCGTAATGCATGTCGGTGCCGTCCAGCACGTACAGCAAGGCGAGCAGAGCGCCTTGCCGGTGGTAGAAGCGGCGTACTGCGGAGAGGTCCGCGCACGGGGTGTGCGGGACGTACCCGAGCCAGCCGTAGCCGGGGCGGCGGAGGAGCCGGACGGTGCGGATGCCCAGGCCGGTCCTGTCGTTCAGCCAGTCGACGAGTTCGTTGAAGTGGCCGTGCAGATCCAGCGGCCTGGGCTTGTAGACAACTTGCCGGCCGTCCGCGAAGGTGAGGGTCGCCGTCAGCCGGCCGCCGCGGTGCGGATCGCCCCCGGGCTCCACGCTGACCAGGGGCCCGGGGTCTGCACCCGCCAGCAACTCGGCGGTCAGTTGCTCGCGGTCATCGGCGAGACGCGTCAGCAACTCGAGGTGGCCCTCGACCGCCTGCCGACACGCCTCGCCCAGGACCCGGGCCAGCACCGGGTATGCCGCCAGGAACTCCGCCAGCTCGCTCCCTCCGACGAGCCGGTGGGTGAAGTCGAGGAATCGCTCGGCCGGGGTGTCCCCGGCAAGTTCGCCACGGTCTCGTGCCCGGGCCAGTTCCAGCACCAGCGTCCGGGAGGCCAGCTTGACCAGCCGGAGGCCGAGGCGCTGCAGGAACTGCTCGGTCAGGACGCCGGTCTGCCCCGCCGCGGCGAGGTCCTGCCGGGCCGAGGCCAGCAGTGGTTCGAGACACCGGACCAGGGCCTGTTGCCAGTCGTCGGCGACCGGCGGCGGGGTGGAGAAGGTGGTGGTACTGCGTTCGACGTACTCCGCCCACGCGGGCATCGTCCGGCCCAGCTCATGGGGGCCGACCCCGGCTGACCACCAGGCCTTGGCCTGGCTGGTCCGGGGTGTCCCGGTGGCGGTGGAGTTGAGCACGCGCTCAGGCTGCCATCGGCCTATGGGTGCTGCCATGGGTATGCGGCCCCCATATTCTGCGTGGGTTGTCCTGCTGTACCGCGGACTGTCCTGCTGTACCGCGGGATGGCGACTGGGGGTTGGCCACCCCGCGGTACAGCAGCGCCTGGCCGGACGACCTCTGGTGGAAGGTAGGCCGGCGCAGGAATTCAGGTGCGGCAGGTGACCGTTGTCGGGCCCCTGCGGTTCAGGTCACTCGTGGCCGGCCTCCTCGTGATCAGCGCGTCGATGACTGGGGGAACGCCGTGAACGATGCCCGAGCGCCGGAAGGGGCGGCAAGGGCCGTGAGCACCCAAATTCCCGCCGTCGCCCCGGCGTACAACCGTGGGGGAGCGTGGACCGGAACATGGGGGACGAACCCCCATGCGCTGAACAGCGGGGACTGCGACGGTGGGCTCGTGTACAGCCCAGCCGCTCCAGGCCTGCCGGTCTCCGCCCACTCGGTGCTCGACGTGGTGCCGCAGCTGGCCGGCCAGTCGGCGGCCGCTGCCCTGCGGGAGACCGCCGAGGTCGCGCAGACGGCGGACGACCTGGGCTACCGGCGGTTCTGGCTCGCGGAGCATCATGGCGTCCGCGGCACCGGCAGCGCCAGTCCGGCCGTGCTCGCCGCGATCCTGGCCGCCCGGACCGACCGGATCAGGCTGGGCTCGGGTGCCGTCCTGCTGACGAACCACCAGCCACTGGTGGTCGCCGAACAGTTCGCGGCCCTCGCTGCCGCCTACCCGAGCCGGATAGACCTGGGTGTCGCCAAGTCACCGAGTGCGCCGCCCAGCACGGCCGCCGCACTCGGGTGGACCGACAAAGCGTGGGACAGCTTTCCCCAACGGCTGGACGAGCTCTGCCGCTTCCTGCGGGACGGACTGCCCGGTCGTGCTCCAGTAGGGGATGTGCGGCTCGCGCTCGCGGGGTTGCCGCCGCCCGTCTTCGTCCTGGCGGACAGCCCGGCCGGAGCGCAGGTTGCCGCAGTACGTGGGCTGCCGGTGTTCCTCTCGCACCACTCGGCGTCGGCAGCCACGCTCGCGGCCGCCGCGGCGTACCGGGACAGCTTTGAGCCGACTGCTCCCACTGGCAAGCCGTACGTCGGGGTGACGGTGGGGGTGGTCGCCGCGGACACGGACGAGGAGGCGGTCAGCCGGCTGGCGGAGTACGTGCGGGTGAAGGGGCGGCTGAAGACAGCCTCGAACCGGGCGACTCCCGCGGAGCTGATGCACCTGCTGGAGCCGCCCATCACCAATCGCGAGCGGTCACGGGCCGAGCGGCTGCTGGACGACCCGGGGTACGTCGTCGGCTCCCGGTCCGGGGTTGCCTCGGGCCTGGCGACCGTGGCCGCCACCACCGGCGCGGACGAGATCATGCTGGTCCCGCTGGCCTTCGACAGCCTGGTGCGGTCCGCCATTCTGCGGACGATCGCGTCCGGCCTGACCCGCGCCATCCGGACCATCCCGCGCCACGCCCCGCACTTCGTCGCCACCGCCTGACCCAACGCTGCCAAGGCCCTTCACCGTCGTCCTATCGTGGAGAGTGCTGACTACTGAAAGGCAGACCGATGTCGCGGGAGCAGGAAGTCGTCGAGGCGTGTCCGGCTGAGCTCTTCATCGCCGGCAAGTGGCGAGCGGCCGAGGGTGGCAAGACTCTCGCGGTCGAGGATCCCTCCACCGGCACGACGTTGTGCGAGGTGGCGGACGCCAGTCCCGCGGATGGGCTGGCCGCGCTGGACGCGGCGGTCGAGGCGCAGGCGGACTGGGCCGCGACACCGCCGCGCGAGCGGGGCGAGATCCTGCGGCGCACGTACGAGTTGATGACCGAGCGCGCCGACGACCTGGCGCTGCTGATGACGCTGGAGATGGGCAAGCCGGTCGCTGAGTCGAAGGCCGAGATCGCCTACGCGTCGGAGTTCTTCCGCTGGTTCGCCGAGGAGGCGGTGCGGATCGACGGCGGCTACCAGGTCGCGCCGAACGGCAAGGGCCGCTTCCTGGTGATGCGGCAGCCGGTCGGGCCGTGCCTGCTGATCACGCCGTGGAACTTCCCGGCCGCGATGGGCGCCCGCAAGATCGGGCCGGCCGTCGCGGCCGGCTGCACGATGGTGATCAAGCCGGCCGCCCAGACGCCGCTGTCGATGCTGAAGCTGGCCGACCTGATGACCGAGGCTGGACTGCCGCCCGGCGTGCTGAACGTGATCACCACCAGCGACTCCGGCGGCGTGATGGAGCCGCTGATCCGCGACGGCCGGTCCCGCAAGCTCTCCTTCACCGGTTCCACCCCGGTCGGGCAGAAGCTGATCGAACAGTCCGCGGAGCAGGTGCTCCGGACGAGCATGGAGCTCGGCGGGAATGCGCCGTTCCTCGTCTTCGAGGACGCGGACCTGGACCAGGCCGTGGCCGGTGCGATGCTGGCGAAGATGCGCAACGGCGGCGAGGCCTGTACGGCGGCCAACCGGATCTACGTGCACTCGTCGTTGATGGACGAGTTCGCGACCAGGCTGACCGAGCGGATGTCCGCGCTGACGGTCGGCCGCGGTACCGAGGACGGGGTCGACCTAGGCCCGCTGATCGACGCCAAGCAGCGCGACAAGGTGAAGGAACTGGTCGAGGACGCGGTCGGCCGCGGCGCCCGGGTGCTGACCGGCGGAACAGTTGCTGAGGGCAACGGGTACTTCTACCCGCCGACGGTGCTGGCCGACGTGCCGAAGACCGCGCGGCTGCAGAAGGAGGAGATCTTCGGCCCGGTCGCGCCGCTGACCGCCTTCGACACCGAGGACGAGGCGGTCGCGATGGCGAACGACACCGAGTTCGGCCTGGTCTCCTACCTGTTCACCAAGGACGTCAACCGCGCGCTCCGGGTCAGCGAGCGGCTGGAGAGCGGCATGGTCGGCCTGAACCAGGGCATCGTGTCCAACCCCGCGGCGCCGTTCGGCGGCGTCAAGCACTCCGGCCTCGGTCGCGAAGGCGGCCCGGTCGGCATCGACGAGTACCTGGAGATCAAGTACATCGCCGTCGCGCAGGACTGATCAGCTCTCCCGGATCGCCCGCACGATCAACTCGTTGCGGGCGTTCTGGCCGAGCGGCACGGACGTGTGCAGGCCGTCGCGCAGATAGGTGCTGAGCCGCCCCGGCTGCGCGGCGGCGATCCCCGCGCTGAGCGCGCTGATGGCGGCAATCCCACCCCGGCTGCGATTCATCAGGCCCCCAGCTCCGTCGCCGCGTTCCCCTCACCCTGAAGAAACGCGGCGCAGCGACGGAACGCTGCATCGACCCGGCGACTTTCTGGCGGCCTGTTACTCCGCGAGCCAGGCCTGGATGGTCTCCTCGTCCGGCCGGGCCTCCGTGCCGATCGCGTGCGGGACGAACCGGGCGTAGTAGTCGGTGATCGGCCCGTCGGACTCGCGCACCATCATCCCGGCGGCCACGCCGTCGACCACCCAGCTGCCGATCACCGCGCGGTTGCCCTCGTACGACGGGAGCGGGTGCCACTCCTGGTAGACCATCGTCGAGGTGTCGTACGGACCCTCGTGCACGTGGTCGTCGGTCGAGGCGATCGTGTGGATCTGGATGTTGCTGCCCTCGCGGCCGTGCAGCGGCTTCGCCACCCACTCGAGCAGGTCACCCGGCGAGTCGAAGTACGCCGGCAGCAGGTTCGGGTGGTCCGGGTACAGCTCCCACAGCACCGGCAGGATCGCCTTGGTGGACAGCATCGTCTTCCAGATCGGCTCGATCCACTGCACCGGTTCCCGCTCGACCCCGGCCAGCACGTACCGGCCGAACTCGTCGTCGAGCATGTCCTCCCACGGGTAGAGCTTGAACGCGGTCCGGATCGGCCGCCCGCCCCAGTCCACGAACGCGCGTTGCTCCGACTCCCAGCCGAGGTCCTCGATCTCATGCCCGTACGTCGCCAGTCCCGCCATTGCCGCGGTATCGCGCAGGTAGGCCACCGTCATCGCCTCTTCGCCGGTGGTCTCGGCTCCGGAGTTGAAGAAGTGAGCCTCGTTCCCCGGGAAGCGACCGGCCGCGAGGTTCACGGCCCACCACTTGACCAGCCGGTCGTGCACCGAGTTCCACTGGTCGGCGTCGGGGAACACGTCCTCCAGCCAGTTCCACTGGATCACCGCGGACTCCAGCAGACCGGTCGGGGTGTCTCCGTTGATCTCGAGCATCTTCGGCTCGACCCCGTTCCAGGCCAGGTCGAACCGCGCGTACACCGACAGGTCGTCCCGCTTCAGTGACTCCCGAACCAGCGGCAACGTGCCGGAGGCGAGGCCCAGTTGCGAATCACTGAACCGATCGCCCGAGGCCATCACCGAGGCGGCGTGCTTGCACATCTCGTAGAGCTCCTCGGTGACGCGTTCGAGGTGCAGGACCTCCTCCAGCGTCACCTCGTACCAGGCGCTCTCGTTCCAGTACGGCCGCTCGCTGCCGTCGGGCATGTCGGTCATCGGGAAGACCAGGCCCTGCTCGACGACCTTGTCCTTCCAGTCCGGGCGCGGCTTGATCGAGTGACGCCACATCAGCCGCCGGAGCCCCCCTTGCCCGCCTTGCCGAAGCCGCCGCGGGTGATGGTGCCGATGTTGCCGCCCTTGGTGTCGAGCCCGCCGCGCTTGACGGTCGCAGTACCGCCCGCGGCGTTGCGCAGTCCGGCGGTGGTGTACGAGCCCGCCGCGGTGTTGTAGCGGCCGCCGATCGGTGGCACGAACGCGTTGCCGCGGGTGGCCATGTAGAACCAGAAGAAGCCCGCGCCGGAGCCGTGGTACTCGCGGTCGTCCTTGCAGTTGCCGTCGTCGGTGCGCTCCTGCGTCTGCGGGTCGACGCAGATCGCCGCGTAGTCAGGCTGGTCCTCGTCGTTGGAGCACCCGGTCAGGGACGCGGCGACCAGAGCGGTCAGCCCGAGCGTGATGCCCGCGCTCCGCATCCTCCTCTTGCCTGCCTGCGACCTCTGTTGGGTCATCGCCTTTCCCCTTCGGCGGGCGGCTTCATCGAGAACATGATGATGGCGCCCACGACCATCGTGACACCCACGACAACCAGGGGACCGGTGCCGACGTCCGCGACGGCCAGCACGAGCACGACGACGAAGGAGCCGGCCGCGACGAGAGGGATCACCGCGCGCTGCAATACCCGCCCGCGGATCGCCCCGCTGAAGTACACCGGTACGGCGAGCGCCGTGGCCACGTAGTACAGCGACACCAGCACGGAGACCGCCGCGACAGAGTCAGCCAGTACTGCGTCCGACGTGAGCACGAGCGTCACGTAAACGAGCACGCTGGCTGCCGCGAACACCCAGGTGGACACGCTGGGGGTCTGGTAGCGAGCGGAGATCCGGGCGAACTGCCCGGGGAACGCGTCCCGCCGGGCCATCGATAACATCGTCCGGGCTGTCGGCAGGATCGTCGTCTGGGTCGAGGCCAGGGCGGACACCAGCACCGCGCCGATCAGGACCTTGCCGCCGGCCGTGCCGAGGAGATCCGTGCTCAGGATCGCGAAGAAGTCGTCGTCGGCGATCTCTGTCAGCGGGTCCACCCCGGCGTACGCGATCGCCGCCCACGTGACCACGACGTACAGCACGATCAGGAATGCGTTCGCGATCAGCGCGGCGATGGCGGGAGTACGGCGGGGGTCGCGCGACTCCTCGTTGACGCTGAAGGAGGAGTCCCAGCCCCAGTAGAGGAAGATCGCCACCAGGATCCCCGCGGCCCACGCGCCATCGCCGGTCTCCGAGAACGCCGGGATGCGGAGCGTGCCGGCCTCCTGGAACGCGTTGATCACGAACCACAACAGCGCGAGGACTTCCACGCTCACCAGGATCAGCTGGGTCCAGGCGGCGACCCGGATGCCGCGGTAGGCGAGCAGGGCCATGCCGAGGATGAACACTGTGCCCAGGGCGGCCTGCGCGAGTCTGGAGTCGGCCGCGCTGTTGAGACCGAGCAGGTCGTAGGTGTAGACGGCGGCCACCTGGGCGAGGTTGCTCATCACGAGCACGCACGCCATCACCGTGGTCCACCCGACCATCCGGCCGATGCCGAGCCCGAACGCCTTCTCGGTCCACGGGAACGTCGTACCGCAGTCCGGCTCGGCCCGGTTCAGCTCGCGGAAGCACAGGGCCACCAGGACCACCGGGATCGCGCTGACCGCGAGCAGCAGCGGAGCGGCGGCGCCGACGTACCCGACAAGCAACCCGACCGACACGGCCAGTGAGTACGCCGGGGCGGTGGAGGCGATCCCGATCGCGGTGGACGACCCGATGCCCAGGGTGTTCCGGCGCAGGCTCCGGCCCCGGGAGCGCGAGTCAGCGGTCGTGGTCATCGCCCCCAGGGTCGCACGCGACCGGTTCGGGTCAGCAGGACCCGGGGGTCAGACCCAGGCCTCAGGCCCAAGCGCGGTGGGGCCACTCGTCGCTGAGGATGGACCAGACCTGTACGTCGTGCAGCTCGCCGCGGTACGGGAAGGCCTGGCGGAGGGTGCCCTCCAGGGTCATCCCGAGCCGCTGGGCGACCGCGACGCTGCGGGTGTTCGCCGGCACGCACCGCCACTCGACCCGGGTCATCCCGCGGGTTCCGATCGCCCAGTCGACCAGTTGCTGCGCGGCTCGGGTGATCAGCCCGTGCCCCTCCGCCTCGGCCGACAGCCAGACGCCGATCTCGCAGCTGCCCCAGGCGGCCTCGAAGGTACGGAACAGCAGCCCGCCGACGAGTTCCCCGTCCAGCCAGATTCCGTAGATCCGGCCCTCGTCGGCCGCCTGGCGCTTCGCGTACCGCTCGAGGAAGTCCCGCGCCTTCTCCTCGTCGACGACCACCTCGGCCCAGGGGATGTACGGCTCGATGTTGGCGCGGGCTTTGTCCACGTGCGCCAGGAACTCGGCCGCCTGCCACGGCTCGAGCGGGCGGAGCTCGGCATTCTCGGTGATCTTCGACGCGAACAAGGCGGCCTCCCCGGAGTACATAACAAACGTTCGGTACGTACTATAACCCTGTACGGGTGGAGCTTCTACGGGGATCCCCCGGGAGCAGGAGGTGGACGATGCCGGCGAAGACGGACCACGACGCCAGGCGGCGGGACGTGTCGGCCGCGGTCTGGCGAGTCCTCGCCGCCCAAGGCTTCGGCGGGCTGACTCTGCGCGCGGTCGCGGCCGAGCTGGGCGCCACCACAGGCCTGGTGACGCACTACTTTCCCTCCAAGCAGGCGCTGATCGTGCACGCACTGGAGGTCGCGGAGACGCACACCCGTGCACTCGTGCCATCTCTCGAGGGTGTTCACGGCTTGGAAGCGCTGCGGCAGGCGCTGGCCGCAGTATTGCCGTTGACTCCAGAAGGCACCGAGATCAACCGCGTCTGGGTGAGCTCCTGGGACGCCGCCCTGGCCGATCCCGAGCTGCGCGCGCTGGAGAAGGCCCGCTACAAACGCTGGCGGTCCCGGTTGAAGCCCCTCGTCATCGAGGCCCAGAACGACGGCGACCTGCCAACAGGTGACCCGGATGACCTGGTAGCAGCCCTAGCAGCCTTCACCCACGGCCTCGTAGTGCAGGCACTCTTCGACCCGCGGACCTTCCCTCGCCAACGGCTGCTCGCCGTCCTCGGTTCCCACCTCGAAGGGCTCCGTCCCTAGGAGAGACTGGTGCCACCTGCTCGATCGGGACGACCGTTTCTGATGCGCGTGTACGTGGATAGCAGCGCACTGATCAAGCGGGTGATCGTGGAGGAGGAGTCCGACGAGCTGGTCGATTTCCTCGATGCGCATTACCACCAAGCCGACATCCTGGCGTCGTCTTCGCTCGCCTGGGTCGAGGTGTCCCGCGTGGTGCTGGCGCGCGCCAAGTCGTCGACCGATACCGGCGATCTTATCGACGGAGCGATGTCCGGAATCGACGAAAGGTCGATGACAGCCGAGGTCGTCAGCGTGGCCCGCCGGATAGAGCCGCTGATATTGCAGAGCCTCGACGCAATTCACCTTGCGACGGCCGTGTTGATCGACGCCGACCTCGTCGTCACGTATGACGACCGGCTGGCCGACGCTTGCCGCCGCAACTCTCTCGCCGTCGCGATGCCTGGTCGCGATTGACTACTCCACGACGAGGTTGAGGCGTTGGATGCCCCAGTTGTCGGTTGACGGGCCGTAGACCTGGTAGTGCGCGCCGGCGCAGGGGTTCGCATCGGTCACCTGCAGCGTCGGCTGACCCCAGTCGCTGATCCACTGCAGGGCCTGCCCGTTGCGGAACGCCCGGTACGCCTTCGCGCCGGCGACCCGGTTGAAGGTGAAGGTGACCCGGCTGTCGGACCCTAGGCGGCCGTTGATCCCGGTCGGCGCCGGCAGCCGCCCACTCACGTCGTACAGCGGGGCGGTGGTTCGTTGCACGAACAGACCTCCAGGACGGGGCGGGGACCATGAGGTTGCGAACTGTCAGCACCCAGTAGGGGGTGCCGCGATCACTTAGTCAAGGTCTCGACGTAATTGCTTTCGGGCCCGTCCTGGAGGGCCTGCCATCAGGTCAGCAGGTCGTTCGCCGATCGCAGCACCGGTACGCCGAGCGCGCCGGCCGGGGTGGACGCGCCGGTCACGTGGAAGGTGTGCGACTCGCCCGCGCTCAGGGTGATCAGGCCGCTGTCGACCCGGGCCGAGGCCTCCAGCCGGTCCGGGAACAGCGCCAGGTCCTTGGCGAGCGCGGTCGCCGTCACCGTGACGTCGTAGCCGTTCTCGGTGCCGGCCACCTCGGCGGTGTAGGCGTCCCCGTCCAGCTTCAGCGCGGTGTCCTCCGCGAAGTACCAGTACGCCGACGCACCGTCGGCGGCCCGGACCTCCACGTACTCGGTCGCCAGCTCACCGGCCGTGGCGACTGACGCCGGCAGCGAGTTGAGCACCGCCGAGCGAGCCGGGACCTCCAGCGCGAAGGTCTCGCTCGCCAGTACCTCGCCACTCTTCGCGGTGCTGCGCCGGGACACCGTCACCTCGGTGCTCCAGGCAACGTCCGTGTCGTTGTGAGCGGCAACCACCGGGCCGTCCTCGCGAGGTTGCACCGTCAGCAGGCGGTCGGCGTACACGCGGCGCAGGGCGAACCACAGCGGCTTGCGGATGCCGTGCCCGTCGACGGCGGCCCAGGAGACGACCGGCCAGTTGTCGTTCAGCTGCCAGACGATCGCGCCGGTGTTCAGCGGGAACAGGCTGCGGAAGTGCTCGATGCCGTAGGCAACCGCCCGGGCCTGGTTCAGCTGGGTGGTCCAGTGCCAGTCGTTGATGTCCTTCCACCTCGGCAGGTGCTCGCCGAGTCCCCGCTCCAGCTTGAGGTTGCCCTCGAACGCCTTCTGGTGCACCAGCATCTGCTCGCCGTACGGGTCGAGCGGCTGGTCGTGCACCACCGAGGTCAACGTCGACCAGGCGGGCGGCCCCTGGAAGCCGAACTCGGAGACGAACCGTGGCTTGTAGTTGCGGTACGTCGAGTAGTCCACCTGGTTCCAGACGTCCCAGATGTGCATGGTGCCGTTGCGCTCGTCGTTCGGGTGAATGTACCGGTCGTAGGAGAACGGGCTGCCCGCGCTGTACGGCGTACGAGGGTCGAGCTCGGCGACGATCGCGGGGAGCAGGTCGAAGTAGTACCCCTCGCCCCAGGTGCGTCCGGCCAGCGGCGCGCGCCAGCCCCACTCGACGTACCCCCAGATGTTCTCGTTGTTGCCGTTCCAGAGCGCGAGGCTGGCGTGCCGGCTCAGCCGGGTGACGGCCTGTCGTGCCTCGGCCTCCACCTCGCCTCGCAGGGGCTCCTCCTCGGAGTACGCGGCGCAGGCGAAGAGGAAGTCCTGCCAGACGAGCACGCCGAGCTCGTCGCAGACGTCGTAGAAGTCGTCGCTCTCGTAGATGCCGCCGCCCCAGACGCGGAGGAGGTTCATTCCTCCGTCGATGGCGTCGCGGATGCTGCTTTCGTAGGTCTCGCGGTTGAGCCTGGTGACGAAGGCGTCGTCAGGGATCCAGTTCGCGCCGCGCACGTAGACGGGCTTGCCGTTGACCGACAGGACGAATGGGCCACCGTTCTCGTCGGGGGCGACGTTCATGGTGATCGTGCGGAACCCGACCCGGCCCCGCCACCCGTCGGACTGCGCGTCCGCCTCGAGGGACACGGTCACGTCGTACAAGGGCTGGTCGCCGTACCCGCGTGGGTACCAGCGGTCGACCGCGTCGACCGTCGAGGTGACCGTGGCCTCGGTGGAGCCGGCCGGGACGGTCACCTGGTTCGTGGTGCCGCCGACCTCGACGGTGATGGTGGCGTCAGTGGAGAAGCCTTCGGCCCACGCGAGCGCGACCTTGGTGTCCAGCACGCCGCGGTCCTCCTCGAGGCCGGCGAGCGGACGCACCGAGTCGATCCGTACGCCGGTCCAGGACTCGATCCGGATCGGCCGCCAGATCCCGACGGTGGCGACATCCGGTCCCCAGTCCCAGCCGAAGTTGCTCGCCATCTTGCGGATCGCGTTGTAGGGATGGAGGTTCGTGTGCGGCCAGAGCCCGGACTCCTCGGACAGCCGGTTCGCGGTCGTCACCGGGGAGGCGAACTCGATCACCACTTCGTTGCCCTCGGCAATGAGGAGTCCGGTGACGTCGAACCGGTACGAGCGGTGCTGGTTGCAGGTGCGACCGAGCTCGGTGCCGTTCAGCGTCACCGTGGCGGCCGTGTCGAGGCCCTCGGCAACGAGTTCCTGGACGGCCTGCTGGTCGTCGGCCCAGTCGAAGACCGTGCGGTAGGTCCAGCTGGTCAGGCCGATCCAGGCGAGCTCGCCCTCGTTGTCGCCGTCGAACGGATCCGGGATCACGCCCGCCGTCAGCAGGTCGGTGTGCACCTCGCCGGGGACGGTGGCGGCGACCGGTGTGGTCAGCAGGTCGCCCTGCCCCTCCGGCACCGGGCCATCGACCGCCCGCACGGTCCAGGCGGCACCGCCTGCGGTGGTCAGCGGGACAGTCCTGAGAGTGGATTTCACAGACGGATCTCTTTCGGGAGAGGGGTGCTTGACCGGTTTACTTGATTGACGCGACGAGGTCTGCCGGCCCGCTGTCGGCGTGATCAGGAAATGGTGCGCTGCCAGAGATCGGCGAGCAGTCGGTGTCCGGCGGCCGTCGGATGGACGCCGTCATCGGCGAGCGTGGTCGCCCCGACAAGTGCTGCCTGCCGGTTGAACTCGACATCGGCGGGCACCAGCACAGCGCCGTACTCCGAGGCCAGCCGGCGGACGACCTCGATCTTCGGGTCCAGGTCTTCCCGCCAGGCGTCCTGGTCGTCCTTGACCGCGAGCAGGAACGGCTCGACCAGGATCAGCTTCGCCTGCAGCGGTTCGAGCAGGGCCCGGTAGGACCGCTCGAACGACTCGGTCGAGGTCGGGTCGTTCTTGTCATACCGGCGCCAGGTGTCGTTGATACCGATCAGCACGGACACCACGTCCGGCCGGTGCGCGAGGACATCGGTCTGCCAGCGTGCCTCGAGGTCAGCGGCGCGGTTGCCGCTGATGCCGACGTTCACGATCCGCGGCCGCTGCGGACCGAGGGAATCGAACAGGTCCCGGACATAGCCATCGCCCAGGCCCCGCGGATCCTCCCGGCGGCCGCAGTCGGTCACGGAGTCCCCGGCGAACACGACGGTCCGCCGGGGATCCAGGAGTTCTTCGATCATCAGATGGTCGAGGCGTGCACGTCCCAGTCGTCCGGCAGGACGGCGGGGATCTCCACAGTGCTGGTGACGTCCACGAAGGCGCCCGTCTCGATCGACTCGGTGATGGAGGCCATCACGTCGACGACGTGGAACGCCAGCGCCCCGGTGGCCCGGTGCGGCCTGTCCTCCCGGATCGCCCGCGCCATGTCCAGTACTCCGGTGCCGCGCTCGGCGGACGCCTCGGTGCTGGCGACGGTCTCCCAGTCCTCGCTGCCGCGGCGGCGGATCTTGATCTCGCCGTCGAAGCGGTTCGGGTCCGGCAGGGCCAGGGTCGCGTCCGCGCCGGTGATCTCCACCAGCCCGGCTCGCGGCAACGGCGAGTCGAAGCTGAAGATGCTCTGCGAGGACTGCCCCGACTCGAACCGGGCGATCGCGGAGACGTGGGTCGGAACCGTCACGTCGAAGTCCGTGCCCTGCAGCGGGCCGGATCCGATCGTGCGCTTCTCCCGCGACTTGGAGGCGAGCCCGGCGACGGCCGCGACCGGTCCGAAGCTCTGCACCAGCGCCGTCAAGTAGTACGGGCCGATGTCGAACAGCGGGCCCGCGCCCTCCTGGAACAGGAAGGCCGGGTTCGGGTGCCACGATTCCGGGCCGGGGGACTGCATCAGGGTGAGTGCGGTCAGCGGCTCCCCGATGTCACCCTTCTCGATGATCCGCCGGGAGGTCTGCAGACCCGGGCCGAGGAACGTGTCCGGAGCGCAGCCCAGCCGGAGTCCCGCGTCCTGAGCGGTCGCGAGCAGCTTGAGTCCGCTCTCCTGGTCGAGCGAGAAGGGCTTCTCGCTCCACACGTGCTTGCCTGCGGCAACGGCCGCCAGGGCGACCTCGACGTGGGCCAGCGGGATGGTCAGGTTGACCACGATCTCCACGTCCGGGTGGCTGAGCACCGCCTCGGGACCACCATGGGTCTCGATGCCGTACTCCTCGGCCTTGGCCTTGGCTGCCTCCGGCCGCAGGTCCCCGATCGCGACCACCTTCAGGTCAGTGAAGCTCTGCATGCTCTTCAGGTAGGCGTCGGAAATGGTTCCGGCACCGATCACGCCTACGCCGACAGCGCTCATGCAACATCCTCTCCGGTCAGGTAGGCGAAGCTGCCCGCCACCGCGTCGAAGATCTCGCCCTCGAAGTCGTCGAGCTCGACGACCCGCAGCGTGCCCGGAGACGCCTTGAGGATCTCGTTCACGTTGATGGAGCCGGCGCCGACCGCGACCTGCGCCTTGTTGTTCAGGGTGCCGTCGCCGTCCTTGACGTGCAGCGCCTTGACCCGGTCACCGAGCCGGCCGAGCAGGGCCGGTACGTCGGCGCCGCCGACCGCGGCCCAGTAGGTGTCGACCTCGAGGATGACGTCGTCGGACAGGTTGTCGGCCAGGATCTCCAGGCCGTGCACCCCGTCGATCACGGACTCCAGCTCGAACTGGTGGTTGTGGTACCCGACCGTGATGCCGTGGTCGGCCGCCTCCACCGCCGCCTTGTTCAGCGCTTCCGCCGTCGCCTTGATGTCGTCGGCGGACTGCCAGCGCGCCGGGTCGACGTGCGGGTCGATGACGGTGGTGATGCCGAGCTTCTTCGCCACCTCGAAGATCGGGCCGGACTCCTCACGCAGCAGACCCGCGTGCGTGGTGGGAGCCGTCAGGCCGTACTTGGGCAGCGCCTCGGCCAGCTTGTCCGCCAGCCCGACCACACCGAACGGCTCCACCTTGCGGTAGCCGATCTCCGCGATGCGGGCCATCGTGGCGTCGAAGTCCTCCTCCAGCTTGTACCGGACCGTGTAGAGCTGAAGGGACAGATTGTCCACTGCGACCATGTTTTCTCTCCTCGTCCCCGAAGCACCCCGCTGCCCGGGAGGCGCTCCGGCCGACCTAGCCGAACCGGTTAAGTAACTCGCCGCAGCGTATCCCACCACCCCACCCCCCGGCCACCCCGAAACCACCCACTGAGCCGCCTTCACCACCTGAAGGCAAGCGCTTACCTGTCTCGCCTCCGGACCTCCTCGCCCTGAGTCACGGTGACGCCAGCCGCCACACGGCGTCGAGTCGTGAATCTGGGGGAACCAGCAACCGGTTGCCAGCAACCGGGATCCACGACTGAGCGAGCACTCACTGGCTAGACGCCATGGCCGGCGCGGGTGCACCAGCCACTTTGTGCACCACCGGAGAACGGCACCCGGCCAGCGGCACTCACGTGATGCACAAGGTGGCAGATCCAGGAAGGTGGCAGTATTGCGCCGTGCGAAGTAGGGGGTGGCCATATCCGTTCGCAGAGGTGCCGTGGGGCAGGATTCATGAGTTCCCGACAGGTGCAGGCCGGCGGTGATCGGGGCGTGAGGTCTACCGACAGTAATTGTTCTGTGCGTTTGAATGTCTTGCTCGGCGCGGGGTTTGTTTGATCAATACAGGTTGCTGTGGGTAGGGGAGAGCGGTTACCTGTGGACAGGGTGTAGGCGGGGGGTCGCAGAATGGGGGGAGAGGCCGGGTCGCCGTCACGGTCCGGGTTGCCTGTTGAAGGAGGCCGTTGTGGCCCGCATCACCATCAAGGAGATCGCCAGACGGGCCGGGGTCTCCAAAGGCGCCGTGTCGTATGCGCTGAACAACCAGCCGGGGGTGTCCGAGGCGACCCGGGCGCGGGTGCTCAAGGTCGCCGAGGAGTTGGAGTGGGTGCCGAACCGGGCTGCCCGGCAACTCTCGGTCGCGCGAAGCGAGACCTTCGGACTGGTGCTCGCGCGGACCGCGAAGACCCTCAGCGAGGAGTCTTTCTACATGGGCTTCGTCGGTGGCGTGGAGTCCGTGCTGAGCGAGAAGTCGTACGCGCTCGCCCTCCAGGTCGTTCCCAGCCTGGAAGAGGAGATGGCGACGTACCGGAAGTGGGCTGCGGAGCGCCGGGTGGACGGGGTGCTGGTGGTCGATCTGCGGGTCGCCGATCCGCGGATCCCGCTGCTGCGCAAGCTCGACCTGCCCGCGGTACTGGTCGGCGATCCGGCGATGGCCGACGGGATGACCTGTGTGTGGACCGACGGGACGACCGCGATGGAGGCCGCAGTCGGGCACGTCGCGAAGCTCGGGCACCGGGAGATCGCGCGGGTGGCCGGACCACCGGAGCACGGGCACGTGTGGATCCGGGATCAGGCCTTCGCGGCGGCGAGCCATCGACTCGGCCTGGATGCGCGGGTGGTGCACACGGACTTCTCCGGCGAGGCGGGCGCGGCGGCGACCCGCGAACTGATGGCGAACGACAGCCGGCCGACGGCGATCATCTACGACAACGACCTGATGGCCGTCGCCGGGTTGTCCGTCGTGAACGGCCTGGGGCTGAAGTCGCCCGACGACGTCACGATGGTCGCGTGGGACGACTCGACCCTGTGCCGGCTGACCCACCCGACCCTGACCGCGATGAGCCACAACATCGTTGCCTACGGCGCTGAAGTCACCCAGCGGCTGTTCGACCTACTCGACGGTGCGCTGCCCGCCGCGCACCTCTACTCGACGCCCGCCCTGGTGGTGCGGGAGAGCTCCGGCCCGCCTAACCGATAACCGCGGCCGCAGTCACCTTCACCGGTACGCCGTTCAGGGCTGCCGTACCGGCGAGGGTGTCCGTCAGGTCGGCATCGGTCACGTCGTTCGCACTCGCCCCGGCCACCTGGTTCGCGATCGTCAGCCGTGCCCCGGGCCGTCCATGACCGAACCCGTGCGGCAGGCTCACCACTCCAGGCATCATGTCCTTGCTGGCAGCGACCTCCACGTCGACGGATCCCGCCGCCGAGCTGACATGCACCAGCTGACCGTCCTCGAGATCACGCGAGAGAAGGTCGTCCGGGTTCATCAGCAACTGATGCCGCGGCTTGCCCTTCACGAGTCGAGCCGAGTTGTGCATCCACGAGTTGTTGCTGCGCAGATGCCGTCGCCCGATCAGCACCAATCCGTTGCGCCCGGCAAGCAAAAACGCCGACAGTCGCGGCAGATCATCGAGGATCATGCGCTGCGCAAGGTCGATCCGCTTCGACTTGTTGCGAAGGGCGCCTGGCAGGGCAGGCTGCAACGGCCCGAGGTCGATCCCGCCGCGCGACTTCCGCAACTTGCCCACGGACAACCGGTACGGCCCGATCCGCAGGCCCAGGTCGACGACCCGCTTCGGCGACAACCGCAACCGCGCCGACGCGATCACCTTGCGCCGGCTTCTCGGCGTACGGCGTAACAGGGCGAGCCCGAGTCCGCGGAAGATCTCCCAGTCGTGCCGGGCCTCCGGCGGACGAGGGAGTACGGCATCGTTCCAGCGGGCCGTGTTCCGGACGGCGAGCTGGTGGAACGCCAGGTCGTAGTGGTCCCGCTCGAGCGGTGGCGTCGGGGGCAGGATCACGTCCGCGTGCCGGGTGGTCTCGTTGATGTACGGATCGACGCAGACCATGAAGTCGAGGGTGCCGAGGGCCTCGTCGAGCTTGCGGCCGTTCGGCGTGGAGAGCACCGGGTTGCCCGCGATCGTCACCATCGCCCGGATCTGGCCGTCGCCCGGCGTCAGGATCTCCTCGGCCATCACGGATGCGGGCAGTTCGCCGCTGAATTCGGGCAGTCCGCGCACCCGGCTCTTCCAGACGCCGATGTGGCCGCGGCCGATCCCGCGCAGGGTGTCCACGGCGGGCCGCGGGATCATTGTGCCGCCCGGCCGGTCGAGGTTGCCGGTGATGATGTTGAGAACCTGCACCGCCCACTGGCACACCGCGCCGAACTGTTGCGTGGAGACGCCGACTCGTCCGTAGCAGGCGGCCTTGTCGGCGCCGGCGAACTCGCGCGCGATCCGGCGGATGGTGTCCGCGTCGATCCCCGTCACCGGCGCCGCCCGCTCGGGCGTCCACTCGCGCGTCGCCTCCGTCACCGCCTCCAGCCCATCGACGTACTGCGCGAGCCTGGCGTGACCGTCGGCGATCACCTGATGGATCAGCGCGAGCAGGAACGCCGCGTCCGTACCGGGCCGGACGAAGTGGTGCTCGTCCGCCACGGCCGCGGTCTCGCTCCGGCGCGGGTCGATCACGACCACCCCGCCGCCGCGCTTCTGGACCTCCTTGAGCCGCCGGCCGAATCCCGGCGCGGTCATCATGCTGCCGTTGGAGGCGAGCGGGTTCGCGCCGAGCATCAGCAGGTACGACGTACGGTCGATGTCTGCGACCGGGACCATCAACTGGTGCCCGTAGAGCAGGTGCGACGCCAGCATGTGCGGCAGCTGGTCGACCGAGGTGGCGCTGAACCGGTTGCGGGTCCCCAGCTGCCGGACGGCCGTCGGCATGTGCGTGAGCGCCCCGAGGCTGTGGACGTTGGGGTTGCCAAGGTAGACCCCGACGGAGTTCTTCCCGTGCTCCTTCTGGATCTCGGTCAGCTTGGCGGCGACCAACTCGTACGCCTCGTCCCAGCCGAGCTCCTCCCACCCGTCGGCGGTACGGCGTACCGGGGTGGTCAGGCGGTCCGGGTCCTCCTGGAGATCGCGCAGCGCGACCGCCTTCGGGCAGATGTGCCCCCGCGACAACGGGTCCGCCTCGTCGCCCCGGATGTCCGTGACGTGGCCGTCCTCCACCGTCACGAGCACGCCGCAGATGGCTTCACACAGATTGCACGAGGTCCTCCGCACGGTCGCCATCCGGTCAAACTACCCCTGGGTAGCGCCGACCACTAGTCACTCGAAGCGGGCCTCGTCGAGGCGGCCCAGGATGGCGTCGACGGTTTCGTGCGGGGAGAGGTCGGAGTTGTCGAGCCAGAGCCCGCGGCGCGGGGTGAAGGCGTGCAGCTCGTAGTCGAGCTCGTCGACCGAGTGCTCGTACCCCGAGCCGAGGCGGTTCGAGATCACGTCCGGTCGCGGGGTCAGTACGACGAGGTACCGTGGCCGGGTCTGGATGCCGTCGAGGAACTCGCGGAGCAGTTCACCGATCACCACGTCCTGCAGTACGACGGTGAACCCGGCCTGGGCGTAACCGTCGGCCGCCTGGCAGGCCAGCCGGTACCTGAGCTTGAGCTGCTTCTGCGCCTCGGCCCCGTTCTCGATGGCCGAGGAGGCCTGGCCGCTGACGATCATCCGGCGGAACACGTCGCCGCGCAGGTGGACGCCGTACTGGAAACGCTCGGCGAGCAACTGGGAGACGGTGGACTTCCCCGCCGCCGTGATCCCGCTGACGACGATCACCCCCTCGGTCTCCATGAGGGGATCGTGCCACGCAGGACAAGCTTTTGGTCAGGCCTCGTCCATTCTTGTCTTTAGTCGGACATACCGGGCCCGGTCGTCAAGCGCGCAACGATTCCAGGTGCGCGCGGCTTCTGGGTCCTGCTCGCCGCCGGGATGATCACGCGGTACGGGTTCCGGCTGCCCAGGCTCGGGATGGCGTTGCTGATGGCCGTCCCGCTGGTCGACGTGGTGATGCTGGTCGCCAGCGTGATCGACATCCGCCGGGGCGGAGAGCCGTCGCGTCGGTGTCGGGGTGATGCTCGCTCTCGGCCTGCTGTCCGGCCAGGGGTACGACGCGTTGCTCGGGCCGGCCTGGACCTGGACCTGGACCATCGTGCTGGTGATCGACGGCTTCGGCTCCTTCAGCTACGGCGGCCATGTCGAAGAGGACGTCGACGAGGACGAGCCGGGCAAGGTCGAGCAGAACGTCTGAGTGACAAGGCCGAAGATCCGGGCCGGACCCGTCCGGAACCCGTACATTGACGGACATGACGAAGTCCGTGGCAGGGCGGGTCTGGTTCGGTGTCACCGCGCTGGTGGTTGCGCTCGGCATCGTGATCCAGTTGTTCGTGACCGCGAACGGCACCGAGGGTTTCTACCCGGACAACCCGGAGCGCGTGCTCAATGTGTTCGCCTACTTCACCATCCAGTCCAACCTGCTGCTCGGGGCGACCTGTCTGCTGCTGGCGATGGATACCGACCGGCCGCGGGGGGCGGTGTTCCGGACGCTCCGGCTCAACGGAGTTCTCTGCATCGCGGTGACCGGCATCGTCTACCACCTGGTGCTGGCCGCGACCGATGAGCTGTCCGGCTGGGGCGCCGTCACGAATGTCCTGGTCCACACGGTCACCCCGGTGCTTGGCGTCCTGGGGTGGTTGCTGTTCGGGCCGCGGCGGCAGACCGACGGCCGGATCGTCGCCTGGTCGATCGTGTTTCCGCTGCTCTGGCTGGCCTTCACGTTGATCCGGGGCGAGGGGACCGGGTTCTACCCCTACCCGTTCACCGATGTCAGCCTGCACGGCTACGGGCAGGTCCTGCTGAACTGTCTGCTCGTCGCGCTACTGTTCCTGGCGCTGGCGGCCGGGGCCACCTTCCTCGATCGCCGGATAGGCCAGAAAACCCCCGCCGAGAGGTAGTGAGTGCTGTGTTGGTGACGTCTCGCTCGTATGCCGAGTACGAGGCGATGTTCGACCTTTCCGAGCTCCCCGGCTCGGTGCTCGACTGTTGTGCCGGGGGTGCGAGTTTCACCGCGGAGGCCGCCGAACGTGGCGTCGACGCGGTGGCGGTCGATCCCGCCTACGACCTGCCGCCCGCCGAACTGGTCGACACCGTACGGCGCAGTCTCCCGGCGACGGCCGGCATCGTCGACGAGCACGCCGCGAGCTTCGTCTGGACCTGGTACGGCGATCCCGGGCGCAAGGACGAACTGCGGATCCAGGCGGCCGACAGGTTCCTGCAGGACGTGGCGGTGGCTCCCGAGCGGTATGTCGCGGGGAGTCTGCCGGAGTTGCCGTTCGAGGATGAGCGCTTCGACCTGGTGCTGTGCTCGCACCTGCTCTTCACCTGGGCCGACAAGTACGACCAGGACTGGCACCTCGCCGCGCTACGGGAGCTCATCCGGGTCAGCCGTTCGGAGGTGCGGATCTTCCCGCTCGTCCATCAGGGTGCGGGCCAGCCGGTGGCGTATCTGCCTGACTTGCTCGAGGCTTTGCCCGAGGTCTCGTCCGAGTTCCGCAAGGTGCCCTACGAGTTCCAGGTCGGCGCCGACCAGATGCTGGTCCTGACCCGCTGATCGTCTGTACTGCGGGCCGAACGCACCTGGTCGCCCCGTGCCACAGGGCGGAGGGATCCGTGGCGCGGGGCGACGGTGGTGTCCGTGCCACAAGGCGGCAGTGGTCGCCGCCGCCCCGCAGTACGGAGGGGATTCGACTGCTGTGAAGGGCTAGCGCAGGAAGCGTCCGCAGACTGGCCACGGGGAGGCACCGCGCTGGGCGTAGAGCATCTTCGCCCGCATCAGCTGCTCGCCGGCCGACGCCTGCGCCGGACTGCCGGAGCCGCCGACGCTGCGCCAGGTCCTCATGTCGAACTGGAACAGGCCGTAGTAGCCTGCCGGGTTCACCGCCCGGGAATTGCCGCCCGACTCGCAGTTGGCGACCTTGCGCCAGCCCGAGCTCATGTTCGCACTGCCGCCGCTGGCACGGGTGTCGGAGCGGGGCGCGCGAGCCTTCTTGACGGTCTTGGTCTTCTTCGGCCTCGACGACTGGCTCCTGGACGACTTCGTCGACTTGGTGGTCTTGGCCCGCCGCTCCGTGTGCCGGACGGTGGACTTCTTCACACCGTCGAGCTGGAGGGTCTGACCGATCAGGATCAGGTCCGGATCCTTCAGGTTGTTCAGTCTCGCCAACTCGTGCCAGTCGGCGCCGTTGGCCTGGGCGATCTCGGACAGGGTGTCGCCGGGCTTGACCGTGTAGTCGGTGGCGAACGCGGCACCGGCGCCGGCGGCCGTGATGCCGGCCCCGAGGCCGGCGATGGAGATGGTCCGGACGACCCGCCGGGTACTTCGGCGGGGACGGGCGTGTCGAGCTTTGGACATCAGATTGCTCCTCGTGAGCTGGGCATGGTGAATTTCTCCAGCCCGGATGATTCAGCCGCGTGCGCACTTACCCCGAGAACCTCGCGCCGGGAAGTGCGGACCGGGGCGAGACGAAGGTGGACGTCACCTGGGTGCGTGAGGCTCGGATCGCCGGCCGCTCCCTAGCGAGCAGCCGCACCGGGCTCCGCAGTCTGGTGAGGTACCACTCCCTTCCCGGGTGCAGGGGACCGACATCCGGCCGATATCACGGGACGGCGTCCGAATGATCACGTGACGGTAACGACGTGACCGGCCCATCGTGCGCGAGACGGCCGCCGAACGCAAGGGGCCTCGCCGAATCAGGACAAGATTTTTCGGCGTCTGTGAGAGCGCGAAACCTCAACAGCAGAACGGTTTCCGGAGCCCTCGTCAGGCGGGGAATCGACCATTCTTCCCCCGCTTCGGGCGGTCCAACCATCCCACTTTGCCCGCCGCCGCGAGTCCGCCCGGATTCCGGTATTCGTGCGTGTCATCCGCGCGGTTCGCCCGTTGTTCGAGTCACGGGCCTGGCTGCTCCGAGTGCCGCGTCGCGATCCGTCCGTGACGGATCGGACGCTCTCGGTGGCCGCGGCGTGCGTTGAGGCGATCAAGTGATGGGGACGAGCGAGCGGTGATCCGACCAGTTGGTCGAGGCGATCCGGGACGTCGCGAAAGGTCTGCCCGTGGTCGATGTCCGGCTCGCCGTCGCCGCGCTCAAGGCCGGTGACAACCCGGTGACGGATCGCGAGTGCGAAGTACTGCGTCAGGTCACGACCGGCGCGACCGCGCAGGCGATCGCCCGCACGCTCAGTCTGAGCGCCGGCACAGTACGGAACTACCTGTCCCGGATCCTGGCCAAGACGGGTGCGCGCAGCCGGATCGAGGCGATCCGCAAAGCTCAGGACGCGGGCTGGATCTGATCACCTCCGGGCTGCCAGTGGCCGAGGAGTACCCGGTAGAGCCGCGACGACCTCAGCAATGTCGTGTGGTTGCCGATGGCAGCTTTGTTGCCGTCGAGGACGAGGATGCGCCGGGCCCGCAGTGCGGAACTGATCCGGTGCGCGATGAGGATCACCGTGCCGCCGCGGGCCGCGAAAGCCTCCTCCGCGCGCCGCTCCGCCTCGGGATCGAGGAAGCACGTCGCCTCGTCGAGCACGACCAGGGGAGCCGGCGACAGGTACGCCCGGGCGAGCGCGATCAACTGCTTCCCACCCGCGGACAGGTCTCCAGGTCGCACTCGCGCTCCTAGCCCACCGAGCCGGGCGGCCAACGCCTCGGCACCGACCGCCTCGACCGCCTCCATCACCTCGGAGACCGTTGCATCGGGCAACAGATTGGTGACGTTCTCCTCAGCGGACCGCTGAAGACGTAGGCCTCCTGGGGAATCAGGACTCGGGCCGACGAGGGCCAGGTGCTCGCCTTCGGCGGTCCGATCAGGAGTGCTTGTACAGCCCGGTCACTTCGCGGACCGGTTCTCCTGGCTGCCGAAGTACGCGACCTTCCGGGCCCGCATCACTTCGCCCAGCGGGCGATGCTCGACCAGCGCGTTCCACGGGTCGAACTTGGCTGCCTCGACCTCCTGGTCGAACGTCTCGTCCCTGGTCTGCCGGAGGATGGTGAGCCTGCCGATCGACAGGTACGGCGCCTGCCAGCTGACCGACGCGTCCTCGATCGGGGTGGACTCCTCGTCGCTGAAGAACTGGGCCTGGACGTCGTAGTGCAGCGGCCGGTCGGTGAGCCGGCGGTAGATGTCCGCTCCCCAGTCTTCCCGCGCGGCCGGATCCGGCTCGCTGGAGGCGGCGACCAGCTTGATGCGTACGGCGTACGGGCCGAAGCTGATCGGGGCGGCGCTGAAGAAGTCGGTGGTGGCGAATCCGCTGAACGGAATCTTGAGGGCGGCCGAGACGGTCCTGAGCTGCGGGACGATGCCGGGCCGCTTGAGGGCTTTCAGGAGGATCTGGCCCGTGGTGCCGGAGCCGGTGGTGGCGACGGTGACGAAGTCCTCGCTGGTCGCGGAGCTGAATCGGTCGTGGTTGATCAACGCGAAGTCCTGCGAGACCGCCTCGCCGCCGAGCGCCGCCGCGCCGTTGACGCCGAGCACCTTGACGGCGAAGCCGCGGATGTCCGGCACCTGGTCCGGCGCACGGTTGAACCCGCCGTTCGAGAGCCGCACCCAGGCGTCGTACTTGTCCGGGTTCGAGAAGATCCCCTGCCGCGCATGGTCGGGCAGATCCGCCGGCACCTCCAGCATCGCCCGCAGTGCCGCCACCTGCTTGCGATGCAGAGCCCGCCCAGTCCCGTACTGCGTGTCCTTGCGCTGCTGCATCTCCCGGAAGAGCGCTGCCTGCCGCTCATGCCTCTCACCCTCGTCCGGCAGAACCACTTCGCGCCACTGCATACTCGGCTCACCCACGACAACTCCCCTCGCCGGACCGGACCAGTCCCTCCAGTATCCGCCCCCCTGGTAGTTGCACCCGGCAACTTCCCACTCTCCAGCCCCCGCGCCCCCTCCGTCGCCGCGCCCGCCCGCCCGGAGTCGCCACTCCTGCGTCGCGGCTCGGTGAGAGCGAGGCGGTCGTCTGAGCTGCCGTGCATTGCCTGAGAGAAGTGGCTTGAGTGCGAGGCGGCGCCTCGGGTGGGGCCGGGTTCTTCCTCGCAGCTCAGGAGAAGCCAGGGTGGTCGCGGTGGAGTGGGTGATCGCCGGACGGGCGGAGCGGTGAAGACGCCGCGAGGGGCCAGGCGGCCCGGCTCCCTCACAAGGCACTCACCGAGGTGCTGCGCCGGCACGGCTGTACCGAACAAGAGGTAGAGATCGCTCACGACGTCCACATCCACGCTCACCGAGGTAGCTGAGGCGCAGAGAGAACGCAGTACTTCCTGTCGGTCCGTACGCCGCCCGCCCGCCCGGCGTCGCAGCCCCTACGATCGGCGGGTGACTCGTGAGCGGCCGCCAGGAACGGCAGATGAGCGGGCGATGCTCGTCGGGTGGTTGGACTGGCAGCGGGCGACGGTCAGGCTGAAATGCGTCGGGCTGTCGGAAGGGCAAGCTCGACTGGCGCCGCTTCCCTCGTCGCCGCGGATGACGGTGGCGACGTTGGTCGCGCATCTGCGGTGGGTGGAGCTTGCCTGGTTCGAGGTCAGCTTCCTGGGGACACGGGAGCTCGCGACCGAGGATCCTCTGGACCTGCAGGATCCTCCACAAGCCTCCCTCGATCGGCTGTTGAGCGAGTACGACGCGCAATGTGTCCGGTCCAACGAGATCCTTGCCGCCGCTCAGCTCGACGACCTGGAAGCGTGGGCGCCCGCCGGGCTGGAGTTGGTGTCGTTGCGGTGGATCGTGACGCATCTGATCGAGGAGACCGCTCGTCACCTCGGCCACCTTGATGCCCTTCGCGAGCTGATCGATGGCACCACCAGTTACTAGCCGGCGCCGACTGGACGATCAGCTCTTGAAGTCGACGTTCTTGGTTTCGGCGACGGCGGCGGTGCGGCCGGGGGCGGTGTGGTACTGCCAGTAGAGGTTCGTGTGGGCGATGACCTTGTCGGGGGGCGGGGCGCCCCACTCGGACTGGTCCTCTGTGGTGTGGGCGTCGCCGACCAGGGTGACGTCGTAGCCGCGGACGAAGGCGCCGTGGATGGTGGAGCGGATGCACTCGTCGGTCTGGGCGCCGGTCACGATCAGGCGGCCGATCCCGGCCGCGGCCAGCACCTGCTCGAGGTCGGTGTCCTCGAAGGAGTCGGCGTACGTCTTGTGGACCAGCGCCTCGGACTCCCGGCGCGGCAGTTCGGGCACGTACTGCCAGTCGGCACTGTCCTTGGGCAGGTTCTCGCTGTTGTGCGCGACCCAGACGATCGGGACCTCCTCCTCGCGGGCCTTCTCGACGAGGGTGCCGATGTTCGCGACGACCGCGTCGCGCTCGTGGGTGCCGGTCACGACGCCGTTCTGGACGTCGATGACCAGCAGGGCGGTGTTGGGTCGATCGGACAGCGTGGTCATGACGATCTCCTAGCTGGTCGGACGCGGGATCTGCCGCGGAGAACACGCTAGGACGATCCGCCGACATTTTCTCCGGCAGGGCGCTTCCGGAACCGACTTGCACACCGTTCAAGTCGTGGGTGGACCCTGCAGAGGATCCGCCACGTGGTCGTCTTCGGCGCCTCGATCGTCGTTCTGTTCGCAGTCGCCATTTCGTGACAGCGGCTCCCGCTCGCCGACCTTGGGCAAGGTCGGCAGAGCGGGAGCCGCGGGCTTTGTGAGGTGAGGCTCAGTGCCAGTTGCTGATCTGGACGTCGCGGGGGGACGGGGCGCCCTTGCCGGTCTCGACGAGAGACTTGAGGCTCATCAGGTAGATCGCCCATTTGGTGCTGCAGTGGGACATGAACTCCACCGGCTCCTTCCAGCCCAGGTGCTGGAACAGAATGATGGTGTAGTCGCCCTCCTGCTTCAGCTCCCAGACGACGTTCGTGCCGATCCATTCCTCGGGCCCGTCGACGACCTCCCACAGCACGCGCCGGTTGGGCTCCAGCTCGAGCACCTTCATGTCGAAGCCGCCCGGCAGGAAGCGGAACTGGAGGACGTCCCCGATCCCGCTCTCGCCCTGCGTGTCGTCCGTCCACCAGCCGGCCAGGCCGTCGCGGGTGGTGAGAGCCTGGTAGACCTCGTTCGGGGACGCGGTGATTCCGACTCTGTGGAGAATGTCCACCATGATCGATTCCTCTTTCCAGTCTTGGGTTTGAAGGACTAGCCGGTCGGCGGGTGAGCCGCCGGTCACTGCTCTTTCCTGCGCTGGATCGCCTCGGCGATGCGCTTGATCCGCCGCAACCTGGCGTCCCAGGTCGCGCCGACTGTGGACAGTTGTGCCGCTGCGCGGGCGAGTTGCTCGTCGTCCACCAGGTACCGCCTCTCCCGTCCGGCCGGTGTGCCCTGGACCAGCCCGACGCGGTCGAGTACTGCGAGATGTTTGGCGACGGCCTGCCGGGTGACGGGGAGTCGCTCGCTGAGGGAGGTCGCCGTACCGCCGCCGTCCGCCAGCAGCAGGTCGAGCATCCGCCGCCGGGTTGGGTCCCCGATCGCCGACCAGAGATCGTCGTCGACCGTGACCGTCATGACTTCGAGACCAGCCGTTCGGTGTACTTGACGAGCCGGGGGAGGAAGTAGTCCCACCCGGTGCTGTGCTCCTGGTACTGCTCCTCGAGCACGGCGACCTCCCAGCCCTGCTCCCGGAAGCCGGTCTCGGTGAGCCGCAGGACGGTACCGGCGCCCGACGGCTCGAGCCGGAACGTCACCAGCAGTGAGTTCGACGGGGTCGGGGCGTCGCCCTTGGGGTGCGTCCACCGGAAGGAGAACAGCCGCGGCGGCTCCGCCTCCACGACGGTGACCTGGACGACGTTCGCCTCGGGGGAGGTCCGGTCGCCGAAGACGATCTCACCGGTGCCGCCGGCCGACGGATCGAGGTCCGCCTCGTCCGGCCACCACTCCTTCAGGTGCTCCGGGCTGCTGATCACCTCGAACACCACCTCGGGTGACGCGTCGATCCTGATCTCGCGCTCGAGGTTTCCGTACTCCATGGTCAGCCCACTTTCCGCAACGTTTGGTTGCACGTCACGGTAGTACAGCGCACGCCAGATGCGCAACCGTTGGTTGCACATTCATTGCCGGTACTACGTGGGGTAGGTCTGCGTCTCGGTGGCCTTGAGGGTGGCGTGGAGGCGTTGGCCGGGGGCCAGGTGGAGGTCGGCCACGGCGGCGGTGGTGATGTCGGCGAGCAGGACGGCCGGGGCTGCCCGGTCCTGGGTGGCGCTGGGGTCTGGGGTGAGGCGGACCCGGACCGTGTGGGCGTGTTGTTCGATGCCGGAGACAACCATCGGCCAGGTGTTGCGCGGCGTACCGGTCGGGCGCTCGGGGTAGAGGCTGACGGCCGCCGGCGGGAAGGCCACGTAGACCGGGCCCGACGACGGCGTCGCGATCGTCAGGGAACCACCCCCGTCGAGGACGACCGTGGTGCCTTCGGCAACGCCGCGGTAGAGGTTGAGGCCGACCAGTTGTGCCACGTAGTCCGTCCGCGGGCGGCGCGCGATCTCCGTCGGCCCACCCTCCTGGACGACCCGGCCGTTCTCCACGATCACCAGGCGATCCGCGAGCACCATTGCGTCCAGCGGATCATGCGTCACCAGGAGAGTTCGGCCGTCGTAGCGGGACAGGTGATGCCCGAGTTCCGCCCGCACGTGCAGCTTCGTACTGGCGTCCAGAGCGGCCAGCGGTTCGTCCAGCAACAGCAGCGAAGGCTGCGTCGCCAGGGCGCGAACCAGAGCGACTCGCTGCGCCTGACCTCCGGACAGTGCCCGTGGACGGCTGCGAGCTTGGTCGGTCAGTCCGACGGTGTCGAGCCAGTGGGCCGCCTCGGCTCGGGCCACCCGCTTCTCCATACCGCGTGCACGTAGGCCGAACGCCACGTTCTCCACCGCACTCAGGTGGTTGAACAGCAGGTAGTCCTGGAACACCACCCCGATCGGCCGACGGTCAGCGGACCGGAACACCCGGGGCGGTTCGTCCCAGACCTCGTCGTCGAGCCGGATCTGCCCGGCGGTGACCGGCAGCAGCCCGGCGATCGCGCGGAGCGCCGTGGTCTTGCCCGCGCCGTTCGGCCCGAGCAGCGCGACCACCTCGCCCGGTTCGACGGTCAACTCCAGGTCGAGCTCGAAGGAGTCCCGGGTCACCTTCAGGTCGGCGTACAGGGTCATCGCAGACCACTGATCCAGCGTTCCCGCAGGCAGGCGAGAACCACAACGGACACGGCCAGCAGGACCACGCTCAGGACGACGGCGACATCGGGGTCCGTCTCCAGCGCCAGATAGACCGCCAGAGGCATCGTCGTGGTCCGGCCCGGCAGGTTGCCCGCGAAGGTGATGGTCGCGCCGAACTCCCCGAGGGCACGGGCCCAGCACAGTACTGCGCCCGCCACGATGCCCGGCGCGATCGACGGCAGGGTGACCCGGCGGAAGGTGAGCCAGCGACCGGCGCCGAGGGTCGCGGCAGCTTCCTCGTACCGCGGGTCCGCGGCGCGCAGGGCTCCTTCCACCGAGATCACCAGGAACGGCATCGCCACGAACGCCTCCGCGACGATCACCCCGGCCGTCGTGAACGGCAGGGAGAACCCGAACCACGTGTCGAGGTGCTGCCCGATCAGCCCACGCCGGCCGAGCACCAGCAGGAGAGCGACCCCGCCGACCACTGGTGGGAGCACCAGGGGAACCGTCACCAGCGCCCGGATCAGGCCGCGACCGGGGACCTCGGCACGGGCGAGCAACCACGCGAGCGGTACGCCGAGGAGCAGGCAGATCACGGTGGCGGAGCTTGCGCAGACCAAGGACAACCGTAGGGCCTGGCCGACCTCGGCGCTGAAGAGCCGCGACGGCAGGGTCGCCCAGGGAGCCTGGGCGAGCAGGCCGATCAGCGGGACGAGCAGGAAGGCGAGCCCCAGCAACGCGGGCAGCAGCAGGACCAGCGGCAGCCGCCCACCGATCCGTCGCTGCCTCCGTCTGTCACTCATCGCCCGCCCTTCACGCACGCCAAGCTCTCACGAATCCGACGCACGCCGGCGCGAGGCTCACGGGTGCGAGGCTCACAGGGCGAGGCTCACGGGGCGGCGAAGCCGGCTTCGGTGAGGACGGTCTTGCCACGGTCGGAGAGCACGAAGTCGACGAACGCCTTGCCGCCGTCCGGGTTCTTCGCGTTGGTCAGCGTCGCGATCGGGTAGTCGTTGATCGCCGAGTCCGCTTCGGGGAACTCGATCCCGTCGACCTTGTCCTTCGCCGACAGCACGTCGGTCTTGTAGACCAGCGCGGCGTCCACCTCGCCCAGCCCGACCTTGGTCAGCGCGGCCTTCACGTCCTGCTCCAGGCTGTCCGGCTGCGGGGTGATCTTCGCCGTCTCGAACACCTTCTTCGCGGCCGCGCCGCACGGCACCTGCTCGGCGCAGAGCGCGATCTTGCGATCCTTGTCCGCGAAGTCGGTGAGCCCGGTGATCTTGGCCGGGTTGCCCTTCGGTACGGCGATCTCCAGCTTGTTCTTCACGAAGACGACCGGGGTGCCCTTGTCGGTCACCTGGTCCATGTTCTTCGGGGCCGCCGAGGCGAAGACGTCCACCGGCGCGCCCTGGTTGATCTGCTGGGCCAGCGCCGAGCTGCCGGCGAAGTTGAGGACCACCTTGACGCCCGGGTGCGCGGCCTCGAAGTCCTTGCCGAGCTGAGTGAACGTACCGGTCAGCGACGCCGCCGCGAACACGGTCACCGTGCCGGAGATCGCAGCGCCGGACGAGGACGAGGGCGACGAGGGCGACGCGGCCGGAGTGTCCGAGCCGCAGCTCACGAGGCTGAGCGCGGCGACGGAGGCCAAGGCGGTGAGGACGGTACCGCGGAACATCAGGCCTCCGGGATCTCGACGACGACGTGGGTGGACTTGATCGAGGCGACGGCGATCACGCCGGGCTCGAGGCCGAGCTCGTCGGCGGCCTCGCGGCTCATCAACGAGACCACCCGGAACGGCCCGGCCTGCATCTCTACCTGGGCCATCACCCCGTCCTTGAGGACGCGGGTGACGATGCCGCGCATGCGGTTCCGCGCCGAGGCGGCCGTGGTGGCGCCCGACTCGGGTGTTTCCGCCAGTTGCTGGGCGAACGCGGCCAGCTCACGTCCCTCGACGGCCATCCGCCCGCTGTCCTGGATCGCGGGCAACCGCCCCTGGTCGACCCAGCGCCGGACGGTGTCGTCGCTGACTCCCAGCAACGCGGCCGCCTCACTGATCCGCAAATTCGGCATGTTGTGCAGCCTAGTGCCGCAAACGCGGATCCCGAAGACCTTTCTCGCCGACAGGCTGCCAACGTGAGCGTCGTTACGCCGCTGGAAGTACCCGCGACATAGGTTTGGTGCATGAGCACGGGGTTGCGGGAGTACCTGGACGGGCCGCACAAGGCGGTGCGAGACGTAGTACGGGACGGGCTGGCGGCGAACGCCGGGCTGCTGAACGCGGGACTGGACCTGTCGCGGGACGAGTACCGCGATCAGGTGCTCGCCGTGATGCAGCAGGTCACCGCCGAGGGACACACCGGCCGGGGCTTCCCGAAGGAGTTCGGCGGGCAGGGTGACCTGGGCGGCTTCATCGCCGGGTTCGAGACGCTGGCCTTCGGGGATCTGTCACTGATGGTGAAGGCGGGGGTGCAGTTCGGCCTGTTCGCCGGGGCGATCCTGCACCTCGGCACCAGCCGGCACCACGAGCAGTACCTCACCGATGCGATCGATGGCCACCTGCTCGGCTGCTTCGCGATGACCGAGACCGGGCACGGCTCGAACGTCCAGGCGCTCGGCACCACCGCGACGTACGATCCGGCGACCGAGGAGTTCGTGGTCCACACGCCGAACGCAGCCGCGCGCAAGGACTACATCGGCAACGCGGCGAGGCATGGCCGGATGGCGGCGGTCTTCGCCCAGTTGGTCGTCGGTGGCGAGACGCACGGCGTGCACTGCCTGCTCGTGCCGATCCGTACGCCGGACGGCGAGTCGATGCCCGGCGTGACCTTGAGCGACTGCGGCCCGAAGCTCGGCCTCAACGGCGTCGACAACGGCCGCATCGTCTTCGACCACGTCCGTGTACCCCGTACCGCGCTGCTGGACCGCTACGCGCAGGTGGATGCCGAGGGCACCTACTCGAGCGAGATCGAGAACCCGGACCGGCGCTTCTTCACCATGCTCGGCACCCTCGTCCAGGGCCGGGTCTCCGTCGGCGGCGCCGCGATCAACGCGAGCAAGGTGGCGCTCACCATCGCCATCCGGTACGCCGATCGGCGACGGCAGTTCAGCGCGCCCGGGAGTGCCGAGGAGGCGCTGCTGCTGGACTACCGGATGCATCAGCGCAGGTTGCTCCCGCTGCTGGCGAGGACGTACGCGCTGCACTTCGCCCAGGCCGAGCTGGTCGACGAGTTCGTCCGGATCTTCGGCAGCGACGGCACGGACAACACCGAGGGCAACACCGATGGCGAGGGCGGGCTCGGGGATCGTGACGAGCACGACCGGCGGGCTCTCGAGGCGCAGGCGGCCGGCACGAAGTCGCTCGGCACCTGGCATGCCACCGAGACCATCCAGATGTGCCGTGAGGCCTGCGGTGGCGCGGGCTATCTCGCGGAGAACCGGCTGGCCGCACTGAAGGCGGACACCGATGTGTTCACCACCTTCGAGGGTGACAACACGGTGTTGCTGCAACTGGTCGCGAAAGGGCTGCTGACCAACTACCGGGAGTCGTTCGGGAAGCTCGATCCGCTTGGGACGGCCCGGTTCATCGCCGCGCAGGCGGTGGAGATCGCGGTCGAGAAGACCGCGCTGCGGACAGTCGTCGAGCGGCTGCGCGACGCAGTACCGAACCGGAACGATACTGCCGACCCCGATGCCGGGCTTCGGGACGATGCGTACCACTGCGGCATGGTCCGGTTCCGGGAGGAACACATGCTGGCCGGGGTGGCCCGGCGACTCAAGAAGGGCATCGACGCCGGCGACGACGCGTTCGAGGTGTTCAACCGGTGCCAGGATCACGTGATCGCGGCCGGCCGGGCGCACGTGGAGCGCGTCGTACTGGAGGCGTTCCTGGCCGCGGTACAGGCTGCGCCCGAGGGGCCGGTGCGGGATCGGCTGAAGGAGTTGTACGACCTGCACGCGCTCGCCACCATCGAGGCGGAGCGCGCCTGGTACATCGAGCACGGCCGTTTGTCGGGTCAACGATCCAAGGCGATCACGGCACTGGTGAACGAGCTCTGCGCCGCCGTCCGGCCGCACGCGGACGAGCTCGTGGAGGCGTTCGGAGTACCGGGCGCGGCAGTCGATGTGCCGATGGTTGTACCGTCGCAGCATGAGTGAGCCGATTGAGCCCGCGTCGGCCGCCGAGGCCGCCCGCGAACTGGCGAAGGTGCTGCTGGAACAAGCCGACGCTCTGGACCTGCACGATCTGCGAGCCACCACGGCGATCGAGAACGTCCGAGTCCAGGCCCGGGTGCTCGCCGACGCCGTGCACGAGCGCGGCTGGGGCGACATCTTCCTCGGCATCGACTCCTACGATCCGGACGAGCTCGACGACCTGCCGCTGGGCCCCGACGACTTCGACGACCCGGCCGACTACCGCGAGATGGTCGAGCGCGGCGAGCTCGACGACCTGGAGGAGCCGCTGGTACCGGAGAACGGCATCCGCCTCAGCTACCAGGCGCGGTACGACTTCGTGGTGACCGACCCGGAGGCCTTCATCGCCTACGTCCGCGGCCGCTCCGACGAAGCCCAGAACGACGACGTGATCGACGACATCGAGGACGCCCGCTCAGCCTTCGAGCTCCTCGGCTACCTCGACGGCATCGGCTCGAAGGACTACGACGGCCTAGGCCTCAGCCCGGCCGGCGGCGAGGAATCCCACAAGGTAGTCGACTTCTCCCTCTGGGACATGGACCCCACCCGCCGAGACGACACCTACCCGTACTGATCCCCACGCAGCTCCCCACCCCCGGTGCAGCGGCTCTTGCGTCGCCGCTTGCTTGAAGGGCGCGGTGGTGACCGTGCGCGGTTTGGTTGCCGCAGGCGCTGGTCAGCGCACTGGTCGCCCGCCGGGTCTGCAGCTCGCGGCCACCCGGCCACCCCCGCCCTTGGCCAGCGTGTACGTCGTCCGCAGAAGCCGAGGTGCCACTCAGGTCCAGCGTTGAGAGGTGATGTCCCAGACGCCCTGTGAGATGGCGCCGCTGAGAAGAGGGCTGAGGCAAGCACTCACGGTGCCCAGGGCCTTCTCGAGGTCGTACAGCTCCGCCGGCACCGCGGCTTGGACGGCTTCACTCCGGTAACCGGCGGGCTATTGTCCGCCAGGCGAGTCCAGCGTGGTGGGCAGAGCCAGGTCTCGATGCAGCGCCTCGGCCTGCAGAGCGGCTGATGTGTCGGTCGCATCGATGCCCGGACCGCTGGTGACGATCAGCACCAGGTCGACGAGGTCGTGATACCGCGTCGAAGACGCACCGTCTCGGTGGAGTTCGTACATCGCACAGAGTTTGTCCGCAATCTGATCGGCGAGGGAGTAGAGCGAAAATTCGGGGAGCTCCGGAACGCCTGGCATCACGATGATCGGCTTGGGTTGGAATCGGTCGACGCTGCAGATGCGACGTTTCTTGACGGACAGGTCGATGCTGAACCGCTGATACTCGGTGGAGCCGATGGAGGCTGTGACGCGGATTGTGGCTACGGCCTTCTCGTCGTCTACAGCGGCCCGTTCTTCAACTCGTCCCAGTTCGAAGCGGAAGAAGTCGTCACCGCACGGCTGGGCCATCGCGTTGCGTAGTTCGGCCAGAGGTGCGACCAGGTCGATGTTGCCAGCGGGATAGAGCAGGTCGACGTCGTCGCTGTAGCGGGCCCGGGGAAGTCTGACGAGGAGACCGGTGCCGCCTTTCAGCACCCACGGCGCGTCGGGTTCGCGGAAGATGCGAGCCAGGAAGCGCTGCATGACGAATTCGCGGTTGATCTCCTGCGTCGGTCGCCCGGCGTCCTTGGCGACCTTCTTCATGCGGGCGTTGGCGCTTACGCGGAATTCCCGTGCGCTTGCGTACGGCGTTTCTCTCATGTGGCCGCCTGGTCTGTTGGTTCCTCGAGGAGCTTTGCCCGGGCTTCGTAGGCGGCCCGTAGCGCCTCTTGAACGTCTTCTGGTTCATCGGTGATGCCGAGCAGGGCCTGCAGTTGCCGGAGCTCGTCAGTCGACAGTCCGACGTGAGCGGCACGATTGCGCAGGTCTCTGGGGACCCGTGGATCCAGTAGGGCGAGTGCGTGAAGTAGAGCAGCGTCGGCTGGTGATGGTCCTGGCGCGGCGAGTTCGGCAGCCTGTTGGGTCGCTTTGGGAATGCCGGCCTCGTCGAGGAGGCGATTCAAGAGCGCGCGGCCATGCCCGAGCTGCTGGCCATAGTGGTGCGCATAGGGGGCGAGCGCAGAGCTGAGCTCTTCCGCGGTCACGGAGTTCAGAGCCATCGCGTCGCGAACAACGCCCGCCAGATGACCGCCATCTGTATGAGTCTTCGCCAGATCACTGATCGTCTTGACGATTGTCGTTACCGGAAGACCGGTGGTGATCTGCCAGTCGGCTGGGCTGAGACTCTCGCGGTGGAACCTCACGTCAGGTCTCTTCGACTGTTTGCGGGTGGCGACGGTGAACTCGAATCGATCCGCGTCCAAATCGCCGAGTTGGTGGTATCTCGCGGCCGATCGGTGCGACAAGACCGCGTCTGGTGCTCTGAGGCGGGCAGCGGCCGGTTGTTCTGGCGCGAGCGCGAGCCAAGCTGCCCGCAAGTCATCCAACGGCGATCCAGCGCCCACGACCCGATAGACGCCATGTGTCACCCGCTCTAGCACACCTTCAGCGGCCAACCGTGCCATGGACTGAGCAGACACACTGGCGGCGCGCGCCTGAGCGGTCGTGACCAGCCCCCACTGCTCATCGGCGATGGCGGCCACCTCGGCGATCTGCACTTCAATCCTCCGCATCCTGCTCCAAAATTACTCTATCAGATGAATATCGAAGCATATTCAAGATAATCGGAGTCAGGTGTTCCGGTGTCGACGACCTGGCATTGCGGAGCCCTGCCCGCGTAGCGAGCCGGTGGCGGACTGATCTCGCTGCTGCGGCGCCAGTGCCGCCACTCTGCTGAGAGCGCGACACAGGCCATCCGGCGGGTTTGTTGCCCTCAGCACCGTCCTCTTGCGGCGTCCGCCGACGTGCGTCCAGTGGAAGCTGCGTGTTGGTCGATGCTGGGCCCGGCCTTGCCGCCCAGCTGAAGATTCCCAGCTGGCCAGCGATTGGGCTATCAGTGGCGACGCGGGAGTTGCGGGGGCGTGGTACCGGTCTGGTCCGCAACGGCATCTAGTTGTTGCTGAAGGCAATTTCTTCTACTCGCGAGTACGCAAGGTGAGGTCGGATATACGGAGCGTCGCCTTAGTCAAGATCAATGCAAATGTTTGACCCCGTGCGTGGCGGCTCTCCGCCACCCCGTGACAACGTTCTGTCGTCAGCGACGGACGGGTCGCTGACACAGGCTCCAGGCGGTACCGCGGTACTCCCGTCCGCGACCGGACTGTACCTCCCCTGCCGGTCACGGAATGAGACGGCGGGACCTCCCTCCTTCGGGCCGAACCGCCCACTCGGGGCAAAGCAAGACGCCGGCCGTGTCGCCGGGGTGCCGGTCGCCAGTGAGGTGGTGACCGACACCCGATGCGGTCGGCGTTTCTTTTCCCGAGGTACTGATGCGATTTCTGGGGATCAGTACCTCGGGAAGCTCCGGGTGCCAGGCGGTGCCGCTCGGGTTCTTCCTGCGGAACCGGACCTCAGCCTTTATCGCCTACATCGCGATCGGCCGTCGCGGTCGACCTCGCCCCCGCGCGCTGACGGACGGTGACGCCGGTCGGCCCGCGAGTTCAGCCGGCTTCGCGGCTTTCGTCTTCCAGGTCTTCGGTGTCAGGTGGCCGGCGCAGGTCGACCAGGTCGTCCAGGACCGGCGTCGCGGTCAGGCCGGCATATAGAGCGAGAGCGACCGCGATCGTGACGATCGCGAGGATGGCGATGAGCATGATGTCCCTCGGCGTACTGATGCACTGTTGTTCATCTGTACGTCGGGGTTCCGTGGTCAGTTCATCGCTGAGCGTCAGGCGAGTTCCAGCGCGCTGATCGGGTGCTGCTGGACCTGGCCGTACGTCGTGGTCCGCTGCCGGGCCGGACGCCCCGCGGCGGTGGCCATCTGGGTGAGTTCTTCAATGGACTTGCGGGAGCCGTGCTTGGAGCCGGCCATCCGGCTGATGGTCTCCTCCATCAGGGTGCCGCCGATGTCGTTGACGCCCCCGTTGAGTACTGCGACACAGCCGTCGACGCCGAGCTTGACCCACGAGCACTGGATGTTGTCGATCCGGCCGTGCAGCATGATGCGGGCCATCGCGTGCACGGCCCGGTTCTCGTCGTACGTCGGCCCGGGCCGGGCAACACCGGCCAGGTAGATCGGCGAGTTGGTGTGGATGAACGGGAGCAGCACGAACTCGGTGAACCCGCCGGTCTGGTCCTGCACCGCGGCGATCGTCCGGAGGTGCTGGACCCAGTGGTGGGGTGAGTCGACGTGGCCGTACATCATCGTCGACGAGGAGGGCAGCCCGACCTTGTGCGCGGTCGTGATGACCTCGATCCAACTGGCCGTCGGCAGCTTGCCCTTGGTGAGGATCCAGCGGACATCGTCATCGAGGATTTCAGCGGCCGTGCCGGGGATGCTGTCGAGTCCGGCTTCCTTCACCGAGACGAGAAAGTCTTCGATCGACAGGCCGGTCCGGACGGAGCCGTTGACGATCTCCATCGGCGAGTAGGCGTGCACGTGCATCTCGGGCACGCGGTCCTTCACCGCCCGGACCAGGTCGGCGTACGCGGTACCGGGCAGGTCGGGGTGGATGCCGCCCTGCATGCACACCTCGGTCGCGCCGATCACCCAGGCTTCCTCGGCCCGCTGGGCGACCTCGTCCATCGACAGTGAGTACGCGTCGGCGTCGGTACGGCGTTGGGCGAAGGCGCAGAACCGGCAACCGGTGTAGCAGACGTTGGTGAAGTTGATGTTCCGGTTCACCACGTAGGTGACGTCCTCGCCGACGGTTGCCTTGCGCAACTCGTCGGCGATCCTGGCGAGCTGGTCCAGCGCCGGGCCGGTGGCCGTCATCAACGTCAACGCTTGCGCGTCGGACAGCCCGGCCGGGTCGCGTTCGGCTGCAGCGAGGGCTTCCTTGACGTCGCCCTCGATCCGCTCAGGTGCAGCCCTGTTCGCGACGTCCTCACGCAGTACGTCCCAGTCGCCGTAGGCCGCGTCGAAGTCCGACCGGGTCTCGGTCCGGCGACCCTCGGTGTCGATCGCGGTGTGCAGATCGGTCCGGCCGACGCTGTCCCAGCCGCCGTCGGGCTCCTGCCACGGCAGGCCCTTGGGGAAGGCCGCCTCGTTCGCCAACCCGGTCTCGGGATCGACCAGCGCCTCCACATGCGAGATCAGCCGCGGATCCAGCCACGGCTCACGCAGGTACTCCGGGTGGGCGGTCAGCCGCTCCCGCAAGGTGAACCCGGCGTCGGCGGTCACCTTGGCAAGGTCGTCGATCTGCGGCCACGGCCGTTCCGGGTTCACGTGGTCCGGGGTCAACGGCGACACTCCGCCGAAGTCATCGACACCGGCATCCAGCAGCAGGCGGCACTCGGCCAGGTCGACCAGATTCGGCGGTGCCTGGACCCGCATCCGGGGTCCGAGCACGACCCGGGTGACGGCGATCGCGGCCAGCCACTCATCCAGCGGTACGTCGGCGTCATTGCGCATCGCGGTGTCCGGCTTCACCCGGAAGCCCTGGATGATGACCTCCTGGATCCCGCCGTACTGCCGGGCGATCCGCCGCAGCGCGAAGATCGAGTCGGCCCGCTCGGCCAGGTTCTCCCCGATGCCGATCAGCAGGCCGGTGGTGAACGGCACGTTCGAGCGGCCGGCGTCCTCCAGCACCCGCAGCCGGATCGCCGGGTCCTTGTCAGGGGAGCCGTAGTGCGGCTGGCCCTTCTCCTCGAACAACCTGCGCGACGTGGTCTCCAGCATCACGCCCATGCTCGGCGCGACCGGCTTCAACCGCTGCAGATCCTGCCACGACATCACGCCGGGGTTCAGGTGCGGCAACAGCCCGGTCTCCTCCAGCACCCGGATCGCCATCGCCCGGACATAGTCGAGCGTCGAGTCGTACCCGGCCTCCTCCAGCCAGGTCTTCGCCGCGTCCCACCGGTCCTCGGGCGCATCCCCAAGCGTGAACAGCGCCTCCTTGCACCCCAACGCCGCACCCTGCCGGGCGATCTCCAGAACCTCGTCCGGACTCAGGTACGGCGAGTGAACCCGGCCCGGGGTCGTCGCGAAAGTGCAGTAGTGACACCGGTCCCGGCACAACCGGGTCAGCGGGATGAACACCTTCTTCGAGAACGTCACCACTCCGCTGCGCCCGGCATCGGCCAGCCCCTGATCCCGCACCCGCGCGGCGGTCGCCATCAGTGAGGTGAGCGCCTCGCCCGAGGCGGACAGGAGGACTTCAACCTCAGCCGGGTCGAGCGTCTTGCCGTCATCGGCACGCTTCAGAGCGCGGCGCATGGCGGTGCTGATCGTGGTGTTCCGGGGAGTGGCTGAGCGCTGTTCGGGTTCGGTCACGACGACGAGCGTATGTCGTGAAATGGCCCGATCCGACCGAATCCGGGACCCAAAATCAAGTGGTACGTTCGTCCTGATAGTTTGCCATTCGTGCAGGTCAGCAGGGTAGTCGGCGGGGTGGTGAGAGCACCGAAGGCGGACGGGCGGCGGGTCCGCGGCCGGCTCCGGCGGACGGAACTGCTGACCGCCACGCTGGCTGTGATCGAGCGGGACGGCGTCGCCGGCGTCAGCCACCGGGCGGTCGCCGCGCAGGCCGGGGTCTCCCTCGCCTCGACGACTTATCACTTCGCAAGCCTCGACGATCTGCTGGTCGCCGCGCTGACCTGGGCCGCCGAGGACCTGACCGCCGAACTGCAGGAGCGCGTCAACGAGATGGGCGCCCGGCCCGCCGACGAGCTCGCCCGGTTGATCGAGCACTGCCTGGTCTACCGCCGGGGGCGCACCCTCGCGGAGTACGAGCTCTATCTGCTCGCGGTCCGTCGCCCAGCCTTGCGGGAAGCCGCGGCGGCGTGGCTGGAGCCGCTCACCGAGATCGCCCGCAACTTCACCACCGACCCGCACAAGGCGAGCCTGCTGGTCGCGGCGCTGGACGGCATCCTGTTGCAGTCCCTGATCGGTGCCCGCCCCTACAACAAGGACGACTTCTCCGCCTTGCTCACGCTACTGCGTTGAGGTCGGGACCAGTTTCAGCCCAAAGGCTCTCTCAGGCGTCAGCAGTGGTGAGGGCGGTGGCTCGGCTTCGGAGTGGGCCGTGGGGACGCGGAGGTGCGACAGCGGCTTCCAGCCACTGGCGAGCACGCCGACCGCGAGCAGGACGGCGAAGGCGCCGACGTAGAACGGCAACTGGATGTTGATCTCCTCGCCGAGCTTGCCCGCAAGCCACGGCGCGACCGCACCACCGGAGAAGCGCACGAAGCTGTACGCCGCGGAGGCGGTGCCGCGCTCGACCGGCGCCGCGCCCATCACGGCCTCGGTGATCAGGGTGTTGTTCACGCCGAGGAACAACCCGGCGACGATGACGCCGGCCGCGAGCACGCCGCGGTGGTGTGCGTACACGCCCATCACCGCGAGATCGGCGGCGAACAGCAGCAGCGAGGTCATGACCACGGGCAGCGTGCCGAAGCGGCGCTGCAGCCGGGGCGCGGCGAACACCGAGGTCAGGGCCAGCCCGATGCCCCAGCCGAAGAAGATCAGGCCGATCTGGCGGGCCGACATCGCCAGCGGGAACGGGGTGAACGCCAGCAGCGTGAAGAAGCCGAAGTTGTAGAGCAGCGCGGTGACCGCCACGGTGGCGAGGGAGCGGTGCCGGAGTGCCTTCAGCGGTTCGATGATCGAGGTACGGCGAGGTGCCGGCGGCGAGGCGGGGAGCAGGAAGGCCGTCGCCGCGAGCGCGATCGTCATCAGGACGGCGACGCCGAAGAACGGGCCGCGCCAGGAGATCGTGCCGATCTCACCACCGACCAGCGGGCCCGGCCGCGATGCCGACGCCCAGCGCCGCTTCGTACAGGATGATCGCCTGCGCGACCGAACCGCTCGCGGAGTTCACGATGGTGGCCAGCGCGGTCGCGATGAACATCGCGTTGCCCAGGCCCCAGCCGGCCCGGAAGGCGACGATCATGCCGATCGAGTTGGACAGGCCGGCCAGCGCGCTGAACACGACGATGATGGCCAGGCCGATCAGCAGCGTGCTCTTCGCGCCGATCCGGCTGGAGACCGCGCCGGTGATCAGCATCGCGACACCGATGACGGCCATATAGCTGGTGAAGAGCAGGGAGACCTGGGACGGGCTCGCGTGCAACTGCTCGGCGATCGGCTTGAGGATCGGGTCGACCAGGCCGATGCCCATGAACGCGATCACACAGGCGAAGGCGACGGCCCAGACGGACTTGGGTTGTTTGAGGAACGAGTTGCTGCTCAACGGGGGGTGTCCTCCAGATCGAGGGTGAGGATCGAGTGCATGACGGTGACCGCGGCCTCGAGGGTGGCGAGGTCGGTCGACGGCAGGTGCCGCAGGCGCGCCGCGATGGCGGTCCCGGCTTCCTGACGGGCGCGGTCGAGCTCCGCCCGGCCGGCGTCGGTGAGGCTGATCAGGCTGGCGCGGGAGTCGGCCGGGTCGGGCTCGCGCCGGACCCAGCCGCTCTCCTCCTGGCGCTGGACCAGGTTCGACATCGTCGGCTGCGAGCAACGGTCGGCCTTGGCCAGGTCGCTGATCCGGGTCGGACCGAGCTCGTCGAGCCGGCCCAGCAGCCGCATCGCCGCGTGCGGGAGCGCACTCACGTCGCGGCTGGCGAGCCGGGTCAACCGGGCCGCGGCCACAACCACGTCGACGCCGAGCTGAGTCAGAGCTGTCGTAGCGATCACGTAATCCAACATTACATAGGAAAGCTATGTATTTCCAGAACGGGTGAACCAGCTCACCTGACCGGGTTGCCGTCGGGATCGCGGAAGGCGCTGACAGGCACCGGGCCGCGGTGCAGGATGTGCGGGATGTCGGCCCATGGCAGCAAGGGCTCGGTGGGGTTGAGATTCCGGAGCCGGTGCAGGGCCTGATCGGAGGGCTGGGACAGTGCGGCTGCCGCCTCGGCGCTGTAGGGGAGGTAGTCCTCGGCGGCCTGGGGTCGGAACAGTGGCTCGTGCCGTTTGAGCAGGATGCAGGTCCGTTCGGGCACCAGCAGTTCCGCGTCGATGGTCCAGTAACCGAGCCGGCGCAGTACTCGGCCGGACTCGCGGAGCGCGTCGAAGATCGGCGCCGGATGGACCGGGGAGAAGAAGACGACATCGGTCCAGCGGCAGTCGAGCGGGTGGACCGGATGATCCATCACGTGCGGCCGCTCGGCGTACTTGGCGGCTTCGCGGTGGTAGAGGTCGGGGTAGCGGTCGCGGATCATGGACAGCGGCAGCAGGTCGTCGCCACGGAGATCACGGATGGCGCCCTTGTAGAGAAGTGTCGGCATGAAAGAAGCCTCCGACGCGGTGATCGCTTCGGAGGCTGCTCTCTTGATTCTACCGGTCAGAGGTGTCTTGCGATGGCTTCCGCGGCCTGAGCCGGGCCGTCTACGGTGGCGTAGAGCTTCTGGATTCGTTCGGCAGCTTCCAGGTGGCGGCGGTTGTGGAGCATCTCGGTGGCGGTGCCGGCCAGGCGGTTCAGGTGGTGGGGCGCGACGTGGCGGGCCGCGTCGAGGCGCTCGACCAGGGCGACGTTCAGGTCCTGCTCCGGCTGCAGCGGGACGCCCAGCAGGGGAGTGCCGCAGGCCATCGCGGTCTGGACGCTGCCCTGGCCGCCGGTAGTCACCGCGAGGTCGACCTGCGGCATCACCAGATGACTCGGCAGCACGCCTCCGACCATGATCCGGTCCGTCGCGAGATCGCTGAGCTCATGGATGGTGCCGGCCACCAGGATCCGTACGTCGAGTGCGCTGAGCGAAATGACCGCCTCCCGGACGAGCGCGGGCGGTGTCGACGTCATCGCCAGGTAAACGACAGGGCCAGGTCGGTCGAGGAACTTCCGCACCCCCTCCGGCAGCGGGACATCCAGGTGCGCGAAGAGCGGTCCGATCCCCTGCAGGCGAGTGTCGGGGCGATACCCGACCTTTCCCGCCGGTGTCCACGCTGCGAGTTCCGCCGCCGAGACATCCAGCACCTCAGGCACTTCCGGCACCAGTGAGAGGTCGCCGAGCAGGAGCGCCGCGAGGCTCGGGACTCCCTCGACCCCGAGCGACGCGGCCACCCGGTTGAAGCCGGCGCAGTACGCCGGAGTGCGGTTCGAGGTCCGGTTGATGAGGAAGCGGCTGAGCCAGTCCGGTGCGTGCTTGAGCCGGGGATCCACCGGTCGGCTGGGCGCGGGTAGCAACCTGCGCTCGGCGACCGGCGGCACGAAACTGCCCGCGTGCTCGGTGATCAAGCGGACGCCGGTCAGCCGGGACGACAGCAACGTGGTCAGGGTGAACCCGGTGACGGCCACGGTGATCCCGTGGGCGCGGAAGTACTCCGCTTCCGCCCGGACGTAGGTCTCGATCTCCGCGTCGTCGTACATGCTCTGGCGGGGGTCGCCGAGGCCGACCGCCGACGCCACGAAGGATGCCGCCCGCTCGGGCGACATGCCCGGGCCCAGTACGTCGTACGGGATGCCGGCTTCGACCAGCAGGCGCTCGTGCGGGCCGCCGTGAGTGGCGACGCGGACCGGGACGCCGAGCACGGTCAGGGCTCGGTGGATCTCCAGCATCCGCGACGTCTCGGACAGGTAGGCGCAGTGTGGCAGTAGGCAGATCACGGTGGTTGCCCCCCTCGATGCTAATAGGTAATATATTGCCTATGTCGCGGGAGAACAAGACCGAAGTACTGCTCGGGATCGGGCCAGGGTCGCGGTTGGAGCCGTCGATCCGGGCGTTCCGGACCACGCTGACGCTCGCCCACAAGTTGCGTTACGCCATGGACGAGCGACTCCGTGCGGACGGGCTGACCACCCAGCAGGCCGCGCTGATCACCGTCGTGACAGCCGCCGGGAAACCGTCGCTGGCCGAAGCCGCGGCCGCGCTGGGGAGTACCCATCAGAACGTCGCCCAGATCGTCGCGGCCCTGGTGCGCAAGGACATGCTGCAGATCGAGCCGGATCCCGCGGACAAGCGCAGGAAGTTGCTCTCGACAACGAACCGCAACGCGGCGTACTGGCAGGAACGCGACGAGGGCGACTTCGGCGCGGTGGCCGACTGGTTCGGCGAGCTGTCGCCGGCGGAGCTCAAGACCTTCTGCGAGTTGTCCGACCGGGTCATCGCCGGGCTCGACAATGCTTAAGGCGGCGCTGGGCAGCACTGCCTTCTTCTTCGCCGCACCTTGTGTGGTGGCCGGTCTGGTGCCTTGGTGGATCAACGGCTGGGCCGAGCCGCGCTTCTGGCCTGCACTCTTGCTGGTGGCCGGCGGCATCCTCGTCGTCTTGCGCGCCTTCATTCGCTTTGTCCGCGAGGGCCGTGGTACTCCGGCGCCGGTGGCCCCGACCGAGCAGTTGGTCGTCGGCGGCGACTTCCGCTACGTCCGCAACCCCATGTACGTCGGCGTCGTCGCGACGATCCTCGGTCAGGCGCTGCTGTTCCTCGACCTCTGGTTGTTCGTCTACGCGGTGGTCGCCTGGGCGGTGATGGCGTCCTTCGTCCACTGGTACGAGGAGCCGGTACTGAGCCGGCGGTACGGACGGCAGTACGAGGACTACCGCCGGGCGGTGCCCGCGTGGCTGCCCCGGCTCAGGCGTTCGAAGTGATCTAGACCACTCTTTCCGTGCAGTCCTGCAAAGTTGCAGGAATATTAATTTGCAGTGTGTGCAAGTTCGCATATCGTTGACGTCGTGATGCAGACCGAGGAGAGCGCGCCGCCCGGGCGGCGGGAGCGGAAGAAGCGGGAGACGCGCGCCGCGTTGATGGCCGCCGCGCTCCGGCTGGCACTGGAGAAGGGGCCGGACAACGTCACGGTCGAGGAGATCAGTGAGGCCGCGGACGTCTCGGTGCGGACCTTCTTCAACTACTTCCCGCACAAGGAGCACGCGATCCTCGGTCGCGACCCCGAGGAGCTCGAGCGCGCGCTCGAGCGGCTCCGGGACACCCCGGCCGGCCAGTCGCCGCTCACCACGATGCGGATGCTGATCGCCGAGGCGCTGGTCGACGTGGAGCAGGACAGCGCCACCGCCTCGCAGCGGTTCGCCCTGATCGTCCAGTCGCCGACGCTGCTGTCCCAGTTCGTCCTGCTCGGCGCCGAGGACGAGCGGGTGCTGTCCGCGGCGATGGCCGAGCGGATGGGTGAGCCGCGGGAGGCGATCCGGCCGATGCTGATCGTCGCCGCCGCGAGTACGGCGGTCCGGATCGCGTTCGAGAAGCAGAAGGACGCCGGTGGGCGCTCGGTGCGCTCGCTGATCGACGAGGCGTTCCTGCTGCTCGCCGACGGGGTGGATCCGGACTTCGACAAGACCACAGTTTTCCGAACCGACCAGGAAGGTCAGTCATGACAACGACCTCTTCGCCCAAGCCCCCGGAGGCGGCGGGCGAGGTCAACTCCGACGACACCGCGGCGGCCCGGCCGCAGGACACCATTTCGCTCGAGGTGGCGGCCGAGCAGGTCGCCGCGCTCACGCCGCGTCAGACCGTGCAGGCGATCTCCGGCCTGATGATGGGGATGTTCGTCGCCATCCTGGCCGGCACCGTGGTCTCGACCGCGCTGCCGCGGATCATCCACGACCTCGGCGCGAGCCAGTCGTCCTACACCTGGGTCATCACCCTGGAGTTGCTCACGATGACGGCCACGGTGCCGTTGTGGGGCAAGCTCGCCGACCTCTACAACAACAAACTGCTGGTCCAGCTGTCGCTGGGCTTCTTCGTGGTCGGCTCGCTCGTCGCCGGCTTCGCCCCGAACATCGAGGTGCTGCTGGGCAGCCGGGTCCTGCAGGGTCTCGGCGCCGGTGGTCTGACCGCCCTGGTGCAGATCGTGATGGCGGCGATCATCCCGCCGCGTGAGCTCGGCCGGTACTCCGGGATCTTCGGCGCCATCTTCGCCTCGGCGACGGTCGGTGGACCGCTGCTCGGCGGCTTCCTGGTCGACTCGCCGCTGGGCTGGCGGGCCTGCTTCCTGATCGGCGTGCCGTTCGTACTCGCCGCGATCGTTCTGCTGCAGCGCACGCTGAAGTTGCCGACCGTGCGCCGCGAGGTGAAGATCGACTGGTGGGGCGCGTTCCTGATCACCGCCGGGGTGAGCACCCTGCTGGTCTGGTCCTCGTTCGCCGGGAGCAAATTCGAGTGGGCGTCCGGTTGGAGCTTCGTGCTCGTGGCTCTCGCCCTGGTGGCGCTGGTGGCCGCCGTGCTGGTCGAGCGTCGGCACCCTGAGCCGATCATCCCGATGGACCTGTTCCGCAACCGCACGGTGACGCTGTCCATCGTCGCGAGCGCGCTGGTCGGCGTGGCGATGTTCGGCGGCTCGGTGTTCCTGGCGCAGTACTTCCAGATCGCGCAGGGCTACTCGCCGACCAAGGCCGGGCTGATGAGCCTACCGATGATCCTGGGCATGATGGTCGCCTCCACGATCGCGGGTGGGCTGATCACGAAGTACGGCAAGTGGAAGATCTACGTGGTCGTCGGGAGCTTGCTGCTGCCGATCGGGCTGGCGCTGTTCGGCACGATCGACGCGCACACCTCGAAGTACATGCTGTGGGCCTTCATGATCATCCTCGGTGTCGGCATCGGCCTGGTGATGCAGAACCTGGTGCTCGCCGCGCAGAACGACGTACCGGCCCGGGAGCTGGGCGCGGCCACCTCGGCGGTGAGCTTCTTCCGCAGCATGGGCGGCACGATCGGGGTCAGCGTGCTCGGCGCGATCCTGGCCAACAAGGTCACGGAGACGCTGAACCCGGGCGGTGCCTCGTCCGGTGGCAGCAACGCGGTGCCGAACATCGCGGAGCTGCCGGAGCAGGCCCGGACGGCCGTCGAGAACGCGTACGGCGCGGCGACCGCGGACCTGTTCATGATGTCGGTGCCGTTCGCGGTGCTCGCTCTGATCGCCGTCCTGTTCATCAAGGAGAAGCCGCTGCTGACCACGTCCGGCGCCGAGCGCCGGGCCCATGAGGAGCAAGCTGGCAAGCTGGACGCATGATCGTTGCATTCAGCATCAGCCCGGCGGCCGGGGACGAGACCGGCGGCGTGAGCGAGGCGGTCGCGGAGGCGATCCGCGTGGTCCGCGCCTCCGGCCTCCCGAACGAGACCAACGCGATGTTCACCAACCTCGAGGGTGAGTGGGACGAGGTGATGGCGGTCGTGAAGCAGGCGGTGGACGCCGTCGCCGCCGTCTCGCCCCGCGTCAGCCTGGTCCTCAAGGCCGACATCCGTCCCGGCTACACCGGCCAGCTGACCGCCAAGGTCGAACGCATCGAACAGGCCCTCTCCGACTGACCGTTCCGGTCGGCGCCCGTACTGCGGGACGCCGGCCGGTCTGTCGGTCAGTGCGAGTTGACCGCGGCGAGGGTCTGGTCGAACCGGCCCTCGCGCTCGGCCAGCCGGAGGAACTTGACCCGCTCGACCAGGATCTCGTCCGCGTCGGGCTGCTGCTGGATCAGCTCCATCGCCTCGGTCAGGTAGTCCTCCAGCGGCATCGCCCGCTCGTTGTCCTGCTGGCCCAGCAGCGTGGTCCGGACCGCCGGTGGTACCAGCTCGATCACCTGGACCGACGTGTCCGCGAGCTGGAGCCGCAGGCTCTGCGTGTAGCTGTGCACGGCCGCCTTGGTCGCGTTGTACGTCGGCGTGATCGCGAGCGGCACCGTGGCGAGGCCCGAGCTGACGGTGATGACCGCCGCTTCCGGCCGGGTGATCAGGAACGGCGTGAACGTGGCGATCGTACGGATGGTACCCAGCAGGTTGATCTTGATGGTCTCTTCGGCCGTCTGCTGGTGAGCCGGGTCGAGCAGGTTCTCCATCTGCATGATGCCGGCCATGGTGATCAGGACGTTCAGGTCCGGATGGGCGGTCGTCACCGCCTCGAATGCGGCGGCGATCGAGGAAGGGTCGGCGACGTCCAGCTCCACCGTCTCGAGGCCTTCGTGCTCGGCCGCCAGCTGGTCCAGCAGGTCCTTGCGGCGACCGCTGATGATCACCTTGTTGCCCAGGTCGCGGAATCTCAGGGCCAGGCCGAGGCCGATGCCGGAGGTACCGCCGGTCATGAAGATCGTGTTCTTCGTCGGGTTCATGTCCTCAGCCTGGAGCGCCCCGCGGATGGCATCCAGGCTCGCTTCAACCACTGCTCGACAAGCAGTGGTTAACGCACCGAGGTGCTGAACAATGGCTTCATGGAGTACACCGAGCTGGCCGATTTCCTGCGCAAGCGGCGGGAGCTGCTGCAGCCCGAGGACGTAGGTCTGCCGCGCGGACGACGGCGCCGTACTCCGGGGCTGCGGCGCGAGGAGGTCGCCGTCCTGGCCGTCATGTCTACCGACTACTACAGCCGCCTCGAAGGGGGCCGCGGGCCACAGCCGTCGGTGGAGATGCTCGCCTCGATCGCCCGGGCGCTGCGGCTCACCCCGGCGGAGCGGGACCACCTGTTCGTCCTTGCCCGGCACGGAAAGCCACCGTTTACAGCGGTCGCCGACCACGTCAATCCCGGTCTGCTGCGGATCCTGGACCGGCTGGACACCCCGGCGATGGTGCTGAACCGGCTCAGCGAGACGCTCGCGCAGAACCAGGCGCACGTCGCCTTCGACCGGGAGCAGACCAACTTCGAGGGACTCGAGCGCAGTGCGGTGTACCGGTGGTTCACCGGGGAGGTGGACCGGGCGCTCTACTTCGAGGAGGAGTGGGCCTCGCACGGTCGGGTGCTGGTCTCGGGCCTGCGGTCGGTGGTCGCGGTCGACGGGCCGGCCTCCCGTGCCGCCACGATCGCCGACGCTCTGCGGCAGGAGAGCGCGGAGTTCGCCCAGTTGTGGGAGGCCCACGAGGTGGGAGTCAGGCACAGCGGGACGAAGCGGTTCCGCCATCCGGTGGTCGGCGACCTCGAGCTGTTCTGCCAGTTGCTGGACGATCCGGAGCAGCAGCAGACGCTGCTGGTTTTCACCGCCAGCCCGGGGAGTGAGAGCGACGAGCGGTTGCGGCTGCTGTCGGTGCTCGGCAACCAGCGGTTGCAGCCGACAGAAAACTGAAGGATTTTCGGACAGAGCTTGCTGAAGGTCTTTACGGCGGTTTGGCCGTGAGTTAATTTAAGCCCTGAAATCCCATTCCGTAACACCTCGATCACCGAGGGGATTCAGTTATGCCCGCTCGGCTGCTGCCGCCTGCGCAAGAGCACGCGCAGTAGCACCCCCACGGAAGGACCCGCCCCCATGCTTTCCGACCGCAAGATCCCGATCATCCGATTACTGGCGCTGCTCGTCCTCGCCTGTCTGTGCCTGACCTCCGGGAGCGCCTTCGCCCGCGAGGCCCGGCCGGACAGCCAGAACGCTGTCGCCGCGAACTTCAACGTGCTCGCCTTCTACAGCGGTACCTGGGATGCCGCGCACATCGACTTCGACAAGGAGGCGAACCAGCGGTTCCCGCAGTTCGGCGCGCAGAACGGCTTCACCTACACCGCGACGACCAACTGGGACCAGCTCAACAACCTGACCGCCTCGCAGTACCAGGTGGTGATGTTCCTGGACGACTCACCGCACAGCGCCGCGCAGAAGGCGGGGTTCCAGCGGTACATGGAGAACGGCGGTGCGTTCCTCGGCTTCCACGTCTCGGCGTACAACGATGCCAGCGGCAACTGGCCGTGGTTCAACAACACCTTCCTCGCGACCGGCTGGTTCGCGACGAACACCTGGGGACCGACCGCGGTCACGTTGAAGGCGGAGAACCGCTCGCACCCGTCGCTGGTGAACACCGGCGCGACGTTCCGGTCGTCGGTGAGTGAGTGGTACAGCTGGCAGAACGACCTGCGGAACAACCCGAACATCCAGATCCTGGCGTCGATCGATCCGTCCAGCTTCCCGGTCGGCACGGACCCGGCGCAGACCTGGCGCAGCGGCTACTACCCGATCGTCTGGACCAACAAGAACTTCAGGATGATCTACGCCAACTTCGGCCACAACGCGATGAACTACGAGACCGACACCCGGCTCTCCTCGACCTTCGACAGCCCGGCGCAGAACCAGTTCATGATGGACGCGCTCAAGTTGCTCGGCGGGGGCGGCGGCACCGTGCCGCCGGTCGACCAGCCGTCGCCGACCGCGTGGTACTCCGTGGCCAACAAGGGCAACAACAAGTGCGTCGACGCCCGGGCCGCGGGTACCGCCAACGGCACCGTGATCCAGCAGTACTCCTGCAACTCCTCGCAGGCGCAGCACTTCCAGTTCCAGCCGACCTCGGGCGGGTTCACCCGGGTCAACAACCGCAACGACGCCAGCAAGGTGATCGACGTGACCGGTGTGTCCGCCGCCGACAACGCCGGCCTCCAGTTGTGGACCTACAGCAACGGCGCCAACCAGCAGTGGCAGACGGTCTCCGAGGGAGGCGGCTACTTCCACTTGGTCAGCCGCCTGAGCAACAAGTGCCTCACAGTCCCAGGAGGCTCCACCGCCGACAGCACCCAACTCGTCCAACTCACCTGCAACAAACTCCGCTGCCCAGTCCTTCGAACTCACCGCGGCCTGATCGCCTGCTTGCGCCCGGAGAACCTCGGGGTCAGACCTCCAGGTTCTTCGGACGCAATGCGGTCGGGCGGTGGCTGAGGTAGTAGGCGAAGGCGGCGGTGGGGACGAACATGACGATGCCGTAGACGGCGACGGGGATGGCTATCTCGCTGTTGTCGAGGAGTGACGGGCTGAGGGCGATGGTGAGGGCCAGGGTGGCGTTGTGGATGCCGATCTCCATCGAGCACGCGATCGCCTGCCGCTCACCGAGCCGGGCCAGCCGCGGTACGGCGTACCCGAGGGCGAGGCTGAGGACGTTCAGCAGTACTGCGACCACGCCGACGGCGGCCAGGTAGTCGAGCACGTTGTCGCGCTCGGTGTAGACCGCGGCGAAGATGACCAGCGCGAGCACCAGGATCGAGCCGAGCTTGACCGGCCGGACCATCCGCTCGGCGAATGCCGGCTGTTTGTTGCGCAGCAGCATCCCGAGCGCGACCGGGATCAGCACGATCGCGAACACCTGCAGCATCTTGAGCGGCTGCAGACCGATCTGGCCGTCGCCCAGGAAATATGCGAGGGACAGGTTGACCACGATCGGCAGCGTGATCACGGCGAGCACCGAGTTCACCGCAGTCAGGGTGACGTTGAGTGCGACGTCACCGCCGGCCAGGTGGCTGAACAGGTTCGCGGTCGTTCCGCCGGGTGACGCGGCCAGCAGCATCATGCCGACGGCTAGTGCCGGTGCGAGGTCGAAGAGCTTGACCAGACCGAAGCAGATCACCGGGAGCAGGAGCACCTGGGTGCCCAGTGCAACCAGCACCGCACGCGGCATCCGCAGTACCCGGGTGAAGTCGGCGACGGTCAGCGTGAGGCCCAGGCCGAGCATGATGATCGCGAGCGCGACCGGCAGCAGCACCGAGGTCAGCACGGAGTCGTTCACAGGCGGCTCCTTTGAGCGGGTGCTCAGAGTGGCAGCGGGCGTGAGCTGTCGGCAAGACCTCGTCTTGTGTCGGCTCGGTGTATTACGTTGCCGCCCATGAAGACGCTGCGCATCGCCGCCCTCGCGGCCGGAGTCCTGCTCGCGATGTCCCAACTGACGCCGGCCCAGGCGGTGACGAGCCCCGGCCTGACCGGCGGCGGGCGCCACGGGCCGAAGTACCAGTGGGACCTGAAGCCGACCGGGAGTGCGTCGCAGTTCCGCGGACTCGCGGCGGTGAGTGCGGATGTTGCTTGGGTGGCGGGCAGTGCGGGGCAGGTGCTGCGGACGACCGACGGAGGCAAGACCTGGCAGAACGTCAGCCCGGCCGGCCAGACGCTGCTCTTCCGTGACGTCGAGGCGTTCGACGCGAAGCGTGCGGTGATCCTGGCGATCGGTCCCGGCGAGGACTCGCGGATCTTCCGGACCAGCGACGGTGGCAAGACCTGGGCCGAGTCGTTCCGCAACACCGACCCGAACGCGTTCTACGACTGCCTTGACTTCAACGACCAGCGCCACGGCCTGGCCTTGAGCGACCCGGTCGACGGGAAGTTCCGGATCGCGGAGACGTCCGACGGCGGCCAGTCGTGGCAGGTGCAGTCGACGAAGGGGATGCCGGCCGCGCTGCCGGGCGAGTTCGCCTTCGCCGCCAGCGGGACCTGCCTGGTCGCGGGACCGGGTCGGACCGCCTGGTTCGCGACCGGCGGTGGCGACCGGCCGCGGGTGTTCCGCACCAGCGACGGCGGTCGCAACTGGAAGGTGACCGACTCCCCGATGGCCAGTGGCGCGGCGGCCGGCATCTTCAGCCTGGCGTTCCGTGGACCGCTGTTGGGTGTCGCGGTCGGCGGCGACTTCGAGAAGCCGACCGAGGCGGTCAAGGCCGCTTCCGTCACGAACGACGGGGGCCGCAGCTGGAAGCTGGTTCCGGCGGACAAGGCGCCGAAGGGATACCGCAGTGGCTCGGCCTTCGTACCGCGGACACTGGCGACGGTGATCGCCGTGGGGCCGTCCGGCAGCGACGTCAGCTACGACGGTGGCCGCAGCTGGACGCAGTTCTACGACGGCAGCTTCGACAGCGTCGAGTGCGCCGGGCACGGGTCGAGCGCAGCCTGCTGGGCGTCCGGCGCGAAGGGCGCGGTCGCCCGTCTAGCCGTCAAGCGCTGACTTGCTGCTGGTCCGTTGCCAGGGCGACACCCGTACGTCGTGCGGGGGTCGCCTGGCTGCGGTGAGGATGAGGGCATGCGCAAACGTCCGAAACGTTTGCTGGTCACCTTCACGGGTCTGCTGATGCTGCTGCCGACGGCGGCGGCCGCGAGCCCCGGGCATTCCGACGACCGCCCGGGCCGGCCGCTGAAGGTCCTGACGTACAACATCCACCACGGTGCGGGGACCGACGGCCTCCTCGACCTCGAGCGGATCGCCCAGGTGATCGACGACTCCGGCGCCGACGTGGTCGGCCTGCAGGAGGTAGAAAACCACTGGAGCGAGCGTGGCAACTGGGAGGACCAGGCCGCCTGGTTCGCCCGGAGGCTGGACCTGCACTACGCCTTCGCGGCGAATCTGGACCTGCCGCCGCTGAACCCGGGCGAGCCGCGCCGGCAGTACGGCACGGCCGTGCTGTCGAAGACGCCGATCCGGGACTTCCGCAACACCCTGCTGCCGCTCTACCCGACCGGTGAACAGCGTGGGCTCGCCGTCGCGACGATCAAGGTGCGGGGACAGAACATCCGGTTCGCCAACACCCACCTGACGTCGAACAACAACGCCGAGCGCCTCGAGCAGGCGAGGAAGGTGGTCGAGTTGCTGGCCGGCTCGAAGACGCCCACCCTGCTGGTCGGCGACCTCAACGCCACCCCGGAGAAGCCGGAGATCACCACTCTGACCGCGGTCTGGCGCGATACCTGGGCCGAGGTCGGCCTCGGGCCGGGGTACACGATCGAGGCGGACAAACCGACGGCCCGGATCGACTTCGTCCTGCACACCCGCACGCTGCGTCCGACCGCCGCCGAGGTGATCACCACCAACGGCTCCGACCACCTCCCGGTGGCAGCCACCTTCACCCTCCGCTGACCCCGCCCCGCGGCGACTGATCGCCGTACAGACGCACCGGCGCCACCCGACCTCGGGTGGCGCCGGTTTGCTGTGTGCGCTCGGGGACCTGAATTACAAGCTTGTAGTTTGTCAAGCCGACACGCAGGTGAAGCAAAGTTATTCGTGGGAAAGGTGTTCCCAATGGGGCTGCAGGCACCTAGTGTCACCTATGTGGTCCAAGAGGACCAAAGTTCACGAACCCTGGGGAAGGGGTTCGCGACTGGCGGAAGGAAGTACCCGATGCGGACGCCCACTGGGGCTACGTCCGGTCAGCGGGACACGAGCACCGGGAAGACCGGCAGGGCTTTGCTCTCCGGGGTGCTCGCGGTCTCCTTGGCCGGAACCATGGCCCTGATCCCGGTCCCGGCGCAGGCTGATCCCAAGCCGCCGGTCATTCCTTCACAGTCCACGGTCGACGCGGCCAAGCGGGCGGCTGCCGCGAAGGCGGCCCTGGTCGCCACGATCGAGCAGCAGCTCGCCGCCGCGAACGACCGCCTCGAGCGGCTCGGGATCGAGTCCGGCAAGGCCGACGAGGCCTACAACGGCGCGATGTACCGCCTGCAGCAGGCGAAGACCGATGCCGCCGCCGCCGCCGACCGGGCGAAGAAGGCGGAGCAGACGCTGGCCGCTCAGCGCCGCCAGATCGGCCGGTTCGCCGCCGCGTCGTACCAGGGTGGTGGCGACCTAGCGAAGATCGGGCCGCTGTTGACCTCGGAAGGCCCGCAGCAGTTGCTCGACTCGGCCGGGGCCGCGCGCTCGGTGTCCCAGGCGATGCAGGGATCCTTCCTCCGGTTCACGGCGACGCAGGTGGTCAGCAACGCGTTCAAGGTGCAGGCCGACCAGGCCGTCACCAAGGTCAAGGCCGCCACCGATGAAGCGGCGAAGGCGAAGGCCGCTGCCGAGGCCGCCGAGGCGAACCAGGCCGCCGCAGTCACCGCGATCGGTGTCCAGCGCAAGCAGCAGATCGCCCAGCTCGCGACCCTTCGGAACACCTCGGTCCAGGTCGCCGAGCAGCGGCAACGTGGCCTGGAGGAGCTCGCCCGGCAGCGGGCCGCGGCGCTGGCCGCCAAGAAGGCGGAGGAGCTGCGCAAGCGGATCGCGGTCCGGGAGGCTGCCGAGCGCGCTCGCGAAGCGGCCGAGAAGGCTCGCGAGGAGCGGGAGAACAAGGCCAGGAACCAGCACAAGGCGAAGCCGCCGAAGCACCAGCCCGATCGCGGCGGCACCGGCAAGGGCACCAGCACCAGCACCGGCACTGGCACCGGCGGCAACGACAACGGCGGCGGCTCCGGGCACAACTCGCGCGGTGCCCGAGCCGCCGTCGACTTCGCGCTGTCGCAGCTCGGCGAAATGTACCTGTGGGGCGCGGCCGGACCCGACCGCTGGGACTGCTCGGGTCTGACGATGGCCGCCTGGCAGCGGGCCGGAGTGGAACTGTCGCACTACAGCGTCGCGCAGTACGAGCAGACCAAGCGCATCTCCGAGGACGAGTTGCGGCCCGGCGACCTGATCTTCTGGGCCGAGAACGCGAACGATCCGGGCACGATCTTCCACGTCGCCATGTACCTCGGCGGTGGCCGGATGGTGCACGCGCCGCGCACCGGCAAGCCGGTCAGGATCGACAGCGTCTACTACTGGGAATCCCCGGACTTCTTCGGCCGCCCTTGATGAATCGACCGCGCAGCAGGGCGCTGCTCACCGCCGCGATGTCCCTCGTCCGCCGGAACCGCTCGGCCGACCAGCCGATCGGAACCGCAGGGGTCAGTGCGGCTGGGTCTTGAGCCGCTCGAAGGAGGCGCTGATCTCGGCCTCGGCGTCGGCGCGGCCGACCCAGCTGGCGCCCTCGACCGACTTGCCCGGCTCGAGGTCCTTGTAGACCTCGAAGAAGTGCTGGATCTCCAGCCGGTCGAACTCGGGCAGGTGGTGGATGTCGCGCAGGTGCTCCTGGCGCGGGTCGCCGGCGGGCACGCAGACGACCTTGTCGTCCGGGCCCTTCTCGTCGGTCATCCGGAACATGCCGATCGCGCGAGCCCTGATCAGGCAGCCCGGGAAGGTCGGCTCCGGCAGCAGCACCAGAGCGTCCAGGGGGTCGCTGTCCTGGCCCAGCGTGTCCTCGATGAACCCGTAGTCGGCCGGATACTGGGTCGACGTGAACAGGGTCCGGTCGAGCCGGATCCGGTTCGTCGTGTGGTCCAGCTCGTACTTGTTGCGGGTGCCCTTGGGGATCTCGATGAAGACGTCGAACTCCATACGGCAGATACTGTCACGGTTCTCACCGTTGAAATGACAGGAGCAGCCCGGTGGCCCGTTCTCCCCGTGCGGTTTTCGTCACGCTGCTGGCCTGCACGCTGTTGGCCGGCCTGACGAGCGGCGCGCAGGCAGTGCGTGGCTCGTCCCAGCGCGGCACCGCCGCCCCCGCAGTACTGGCCCCGGCCAAGCCCAAGGGGACCGCGCCGACCACTGTCGGCGTACAGAAGGTGCTGGCGGCGGCGATGAAGGATCCGTCGCTGGGAAGGCATCACGGCGTCTACGTGTACGACGCGTCGCGTGGCAAGGCTGTCTATTCGGCAGGTATTGCGACGGGCTTCGTGCCGGCGTCCACGATGAAGCTGCTGACCACGGTGTCGGCGCTGGAGACGATGGGGCCGGACCACACGTTCACCACGAAGGTGGTGCGCTCCGGGTCCGGCTCGATCATCCTGGTCGGCGGTGGAGACCCGTTGCTGACGACGAAGCGAGTCACCGACCCGTTGGACTTCCCGCCGCGCGCCTCCCTGCAGGAACTCGCCGTCAGTACTGCGACCGCGCTCGAGGCCGACGGGATCACCAGCGTCACCCTCGGGTACGACGCCGGCCTGTTCACCGGGCCCGCCGCGAATGCGAAGTGGGAGCCGAAGTACCTCACCGAGGGGATCGCCGCCCGGACCTCCGCGCTCTGGGTGAACGAGGGACGAATGACTCCGGGGATGGCGAAGCGGGCGACCTCTCCGGCTCAGGCGGCTGCCAGTGCGTTCGCGCTGCAGTTGCGGGCGGCCGGGATCACCGTGGCGAAGGCGATCAAGCCCGCGGTGGCGGCTTCGTCGGGGGAGGACGTCGCCCAGGTGCACTCGGCCTCGCTCGGGGACATCGTCGAGTACGTCAACCTGCACAGCGACAACGACGGCGCCGAGGTGCTGCTGCGGCACGTCGGGCTGGCGACGGACAACGGCGGCTCCTACGCCGGTGGGATCACGGGCGTCCGGACCACGCTGACCAAGCTGGGGCTGAACGTCAGCAAGGCCCGGATCGAGGACGGCAGCGGGCTGTCGCGCACCAACCAGGTCCCGCTCGACCTGCTCGCCGGCGCGGTCCGGGTGGCGGCCTCGCCCGACAAGCCGCAACTACGCCACCTGCTGACCGGTCTGCCCGTGGCCGGCTTCACCGGAAGCCTCGAAGACCGCTTCGCCAGCCCCGGTACGAGTGCCGGCACAGGCCTGGTCCGCGCCAAGACAGGCACCCTCACCGGCGTCCACTCCCTGGCCGGCCTGGTCCGCACCACCTCAGGCACGGTCCTCGTCTTCGCCGTGGCAACAGACACCGCCCCACCCGCCAAGGCCCTAGACGCCCGAGCCGCCCTGGACCGAGCCTCCGCCGCCCTCTCCACCTGCGGCTGCACCAGCTGACCCCGCCTCAACCGGTGCGGGTGGGAAGGCGCAGGTTGGAACATGGCACTAGGGTCGAAACATGAGTACGGCGGAAGGTGGGACCGCGGCTGACATGGTCGACTGGCAGCTGGCGACGGGAGTGGCTCGCAAGCTGCTCCGGCCGGGGCCGGCGGTCAGTCGCGCCGAAGCGGACCAGGTGGTCGCCGAGCTGCGGCAGTTCGCCGCCGACTCGGAGCATCATGTGCGGGAGTTCACCGGGCTGCGGGCGACCTCCGCCACGGCACCCGTGGTGATCGTGGACCGTCCTGGCTGGGTGCAGGCCAACGCCGACGGCTTCAGGACCGTGCTGCAACCCCTGGCGGACAAGCTGCGCGAGAAGCAGGAGCGGACCGGCGGGCTGTCGTCCGCGGTCGGTTCCCGTGTCACCGCGATCGAGGCCGGCGCACTGCTGGCCTTCCTCTCTTCCCGGGTGCTCGGGCAGTTCGACCCGTTCTACCCGTCCGAGCCCGACCCGGCGCGTCCCGACCTGACCGGCCGGCTGCTGCTGGTCGCGCCGAACGTGATGCACGTCGAGTCCGAGCTGGGCGTCGTACCGCGGGACTTCCGGCTCTGGGTGTGCCTGCATGAGGAGACCCACCGGGTGCAGTTCACCGCGGTCCCGTGGCTGCGGGACCACCTGCGCTCCGAGATCGCCCTGTTCCTGGACGAGGCCGAGCTGGACGCTTCGGCGTACGCGGCGATGTTCCGCGAAGCCGTGCAGCGGCTCGGGCGGTCGGTGAAGGGCGACGCCGAGCTCAGCCTGGTCGACCTGATGCAGTCGCCGGAGCAGCGGGCCGTGCTGGACCGGCTGACTGCGGTGATGTCGCTGCTGGAGGGCCACGCGGACTTCGTGATGGACGGCGTCGGGCCGAGCGTGATCCCGACCGTGGACGCCATCCGCGCCAAGTTCACCTCCCGCCGCACCAGCGGCAGCCCCGTGGACCAGTTGCTGAAGCGGCTGCTCGGGCTGGACGCGAAGCTCAAGCAGTACCAGGACGGCGCCGCCTTCGTCCGCCGCGTGGTCGACCGGGTCGGCATGGAGGGCTTCAACCGGGTCTGGACCGGCCCGAACACCCTGCCCACCAAGAACGAGATCGCCAACCCCGATGCCTGGGTCTCCCGACTCCACGGCTGACACCGCGCCGGCCGACGGTGAGCGAGGTACGGCGACGGACGGGCAGGGCGACGAGCAGGTGGCTGAGCCGGCGTCGGCCGGCCGTCACCGGGCGGCGAGCGGGGAGCAGGAGGCAGAAGAGTTGGTGGAGGAGCGGCGTGGCCGGCTCCACCCGGCGGTCGCGCGGACGCGGGAAGCCGTCCGCGCGGGACTCGTCGAGCTACCCCGCGGGACGCTTCTGCTGGTCGCCTGCTCCGGTGGCGCTGACTCGCTCGCACTGGCCGCGGCGACCGCCTTCGAGGCGCCGAAGCTCGGGCTCCGGGCCGGGGCGGTGATCGTCGACCACGGGCTGCAGGCGGACTCCGCCCACGTCGCGGCGGCCGCTGCGGACCAGTGCCGCTCGTTGGGCCTCGATCCCGTCCAGGTACGCCCAGTAGAGGTCGGCACTGAAGGCGGCCCCGAGGGAGCCGCTCGTAGAGCCCGGTACGACGCCCTGCGGGACGCGGCCGACGAATTCGGTGCAGACGTGATCCTCCTGGCCCACACCCGGGACGACCAGGCCGAGACCGTCCTGCTCGGGTTGGCGCGTGGTTCAGGAGCCCGCTCGCTGGCAGGGATGGCCCCGGCGGCAGGACTCCTCCGACGTCCTTTGCTGGACGTGCCACGGAGTACTACGGCCGCCGCGTGCATCGCGTCGGGCCTGCGGCCGTGGCATGACCCGCACAACGACGACCCGACGTACAAGAGAGTGCGGGTGCGGCACGAGGTGCTGCCGGTGCTCGAGGAGGCTCTCGGGCCCGGTGTCACCGAGGCCCTCGCCCGGACCGCTGGGCTCCTCCGGGCCGATGCCGACGCTCTCGACGTCCTGGCGGCCGACCTCGCGGAGACCGCGGTACGGCATACCGAGGACGAGGTGGTCTGCGACATCGGCATGCTCGAGGTGGAACCGACCGCTATCCGGACCAGGGCGCTCCGGCAAGCGGCCCTCGAGGCCGGCTGCAAAGCGACGGATCTCACAGCGGGCCACATCGCCGCCGTCGACTTGTTGATCACGGACTGGCGCGGGCAACGCTGGATCGACCTGCCACAAGGCGTTCGGGCGGTCCGGCGGGATGGCTCGATCGTGCTCGCTCCAGGGCTGACCTGACCGGTCAGGGACCGCCCCCGGATTGATCGGATCGGGCTTGCGTATGACACGCTGATCCCGTGGATGCGGCGGACATCGAGAAGGACCTGACCAAGATCCTCCATACCGAGGACGAGATCCTGGCCAAGCTCAAGGAACTGGCCGTGCGGATCGAGGCCGACTACGAGGGCAAGGACCTGCTGGTGATCGGCGTCCTCAAGGGTGCCGTGATGGTGATGGCCGACCTGGCCCGCTCCTTCCGCCGGCACGTCGAGATGGACTGGATGGCCATCTCCTCCTACGGCTCGGGCACCAAGTCGTCCGGGGTGGTTCGGATCCTGAAGGACCTGGACACCGACATCACCAACCGGCACGTGCTGATCGTCGAGGACATCATCGACACCGGGCTGACGCTGAGCTGGCTGGTCAGCAACCTGCAGTCCCGCAAGCCCGCCTCGGTGGAGATCTGCACCGCGTTCCGCAAGCCGGACGCGGCCAAGATGGCGGTCCCGGTGAAGTACGTCGGCTTCGACATCCCGGACGAGTTCGTGGTCGGCTACGGCCTGGACTACGCCGAGAAGTACCGGAACCTGCGCTGCGTGGCGACCCTCGCGCCGCACGTCTACTCCTGACCTCGGTTTCGCGCTCGGCGAAGTTGGTGACAGGCTGTAGACAGGGCCCGTACCGTCGTTCGGTGACCCTCGTGGTGGGCACGCTTGCCCGACACGAGACACTTGGACTTGGTATTACCGTCACAAGCCCACACACCCGGGCCTGCTGAGCTAGGAGGGACGGGGCGCCTGCCCTGATCATGGACGTGAAGCGCTTCTTACGCGGACCCCTGTTCTGGATCGTCATCGCCTTCGTGGGCGTACTGGTGATCGGACAGCTCCTGACCGGCTCGACCGGGTACAAGACCCAGCCCACGGGCCAGGTCGTGCAACTGATCCAGCAGGCCACCTCGTCGAGCGACAAGACGCTGAAGTCGGTGACGCTGATCGACCCGGACCAGGAGATCCGGGTCGAGAAGACCGACGGCACCAAGGTGCGGGCCCACTGGGTCGACGGCCAGGCCAACACGCTGGGCACCCAGCTGCAGACCCTGTTCCAGGACGGCAAGCTCGAGAAGTACGACGTGGAGAACCCGAAGCCGAGCTTCATCGGCCAGGTGTTCTCGACGCTGATCCCCTTCCTGCTGATCGCCGTGGTCTTCATCTTCTTGATGAACTCGATGCAGGGCGGCGGCTCGCGGGTGATGAGCTTCGCCAAGTCGAAGGCCAAGCTGATCACCAAGGACACCCCGAAGACGACCTTCGCGGACGTGGCCGGGTGTGACGAGGCGATCGAGGAGCTCGGCGAGATCAAGGAGTTCCTGCAGGAACCCGGCAAGTTCCAGGCGGTCGGCGCGAAGATCCCGAAGGGCGTCCTGCTGTACGGCCAGCCCGGTACGGGTAAGACCCTGCTGGCCCGCGCGGTCGCCGGTGAGGCGGGCGTGCCGTTCTACTCGATCTCCGGTTCTGACTTCGTCGAGATGTTCGTCGGTGTCGGTGCCTCCCGGGTCCGCGACCTGTTCGAGACCGCGAAGACCAACGCCCCGGCGATCGTCTTCATCGACGAGATCGACGCCGTCGGCCGGCACCGTGGCGCGGGCCTCGGCGGTGGCCACGACGAGCGCGAGCAGACGCTGAACCAGCTGCTGGTCGAGATGGACGGCTTCGACGTGCGCGGCGGTGTGATCCTGATCGCGGCCACCAACCGGCCGGACGTGCTCGACCCGGCGCTGCTGCGCCCGGGCCGCTTCGACCGCCAGATCGCGGTCGACGCTCCGGATCTGCCGGGTCGCGAGAAGATCCTGAAGGTGCACGCCCGCGGCAAGCCGATGTCGGAGAACGCCGACCTGCGCGCGGTTGCCCGCCGTACGCCGGGCTTCACCGGTGCCGACCTGGCCAACGTGCTGAACGAGGCGGCGCTGCTCACCGCCCGGCTGAACAAGCAACAGATCGACAAGAACGCGCTGGACGAGGCGATCGACCGCGTCATCGCCGGACCGCAGCGCCGGACCCGGCTGATGTCGGACAAGGAGAAGGTACTCACGGCGTACCACGAGGGCGGACACGCCCTGGTCGCCGCGGCGCTGCCGCACTCCGACCCGGTGCACAAGGTGACGATCCTGCCGCGCGGTCGCGCGCTGGGGTACACGATGGTGCTGCCGGACGAGGACAAGTACTCGACCACCCGGTCGGAGATGCTCGACAAGCTGGCCTACATGCTCGGTGGCCGCGCCGCCGAGGAGATGGTGTTCCACGACCCGACCACGGGCGCGAGCAACGACATCGAGAAGGCGACGGCGCTCGCCCGGGCGATGGTCACGCAGTACGGCATGACCGAGCGGCTGGGCGCGATCAAGTTCGGCCAGGACTCCGGCGAGCCCTTCCTGGGCAGGGATCTGGGCAGCCAGCGCAACTACTCCGAGGAGATCGCCGCGGCGGTCGACGAGGAGGTCGGCAAGCTGATCCTGAACGCGCACCAGGAGGCCTTCGACATCCTGGCCGAGAACCGCGCGGTGCTGGACCACCTGGTCGAGGAGCTGCTCGAGAAGGAGACCCTCGACAAGGGCGAGATCGCCCGGATCTTCACGCCGATCCAGAAGCGCGAGCTGCGGCCGGCCTGGACCGGTTCGTCCACCCGGGTGCCGTCGGAGCAGCCGCCGGTGATGCCGCTGCCGAACCGCGGCGAGCAGAACGGCTCGCTGTCCGACGTGATCCCCGGCGGATCGGTCGGCCCGGACGAGGCCGCGCACGGCCCGAACTATGGCGGTGGCCCCACTCCGCCAGTGGACTGACCCGGTGACCTCGCCGAAGTTCGATCACGACCGGGCCGAGCGTGCGGTCCGGGAACTGCTGATCGCGATCGGCGAGGATCCGGATCGTGAAGGCCTGAAGGACACGCCGGCCCGCGTCGCGCGCTCGTACGCCGAGATCACGGCCGGGCTGGGCCAGCTCCCCGAGGACGTGCTCACCACCACCTTCGACCTCGGCCACGACGAGATGGTGCTGGTCAAGGACATCGAGGTCTGGTCGGTGTGCGAGCATCACCTGGTCCCGTTCACCGGGGTGGCGCACGTCGGCTACATCCCGAGCGCGGACGGGCGGATCACCGGGCTCTCGAAGCTCGCCCGGCTAGTCGACCTGTACGCGAAACGCCCGCAGGTGCAGGAGCGGCTGACCACCCAGGTGGCGGATTCCCTGGTGGAGTTGCTGAAGCCGCGCGGCGTGATCGTGGTGATCGAGTGCGAGCACCTCTGCATGACCATGCGCGGCGTCCGCAAGGCGGGTGCCAAGACGATTACCTCGGCCGTCCGCGGCCAGCTCCGCGACCCGGTCACCCGGGCCGAGGCGATGAGCCTGATCGTCGGCTGACGCCGTACCCGTAGCTTCACCGCGCCGGTTTCGCTGAACATTTCGGAGCCGTAGGCGTAGACAATCTGTGTCTGAGCGAATACTCTCCGTAGTGGTGCTTTTATCGCACAGGCAGGGGCACGGGCAGGCGAACGAGTCCTACTCACAACCGATCGGTGAGGCGCTGTCCGCTAGCGGCGCCTCATTGGTACTGGGTTAGCGACCCTCGGCGGAGCCGGGAGTCGATGGGGGCCTGGTACCTAGGTGGGGCGGTTCGGGCGCGGCCACTACGGTGGTCGGGTGCGAACTGCCCCACCGAGTCATGTCGAAGGCCTGCCCACACCGGATCGCTGTCTGGTGATGGGCGTCGTCAACGTGACCCCGGACTCCTTCTCCGACGGTGGTGAGTGGTTCGAGCCGTCCGCCGCGATCAAGCACGGCCGCGAGTTGCTGGCCGAGGGCGCGGACCTGCTGGACGTGGGTGGCGAGTCCACCCGGCCGGGCGCCGAACGCCCCGCACCGGCCGAGGAGATCCGCCGGGTGCTGCCGGTGATCGAGACCCTGGCCGCCGAGGGAGCGCTGATCTCGGTGGACACGATGCGGGCCGACGTGGCTGCCCTCGCGCTCGACGCCGGCGCCGTGATGGTGAACGACGTGTCCGGCGGGCTGGCCGATCCGGACATGCTCGGCCTCGTTGCACAACGCGGTACGCCGTACGTGTGCATGCATTGGCGTGGGCACTCTGCCGACATGCAGCAGCGGGCGCAGTACGACGATGTGGTGGCAGAAGTGATCGCGGAGCTCGGCGAACGGCTGAAAGCGATCCAGCAGGCTGGAGTGGACTTGAACAGGGTCGCACTGGACCCCGGACTGGGTTTCGCGAAGAACGCGGACCACAACTGGGAGGTGCTGCGCCGGCTGCGGGAGTTCGGTGTCCTCGGGCAGCCGTTGCTGATCGGTGCCTCCCGCAAGGCGTTCCTCGGTAGGCTGCTCGCCGACGAGAAGACCGGCGAGCCGAGACCGGCCGTCCGACGAGACGACGCCAGCGCGGCCGTCTCCGCCCTCGCCGCCGCGGCGGGCGCCTGGTGCGTCCGGGCCCACGCGGTGGCGCCGAGCGCGGATGCGGTGCGGGTGGCGCGTAGGTGGGGAGCGGTATGACGGAAGAGCCGGGCGGTAGGCGGCGAGGGACGAGTGCCTCCGCCGAGAGCGTTGTGCTGAACGCGAACACGGCGTTCTACAACGCGTTCGAGGCGGGTGACCTGGACCTGATGGCCGCGGTCTGGCTGCCGGAACCCGATCCGGTCTGCATCCACCCGGGCAACGCCGCGATCTACGGCTACAGCGAGATGATGCGGGCCTGGGCGATGATCTTCGCCAATACGCCCTACATCCAGTTCTTCCTCACCGACGTACAGGTAAGAGTGGATGAAGACGTGGCTTACGTCACGTGTACGGAGAATGTCCTGTCCTCCGGTGAAGGGGCCCCGGAGGAGGGTTTCGCGGGGGGCAAGGCACTGGCCACGAACGTCTTCAGGAAAACTTCTTCCGGCTGGCGGTTGTGGATCCACCACGCCTCCCCGGTACTGTCGTCTGGGGGTCGACAGGAGGAGGCGGAATGAGCGGTCCCGTGATGCCTGCCGCCGGACCTCCCGACGTGATCGAGATCCGCGGCATCCGCGGCTTCGGCCGGCACGGCGTCTTCGACCACGAACGGGCCGAGGGCCAGGAGTTCGTGGTGGACGTCCGGCTCGAGCTCGACACCCGCAAGGCCGCGGCGACCGACGACCTGGCCGACACCGTGAACTACGGCGTGGTCGCGGAACAGGTGCACGCCGCCATCGAGAACGACCCAGTCGACCTGATTGAGACACTGGCACAACGGATCGCGGATCTGTGCCTCGCCGACCGGCGGGTGAGCGGTACCGCGGTGACCATCCACAAACCCTCGGCGCCGATCAAGGTGCCGTTCGACGACGTTGTCCTGACCGTGCAGCGCAGAGCCGGAGAATCCTCGTGACCGAGACCCCTAGCCCCTACGTCATCGATGCGGACACCCTCAGCGGTGGCCTCAAGCCGATCCGTCAGGTGATCCTGTCGCTCGGCAGCAATCTCGGCGACCGTGAGGCGAACCTGCAGGGCGGCGTCGACGCACTGCGGGACACCCCTGACGTCGTCGTCGTCGACGTCTCGCCGGTCTATGAGACCGAGCCGGTCGGCGGCCCGGACGAGTCCGGCCCGTACCTGAACATCGTGCTGCTCGCCGACACCACCCTGTCGGTCGACACGCTGCTGGACCGCGCGCACGCGGTCGAGCAGGCGTTCGGCCGGGAGCGCAGCGTGCCGGGAGCGCCGCGGACCCTGGACGTCGACCTGATCACCTACGGCAAGAAGACGATCGAGTCCGAGGAGCTCACGGTCCCGCATCCGCGGGCGCACGAGCGTGCCTTCGTGCTGGCGCCGTGGCTCGACATCGAGCCCGACGCCGTCCTGCCCGGCGTCGGCCCGGTGGCCGAACTGCTGGCCGGTGTCGGCACCGAAGGTGTGAAGAAGGTCGACGACCTCACCATCGAGCTGCAGTAGTGGTGTCAGGCGGTACCGGCCCGGATCGTGCGCCAGGCGCAGGCAAAGAACCTCCGCGCCCTGGCTCGGTCCGGCCGACCTCCCGTCGGCTGCTGGTCGCGATCGTCGTCCTCGGGGCGGCGATCGGCTGGACCCTGGTCAAGGCGATCGAGTCCGGCGGCGGTGTCGCGCCGACCGTGTCGTGGCTCACGCTGGTCGCCTGGGGCTTCCTGGCCGCGCTGCTGTTCGCCGCCGCCCGCAACACCCACCAGCGGATCCAGGTCCGGCGGGAGCGGATCGAGCCGTCCCGGGCTGTCTTCCTGCTGCTGATCGGAAAAGCGTCCGCATTCGTCGGCGCGTTGTGCGCCGGTGTTTACGCAGGGTTCGCGTTATCCTTCCTGGGCGCCCTCGGTTCGTCCGGGCCGCGCAACCGCGTGATCACAGCCGGTGCTGCGGCCGTGATCTCAGTGCTGGTCGTCACGGCCGGATTGCTACTCGAACGGGCGTGTCGTATCCCCGATGACCCCGAGGACACCCCCTAACATGTCGGTCCATGGGGTCAAGGGGTAGCCGCCGTCGAACCAGGGCCACAGTTCTCGCCGTCGCGAACGGCTTACTGATCGTCATCTGCCTGACTGTGAGCATCGCTCTCTTCTCCCAGAACGAATGGATCCTGCGCGCCGCCGCGGTCGCCGCCGTTCTGGTCGCGATCGGCGCCTCCTTCCTGGTCCGCCACCAGCTCCTGGTCGAACGCCTGGCCCACAGCGACGAGCGCGCCCACGTGGCCCAGCAGTACTCCCGCATCACCAGCGCCCGCGTCGTCGAGAACGCCGAGTTCGTCGACCTGATGCAGCGCCGCCTGGATCGCATCGACGAGCGCCTCGACAAGATCGACGAGGAAGTCGCCACGGTCGTTGCCGCCGGCGACAAACACTCGATCGCCGACGCCCCCACCGTGGTAGACCTCAAGCTCCGCGGCCTAGCCGCCAGCTGACGTACCTGCTGGGCAGGATGCGGGATCAGCTGAGTCGGCGGGCGATGACGGCTTGTTCGTGCTCGAAGGCCGGCGCCAGCTGGTCGATCTGCTTCTTCGTCTGACCAAGCTGAGTTGCCACGTCTCGCCAGCGTGAGACCGCCTTCGCGACCTCTGCCATCGCCGCCACCGCCTCCGACCGGTCGAGGCGGAACAACTCGGCAACCTCCAGGGCCAGCTCGACGCTTGCGTCGGTCTCCGTCTCGTTGATCGCGGTCGAGAGGTACTTGGCGCCGGGCGAAGGGTCAGGGTTCAGATCGAAGGCCGGCGACAGCGCCCACGAGCCGGTGACCAGGTGCAGGAACCCGTGATTCCGCAGATGATCGTCGAGGTTGGAGATGAGGACGGAGAAGACCATCCGTTTCCAGAGTTGGCGGAGCTCCTCACTCGCGGCGGCTGAGTGCTCCTCGATGACCGCGCCGATGTCGAGATAGCTGCCGGTGTCGCCGTCGCGCGCTTCGAGCATCGTCATCGCGCTGACGTAGCCGATCCGGCGGGACGCCACTCGGTCGAAGCGGTTGATCACATGGACGTCTCGTCCCGCGATCTTCAGCAGTGCCGAGTCCGGTACGACGATGCCGGCTGCCCGGGCGAGGTCGAAGGCGACCTTCTCCCACGTCATGACGTTCCACTCGTCGGAGCGGCTGGGGAACTTCGCGATCGCGATCGCGCCGCTGTCCGTGCGAACGTGCGCCTTCGGCCGGGCGCCGCCGAGCGAGCTGCCGGCTCGGAGCAGCTTCGTCAGGCCTGCAAGGTCGGCATCGTCGTCTTCGGTCCGCTCGGCAAGGTCGAGCAGTGCGGGAAGGTCCGTGAGGGCCGGTACGCCGCTTGCGTCGTCGGCGATGAACCCGGTCGTCCCGGGCAGAGCGAACCGGATGGCGCCCTGCCTCAGATCGTCGCGGACGCCGAGGAGGTAGCTGAACTCACTCAGGGTGCGGGGTGTCGAGGCTGCGTCCCTCGCGCGGCGCCGCTCAGCCTTGGCGATCAGAACCTTGCCCCAACGATCGGGAGAGCTGTCCGCGAAGGAGTGGAACATGGAGACGCCGACCGCGGTGTGCTGTGCGCCGATGGTGAGTGGCAGTGCCGGTTCGAGCGGATACGCCCGCGGGTCGGCGAGGTAGGACGGGTCGTAGAGGAACGTCGCCGACTCCGTGCCGCGTCCGTAGTGCGAGTTCAGTTGACCGGCTCTGACATCTTGTCCGTCGATCTGGACATGCACCTCAACCTTGCCGGGCAACGGGTCACCCGTGGCAGCAATGGTCCGGTCGGCCTGATCGCCTCTCGGAGACTTAGCCATCGGAACGCTGCCGGGCCGGGCGCACGCGCCGAGGAAGCTCCTCGTCTGCGCGCAGACGACCGACGTCGGTCGTGTATGGATCCAGCGAAGTCACCAACTGCTCGAGAACACCCAGTGCCCTGGCGACGCGAAATGTGCTCTCGAGGCTCACGCCCTCGCCTGCCTCAAGCCGTCGGACGGTCCCTCGGGAGACCCCGGCGCGGTCTGCCACCTGCTCGGCGGTGAGGCGCTGGAGACGGCGCCAAGTGCTGAAGTGTTCACCAGCCGTCCCCAGTGCGCGCGCCACCGGGCGTGGCAGTGGTTTGGTCTGCCGAGGCATGCTATCTCCAGAGGTAAGGTTCTGTTTTAGGCACGTTAAGTCTGATAGTGACCTAAAAATAATACAGTATTCCTGGGTGCAGCCTAGCTGGCTCCGTGCGGATGTGTCGACGTTCAGCGATCCTGCTGTGGACGAAGCAGTCGCCGACCTCGACGCCGAAACCTGGCACAAGACAGCCCGTTGTGGAGTTTCGGCCAGCCGGACGAGCGAGCGACGTACGGATCGGGCCCGTCTGACGGTCGCTCGCTCGGCTGCGACCACCTGACATTCGCTGAGCGGCGACGGGGGAGCTGGGTGGGCGGGGTACCAGCTATTTGTCGATATCGCCGACGACGAAGAACATTGAGCCGAGGATGGCGATCATGTCGGCGACGATGGTGTTCGGGAGCATCTCGGGGAGGACGGAGATGTTGTTGAAGCTGGCGGAGCGGAGTTTCATCCGCCAGGGGGTCTTGTCGCCGCGGGAGACCAGGTAGTAGCCGTTGATGCCCAGGGGGTTCTCGGTCCAGGCGTAGGTCTGGCCCTCGGGGACCTTGAGGATCTTGGGGAGGCGGACGTTGACCGGGCCGGCGGGCATCGTGCGAAGGCGGTCCAGGCAGGCGTCCACCAGGTCGAGGGATACCTTGACCTGCTCCAGCAGTACCGAGAAGCGGGAGAAGCAGTCGCCGTCGGTGCGGGTCACCACGCGCAGTACGCCGTCTTGGGCCAGTTTCTCGTAGGCGAGGTAGGGCTCGTCGCGGCGCAGGTCGGCGTCGACGCCGGAGGCGCGGGCGATCGGGCCGGAGACGCCGTAGGCGGCGATCAGCTCGGGGGACAGGCGGCCGACGCCGACGGTCCGGGCGCGGAAGATCTCGTTGCCCAGGACAAGGTTCTCGATGTCGGGGAGCCGGCGGCGGACGGCGGCAGAGGCGCCCGCGGCACGCTGCAGCCAGCCGAGCGGCAGGTCCTCCTTGAGGCCGCCGACCCGGTTGAACATGTAGTGCATCCGGCCGCCTGACAGCTCCTCCATCACCGCCTGGATCGTCTCGCGCTCGCGGAACGCGTAGAAGACCGGCGTGATCGCGCCGAGCTCCAGCGGGTAGGAGCCGAGGAACATCAGGTGGTTCAGGATCCGGTTCAGCTCGGCCAGCAGGGTCCGCAGCCAGACCGCCCGGACCGGGACCTCGAGGCCCATCATCCGCTCGACGGCGAGCACCACGCCGAGCTCGTTGGAGAAGGCGGACAGCCAGTCGTGCCGGTTCGCCAGTACCAGGATCTGGCGGTAGTCGCGGACCTCGAAGAGCTTCTCCGCGCCACGGTGCATGTAGCCGATGATCGGCTCGCAGCCGACGATCCGCTCGCCGTCCAGGGTCAGCCGCAACCGCAGTACGCCGTGCGTCGCGGGGTGCTGCGGGCCGATGTTGAGCACCATGTCGGTGGTCGGCAGCTCGGAACCGGAACCCGTACCGCCGCGTTCGTACAGCGGGTCCAGCCCCGCGGCTCCAGCCCCGATTCCCACCACTCTTTCGGTACTCATGACCCTTAGTGTGCCGTGAGCGATGCAATTTGACGCTGCTGACGCCCAGGCACGCACCTCACGACCTTTGAGAATCATCCACGATGCTCCGCATCGAGGACGCTTCTCAAACGCCGCGATGCACGCACCTGGACGCCACCATCATTCAAGTTGCATCGCTCACGGCACCCTGTCGTGACAGGCTGGAGGGGTGGACGACCTCTTCGCACCTTCGGATGTCAGCTGGACGCCGGTCTCGCCGAAGCTCGCGACGGTGCGCAGGCTGAACGCGGCGATCACGTTCGGCCTGCTGGCGATCGCGGGCCTGCTGCTGTTCGGAATGCTGATGGACTGGCTGTACGGCGTACTGGCGGTGGTGGTCGCCGCGCTCGGGTTCGGCTGGGCCTGGATCGTGATCGGGCGCAACCAGCGGTCCTGGAAGTACGCCGAGCGCGAGGACGAGCTGCTGGTCAGCCACGGCATCATGTTCCGCCAGCTGGTGGTCGTGCCGTACGGGCGGATGCAGTTCGTCGACGTGGCCGCCGGGCCGTTGGAGCGGGCGTTCGACCTGGCGACGGTGGAGCTGCACACCGCGACGCCGGCGACGGACGCGAAGATCCCCGGGCTGCATCCGGACGAGGCGGCTCGCCTGCGTGACCGGTTGTCCGCCCTCGGTCAGGCGCAGGCGTGGGGCCTGTGACCGAGCCGTCCGCGCCCCCCGAAGCGCCGGAGATCCGGCAGGCCGAGGCCGGCGGGGCCCGGCTGCACCCGCTGACCCCGTTCGTGAAGGGCTGGGGGTACTTCGTCGTGGCCGCGTTCGCGATGGCCAACAACGAGGGCCTGCGCAGCGACCTGACGATCGCCGGGCTCGGGCTGCTCGCGGTACTGGTCGGCGGGATCCTGCTCGGCGCGCTGTCCTGGTGGTTCACCAAGTGGCAGCTGACCGCGGACGCGATCCGGGTGGACAGCGGGTTCCTGTTCCGCCGGACCCGGATCATCCGGTTCGACCGGATCCAGACGATCGACGTGGCCCAGCCGTTCGTGGCCCGGTTGTTCGGCATGGCCGAGCTGCGGATGGACGTGGCCGGCGGGGGCAAGAGCGACGGCAGGCTGAGCTACTTCAGGTACGACGAGGCGGTGAACCTGCGGGCGCTCCTGCTGTACCGGGCCAAGGGCGAGCAGGCGGCCGAGCAGCAGGCGCCACAGGCGGAGCCGGAGCCGCTCCTGGTGGTTCCCACCGGCCGGCTGCTCGGTGCGACGCTGCTGTCGTCGACAGTGCTCGCGAGTACGGCCGCCCTGATCTGGTTGATCGCCGCGACCACGGTGCTGGAGTTCCACATCGGCCTGTTCGCCGCTCTCCCGCTGCTGCTCGGTGTCGTGCAGCCGATCTGGAAGCAGGTCGTCGGCAACCACAGGTTCACCCTGTCCGAGACGCACGACGGGCTGCGGACCAAGCGCGGCCTGTTCGACCTGCAGCGCCAGACGGTTCCGCCGGGCCGCGTCCAGGGCCTGCTGATCACCGAACCGCTGATCTGGCGGCTGCTGGGCTGGTCCCGGGTGGATCTGGACATCGCGGGCGTCGTCGGTGGCAACGGTGGCGACGGCGAGGACAGGAACGACGGCGCTCAGCTTCTCCCGGTCGGCGAGCGCCAGGAGGTGGCCGGCGTCCTCGCTCGAGTGCTGCCGGGCTTCGACCTGGCCGCGATCGAGATGCACCGTGCCCCGGAGCGGGCGAAGTGGCTGCGTCCGGTCGGCTGGCGCTACCTGGCCTACGGAGTCGACGAGCAGGTCCTGGTGACCACCCGTGGGTGGGTGAGCCGGCGTACGTCCATCGTGCTTCACCACAAGACGCAGTCGGTCCGTCTCCAGCAGGGACCGCTGCAGCGCCGTCTAGGGCTCGCCAACGTCCACGTAGACACCCCGCAAGGCCCGACCGACGCTGTCGCCCTCCACCGCGATCTGGCGGAAGCTGCGGCCCTCCTGGAGGCTCAGGCCGACAGAGCCCGCGAGGCGCGCCGTACTGCGGACTCCCCGGCCGCCGTCCACACCCAGCCGAAGGCGCCGAGCCCCGACGGGTCCAGCAGCTCAGCGGCCTCTCCTGCGGACGACAGTTCGGCCAGGTAGCGCAGGGGCTCCTCACGGGCCAGCTCCTGGCTGGGCCGTGCGGCGGTGACGCCCAGGGCCTGCAGAGCCTCTCGCTGGGTGGTCACCGTGCCACCCAGCGAGTCCAGCGCGACGTGGGCCGTGATGTCGCACGAGCCATCCGGCACCGGGTCGCACTCGTGCCCGTTCCGGAACCCCGTCAAGGTCCCGTACGGCGGCCTGCCGGCGCGCAGGTGTCCGTAGTCGATCGCAACGGCGACAGCACCTTCCTCGAGCCGGCCGAGGACGTCCGCCCAGGCCTCGTCGCGGGTGATCCCGATCTCGGCCCGGTCGCCGGGCTCCAGCAGTGGCCACCACCTCTCCAGCCACTCCAGGTCGTTGCCCGTCACAACGTCACCCGGAGTGAGGTCCGCCCGCAAGTAGCGCGGGACGCCGGCCGAGTCCAGCTCGGCCAGCTCGCACGGCATGTTGTCCAGCCACTCGTTCGCGATCACCAGGCCGGTCAGCCGGTCGGGCAACGCGTCGTCGAGCTCGATGTCCAGCACCTGCAGGCCTTCGGCGCGCAGGACCTCGCCGAGTTCACCCGAGCCCGCGGCGATGTCGACCACCTGGGAGGCATCGACGGCATGGGCCAGCCGCGCGACCGCCTGGCCGAACAGCCCGGACGCGTGCACCGAAGTACGGAAGTGGGCTGCGGGGCGTTCGCGGCGGTAGAAGCCCTCGGGACCGTAAAGCGCCTGGTCCCAGGCCTGCCGGAAGGTCGTCATCCCAGCGGGACCGACCCGGTCAGTTGCCAAACCTTGTCGTCGCCCTCGCGCCAGATGGTCAGGTCGTCGAGCGTCACCGTCGGGGCCGGAGCGGCGGCGAGAGCAGCCTGGACCTCGGCCAGCACCGGGTCGCTGTCCCGTGCGGAGATCGTCAGGTGCGGATGCGGGTCGGGGTGGTCACCGCCGTAGGGCGGGCACTCGGGGAACGCGCTGATCACCGTCCGCACCAGCGCGCGCACCTGGTCGAAGGGCTCGGGCCGGAGCCAGACGGGGCTGTTCGGGAACTGCTCGGCGGTGGGGAAGCTGAGCTCGAACGGCCGCACCTCCGAGACCGCGTCGGTCAGCCGCTGGACGTGTTCGGGCGTCGGGTCCCTGAGCCAGGGCACCAGCACGGTCACGTGCGGCGGGATCAGCTCGGACAGCGCCAGGTCGGGCCGGGCCGACGAGAACGACGCCGTCCGCCAGCGATCGGTGTACTCGGCGAGCTCCGGTACTGCGATCAGGATCGCGGTCAGCCCCGACCGCTTCGCCCAGGGGTCTTGTCCGTTCACCGGCACATCGTCCCACCTGTGACGAAGAACTCGACCCCATCCCCGCCGCCCGCACTACCCTGTTTCTGAACCGCATCAATTCGTCTGGTACCCCGAACGGCCCTGGGGACTGGAACGTAGAGAGTGGACATGGAACGCATCGGCATCATCGGCTCCGGCCGGGCCGGCAGCGCCTTGGGAGCAGCCTTGGCGTCCGCCGGGCATCCCGTCACCGGCCTCACCGCGCGCTCGCGGGCATCACTCGACCGCGCCGCGCGGCTTCTTCCGCATGTACCCGTCCTGTCGCCCGACGAGGTGACCACCCGGGCCGACGTGGTGCTGGTCGCCGTACCGGACGACGCGATCGCCCGGGTGGCTGCCGATCTCCCGCTGACGGAGGACCAGTACGTCGTACACCTGTCCGGCGCGCACGGGTTGTCCGTACTGGCCGGGGTCCAGGCGATCCCGGTGGCGCTGCACCCGCCGATGACCTTCACGGGCGGCCCGGCGGACCTCACGGAGGTCGTTTTCACGGCGACCGCGCCGGACGAGGCACGGGAGGTCGTCGAGCGGCTGGTGAAGAGCCTCGGGGCCGGTGTGCAGTGGGTCGCGGAGGAGGACCGGGCGCTGTACCACGCGGGCGTCGTGCACGGCGCGAACCACCTCACCACCCTGCTCGCGCAGGCGTTCGAGGTGCTCCGCGAGGCCGGGATCGCCGACCCGGCGGCAACACTGCGGCCCTTGCTGATCGCAACTCTCGACAACACGCTGCGGTCCGGTCATGATGCGCTCACCGGGCCGATCGCGCGCGGCGACGTGGACACGGTGGCAGCCCACCTTGCGGTACTGCGGGGCCGCACCGCGAGCACGTACGCCGAGCTGGCCAGGGCGACGGTGGACCTGGCGGCGGCGGACGGACGGCTGGACCGCACGACGGCCGAGCGGTTCCACCAGGTGTTGGCAGCAGGGGTGCTGGAGCGGGATCGAACAGGGGAGGCACCGGCGTGAGACTCACCCAGACCAAGGCGGAGTTGCGGGCAGCCGCGGCGATCCGGCCCCGCGCGGTCGTGATGACGATGGGCGCCCTGCACGAAGGCCATGCGGCGTTGCTCGCCGAGGCCCGGGAACGCGTCGGGCCGGAAGGCAGCGTGGTGCTGACCATCTTCGTGAACCCGTTGCAGTTCGGGCCGACCGAGGACTTCGACCGGTATCCGCGGACGCTGGCCAGTGACCTGGCGATCGCCAAGAGTGAGGGCGTCGACCTGGTCTTCAACCCGTCCCGGGACGAGCTCTACCCGAACGAACCGTCCATCACGGTCCATCCCGGGCCGCTGGCGGACGAGCTCGAGGGGATGGTTCGGCCAGGCCACTTCGCCGGCGTCCTGACCGTGGTGTCGAAGATGCTGCACCTGACCTCGCCGGACCTGGCGCTGTTCGGGGAGAAGGACTACCAGCAGCTCACGCTGATCCGCGAGATGGTGTGCGACCTGGACATGGACGTCGACATCGTGCCGGTGCAGACCGTGCGAGAGGCGGACGGGCTCGCGCTCTCGTCACGCAACCGCTACCTCAACGAGACCGAGCGTGACGAGGCCCTGGTGCTCTACCGAGCGCTCACCGCGGGCGCGAAGGCAGGCATGAACGGCCCGGACGCCGTCCTGGCCGCCGCCCACGCCGAACTGGAAGCCGTTCCGTCGGTCGAGATCGACTACCTGGCACTCAGAGCACCGGACCTCGGCCCGGTGATCGGTCCAGGCGAAGCCCGCATGCTCATCGCCGCCCGCGTAGGGACCACTCGTCTCATTGACAACATTTCCATCACGCTCCGGTGAGTGCGGTGGGGGTTGGGGGGTCGGCGCAGTTCTCCGGCGCCCGGAGGGGCACCTCGCGGCGTTGGAGAAGAAGCCACGATGAACACCGCATCGAGGCTCCTTCTCCGCCTTGCGATGCACCCCTCCGGACACCGGAGAACTGCACCGACCCCCCAACCCCCACCGCAGCCGGTTGATACGGTCGCCGGATGACTGCTCCTGCTGTGCCGCAGCGGTTGGCTGCGCCCGAACCAGGCTGGACCGACACCGTGGACGTGGTGGTGATCGGCTCGGGCATCGCGGGGCTGACCGCCGCCCTGCGCGCCCGGGAGCTCGGCTCGGTGCTCGTGGTGACCAAGGACGTCGTCGCGTCGGGGTCGACCCAATGGGCCCAGGGCGGGATCGCCGCGGCGCTCGGTCCGGGTGACTCCCCGGAGGACCACCTGAAGGACACCCTGGTGGCAGGTGCCGGGCTGTCTGACCCGACCGCCGTACGGGTGCTCGTGACCGAGGGACCCGAGGCGGTCCGCGACCTGATCGACTTGGGCGCGCGGTTCGACACGCAGGCCGGGGGAGACCTGTCGCTGACCCGCGAGGGCGGCCACCACCGCAACCGGATCGCGCATGCCGGCGGGGACGCCACCGGCGCGGAGATCGAGCGGGCGCTAGTCGCCGCGGTGAGGCGGGCCGACGACATCCGCATCATCGAGCACGCGCTGGTGCTCGACCTGCTGACGGCCGAGGACGGCGATGTCGCGGGTGTCACCCTGCACGTGATGGGCGAGGGCCAGTTGGACGGCGTCGGCGCGATCCGCAGCCGGGCGGTGATCCTCGCGTCGGGTGGACTGGGCCAGCTGTACGCCGCGACGACGAACCCCAGTGTCTCCACCGGCGACGGTATGGCGCTCGCGCTGCGGGCCGGCGCGAAGGTGCGGGACCTGGAGTTCATCCAGTTCCACCCGACCGTGCTGTGGCTCGGCAAGAGCGCCAAAGGCCAGCAGCCGTTGGTCTCCGAGGCCGTTCGGGGCGAGGGTGCGTTCCTCGTCGACCACCTGGGCAACCGCTTCATGCAGGGGCAGCACGAGCTCGCCGACCTCGCCCCGCGCGACATCGTGGCGAAGGCCATCATGCGGCAGATGCTTGCTACCGGCAAGGATCACGTCTACCTCGACGCCCGGCACTTCGGCGACGAGAAGTGGCGGGTGCGGTTCCCGACCATCCTGGCCTCCTGCCGGTCGCACGGTATCGACCCGGTCCGCGAGCTGATCCCGGTCGCACCGGCCTGCCACTACTCCTCCGGCGGAGTCTGGACCGACCTGTACGGCCAGACCTCCGTGCCCGGGCTGTACGCCTGCGGCGAGGTCGCCTGTACCGGCGTGCACGGCGCGAACCGGCTCGCCTCGAACTCCCTGCTCGAAGGACTCGTCTTCGCCCGGCGGATCGCCGGATCGCTGGCCGAGATGATGCCGGAACTGCGGGAGCCCGCGGTCGACCACCGGGTCCCCGGCCTGGTGGACGCGGACGTCGTGCCGGAGTTGCAGCGGGTGATGACGGTCGGCGCCGGCGTGATCCGGAGCGCCGGCGGCCTGTCGGAGGCGGGTGCCACCCTCGGCAAGCTGATCGAGCAGCCGGCCGGAGAGCCCGGAACGCCGGGCTGGGAGGCTACGAACCTGATCACGGTCGCGTCCGCGCTGATCGCGGCGGCAACCACCCGGGAGGAGAGCCGCGGCTCGCACTGGCGTGAGGACCACCCGGATCGTGACGACCGGAACTGGTCCGGCAGTCTGGACATCACTCTTCCGGCCGAGGAAGATTCGGCCCGGCCCGCCACGACGTTCGTGGCGCACCGTGCAGACGCAGTAACAGGCACAGCAACAGACGCAGTAGCAGCAACAGGCGAAGCATCACCTGAGGGGAAGTAGCAGCATGGATGAAACACTCGACAGGCCGTGGGTCGAGGACCTCGTCCGGGCCACCATCGAGGAGGACCTGGCCGGGGGTGTGGACGTCACCACGACCGCCACCGTCGAGGCGGACCAGGTCTCGGTGGCGGAGTTCGTGGCCCGGGCCGACGGCGTGGTCGCGGGTCTGCAGATCGCCGAGCTGGTGATCCGCCTGGTCGCGGGCAAGGAAGAGGTCGAGATCGAGCACTCGGTCGCGGACGGCGCCACGGTCAAGGCCGGCGACGTCCTGATGACCGTGCGCGGCAAGACCCGGCAGTTGCTGACGGCCGAGCGCACCACGCTGAACCTGCTCTGCCACCTCTCCGGCGTCGCAACCTTGACGAGCCGCTGGGTCGCGGCGGTCGACGGCACGGGCGCGGTGATCCGGGACACCCGCAAGACGATGCCGCTGCTGCGCTCCCTGGAGAAGTACGCCGTCCGCTGCGGTGGCGGTAAGAACCACCGGATGGCGCTCTCCGACGCCGCCTTGATCAAGGACAACCACGTGATCGCCGCGGGCGGCGTGGCCGAGGCGTACCGGCTGGTCCGCAAGGCCTACCCGGACATCTCGATCGAGGTCGAGGTGGACTCCGTGGAGGACGCGGTGATCGCCGTCGAGTCCGGTGCCGAGCTGATCCTGCTCGACAACATGCCCGTGCAGCAGTTGCGCGAGGCGGTGGAGAAGGTGGCCGGCCGGGCCCGGCTCGAGGCCTCCGGCGGACTCAGGCTGGAGATGGCCCGCGAGGTCGCCGAGACCGGCGTGAACTTCCTCGCCGTCGGCGCGCTCACCCACTCGGCGCCCGTCCTCGACATCGCGATGGACCTCCAGGCGGCCTGATGCTGCTCGCCGTCGCCGTCGAGAACACCCGGACGCTGGTCGGCCTGATCGACGAGGGCACGGTCAAGCGGCACTGGTGGGTGGGGACGGACTCCCGCCGTACGGCGGACGAGTGGGCGGTGCTGCTCGAAGGGCTGCTGACCGGGGAGTCTCCGGTCTCGGGGATCGCGGTCTGCTCCGCGGTCCCGCACGTCCTGCACGAACTGCGCGACGTGGTCGCCCGGTACTACCGCGACATACCGAGCGTGGTCGTCGAGCCGGGCGTGAAGACCGGGCTCCCGGTGCTCGTGGACAACCCGCGCGAGGTCGGCACCGACCGGATCTCGAACGCCCTGGCGGCGGTGCACCGATTCGGAGCCCCCTGCATCGTGGCGGACTTCGGTACTGCGACCACGGTGGACGTGGTCAACCCCGGTGGCGCGTTCGTCGGCGGGGCGATTGCCCCGGGCATCGAGAGTTCCGTGGACGCGCTCGGCGTCTCCGCGGCGCAACTCCGCCGGGTGGAGCTCGTCCGCCCGCGGTCGGTGGTCGCCAAGAACACGGTGGAGGCGCTGCAGTCCGGCGCGATCTTCGGTTTCGCCGCGCTGGTGGACGGTCTGATCACCCGGATCATCGCCGACCAGGGTCTGGACCGCTCCACCGTCACAGTGGTCGCGACAGGTGCGCTGGCTCCGCTGGTGGTCCCGGAATGCGCCCAGATCGACTACCACGAACCGTTCCTGACCCTGCACGGCCTGAACGAGGCATTTGCCCGCAACAATTGATCCCACCCCCTGCCCGATCGGGCAGTGTTACTGTCCGTTGAGGCCAGGTCACCGGATAACGGTCTTGTGCACAGGGCGGTAAGAGGATCACCATGAGGACGAGCGACACCCGGGTGGGGAGGCCCGGGGCCACGGGGTGGGTTCGTGGTCGCATCGGCGCGGGTCGCTGTGATCCGGGGGAGGATCATGAGATCCGCATACCGTGTACTCGCAGGCCTCATCTCGCTCGGCGTCCTGGTCCAGGCGATGGCGATCGCGCTCGGCTGGTTCACCGCCATCAAGGACGTTGACGACGGCTTGGTGATCGACAAGAACTACGACGGCAACATCGGGCACAGCCTGCACGGCACCATCGGCATGATGGTGATCCCGATTCTTGCCATCCTGCTGCTGATCGTGTCGTTCTTCGCGCACGTCCCCGGCGGGGTCAAGTGGGCGGCGATCGTCTTCGGCCTGGTGGCGCTGCAGATCGCGCTGGCCTTCGTGGCCTTCGGCGCGCCCGCGGTCGGCGCCCTGCACGGCGCCAACGCGCTGGTGCTGCTCGGCGTCTCGGGCATGGCGGCCAGGCGGGCATCCGGCCCGCCGACACCGGCGACGACCGGCGCCTCGGCGACCCAGGCGACCATCTAGATGCTCTTGGCAACGAGTTGCGGCCGGCGGAGCTGATGGCCCGCCGGCCGCTCCGCCGCGTCCTGGTCGGCCTGCTGGCCACGGTCGCGCTGCTGGCGCCGATCGGCTGGTTCTGGCAGCAGAGCCTGGTGCCCGGCGGCCTGTCCGCGATGGACATGGGGTACGCCGACTTCGGTGGCGGCCCGTCGGTGGCGATGATGCACGCCGGCCACGGAACCGACCTGAGCAAGCTGGCCGCGGTCCCGGATCGTCCGGCCGACGTCTCGGTGAACCTCGTCGCGCGCAAGGAACGCTTCGACATCCCCGGCCGTGGCTCGACCGAGGGCTACACGCTCAACCACACCTCGCCGGGCCCGGAGATCAGGGCGAAGAAAGGCGACCTGGTCGAGGTCACCCTGGTCAACGAGTCGGTCTCCGCGGGAATCACGCTGCACTGGCACGGCGTCGACGTACCGGCCGCGCAGGACGGCGTCGCCGGCGTCACCCAGGACGCGGTGATGCCCGGGCAGACGTTCAAGTACCGCTTCGTCGCCCCCGACGTCGGCACGTACTGGTACCACTCGCACCAGTTGTCGCACGAGCAGGTCAAGGGCGGTCTGTACGGCGTGCTGGTGATCTCGCCGGGCCCGACAGACGTGGTCGCCGTGGCCCACACGTACGACAAGGTCCGCACGGTCAACGGCGGGTACGGCGAACGCCGGGTGCCCGGAGTCGCCGGGACCACCGTGCGGGTCCGAGTGATCAACACGGACAACGGCCCGATGGCGTCGTGGGTCGACGGCGCGCAGTACAAGGTGGTCGCGGTGGACGGGACCGAGGTGAACGCGCCGACGCAGGTCGCGGGGAAGTCCGTGCTCGTGACCGCCGGCGGCCGGATCGATCTCGCCATCACCCTGCCGGCCACCGCGATCCGGATCGGCCTGGGTGGCGGACCGACGACCCTGGTGATCGGCGAGGGCGACGCGCCGACCGGTCGCGAACCACCCGGGCCGGTCGACCTGCTCACCTACGGGAAGCCCGCCGCGCTGCCCTTCGACCCGTCAGCGGCGGATCGGAACTTCGAGTACCGGATCGGCCGCCGCCCTGGCTTCTTCGACGGCAAGCCCGGGCTGTGGTGGACGATCAACGGCCACCAGTTCCCGGACGTACCGATGTTCGTCGTGAAGCAGGGCGACGTCGTCAGGATGACGGTCAAGAACACCTCCGGCCAGGTCCACCCGATGCACCTGCACGGCCACCACGTGGTCGTCCTCAGCCGCAACGGCCAGCCGGCCACCGGCAGCCCGTGGTGGGTCGACTCCCTCAACGTCGAGGATGACGAGACCTACGAGATCGCGTTCCTGGCCGACAACCCGGGCATCTGGATGGACCACTGCCACAACCTTCCGCACGCCGCGCAGGGCCTGATCACCCACCTGATGTACGAGGGCGTCACCACCCCGTTCCACCTCGACGGCCCCACCGGCAACGAACCCGAGTAGGTCAGGCGTCGATCGGGCGGCCGACCGTGAGGGCTGTGCGCAGGGCGGCGGGGAGGCTGTTGTACGCCGGGTCGGGGGTGGTGCCGGTGGCGTCGAGGGTCTTGGAGAAGAAGCAGCGGGCGGCCGCGGCGAGCGCGACGTCCAGGATGTCCTCGTCGGAGAGGCCTTGCGCGCGGAGGGTGTCGACGTCGGACTCGGTGATGGTGTGGGCGGCGACGGCAATCTTGCGGGCGAAGGACATGACGGCTCGGTCGACCGGGTCGTCGGACGGATCATGGACCAGCGCGGCGACCTCGTCGGGGGTCAGGAACTTCTCGGCCAGGACCTGGCCGTGGGCGAGACAGCAGTAGCTGGACTTCAGCGCCGTCGCCGCGGCCAGCGTGGCGAGCTCGTAGCGGCGGAGGTCCATGCTCGCCTTGATCGCGCCGTTCAGCTGCTTCCACGCCTCGTAGACCGCGGGCCGGGCGGCGAACATGGTGACGAAGTTCGGGATGTGCCCGGCCGGCGAGCGGTTCTCCTCGAGAAAGCCCTCGGGCGGTTCGGACGGATTGAGGTAGGCCATGATTCCCCCGGAGGTCGTGTCGGCCACCAGTGTGTCCCATCGCGGCCCGCGGAACCGTTTTCTTGACTCACTCCAGATCAGCTGGAAAGCTGCGGTGCATGTACCAGCTGATCTGCCGGCGCTGCGGGCGGATCGAGGACGTCGATCGCGCCGTGGGCGAGACGACCTGCCTGGGAGCCGACGACGGGAGCGGCTTCCGGATCGACGAGGCCGAGGTCACCTACTGGGGACTGTGCCCGGCCTGCGCGGCCGATCGCGACGCCAGCCACCGGTCCACCGCTCAGCTGTAGGACCAGCCGGACCAGGCGTCGATCGTCATCGTGATGACCGGACCGTGCGGTGGGTCCAGCCGGTACTGCGGGTACTTGGCGGCGAGAGACTCCACCGCCTCTGGGTTCTGCTCGTCCACTCGGGCCACGCCGTCGGCACGGACCCACCAGAGCTGGGACCAGTCGGCGTCGTACCGGTCGCACAGGACGGCGACGCGGGGATTCCAGGCGAGGTTGCGCAGCCGGCGGAGGTTCGTGGTGGACTTCGGCTTCTGATCGATCGCGATCACGAGTTCGTCGCCGGCGAGGGCGAAGACGACCGGGACGATGTGCGGCCGGAGGTCCTCGCCGGTGGTGGCGAGGAACGCGCGCTCGGCGGTACCGAGGTACTGTCGGCAGACGTCCGCCCCGAGTCTCACGGATCGACACTACTGCCGGTCCGCGGGTCGTTCTGACTGGGTAAGGTCTTAGCCGTCGCTGCTGTGAGGGTGGGGTGAGGCGAGATGGTCAGGGTGCGGGCTGTCTTGTCGACTGTTCTCGCGGCGCTGTGCGGAGCCACACTGCTGACCGCCTGCTCCTCGGACCCGACGCCGAGCGGGGTCACGCTCGCCTGGGCCAGTGACAGCCGCCAGGCCGTCCGGGTGAGCTGGAGGGACTCGAACGCGCCGAACCGGATCACCATCGAAGGCGTGCTCAGCACCAGCCCGTCGTACGTGAAGTATCTGCCGGACAACGCGCCGAACACCTGGGACATCCCGAGCTCGGAGTTCCCGCCGGACGGGAACTACCGGATCGCGATCGCGGTCGGGACGTCGAGCGGTGGGGTCACCAGCAAGCCGGCCAGGTCGCCGATGTTCGACACCGACGGCCCGGTCCGGCCGTCCGCCTCGGCCGCCATCCCGACCGGGGAGTCCGGCCAGGACGTGCTCGTGCGCTGGGACGTGCCGGCGCCCCCGCAGGACTTCAGCCCGGACGATCCACTGGACGTGACCGGGCGTCCCCAGCTCTACGTCCCGCTCGTCGGCCGGCCAGGGGAGCAACTGCGCGCGATGGGACCAGGCACCACCTCCACCCAGGTGGTGCTCGAGGACCTGAAGCCCCCGTACCTCTTCCAGCTCCGCGCCCAGAACGAGTGGACCTCCGCGGTCGGTGGCGAGATCGCGGGCCGGTCCAGTACGACGACCGCGTCGGTCCCCGGGTCGGCGCAGTTCAGCGTGGCCATGAGGATCCGTGGCCGGGCGATCCTGCAGGAGGTCCGCTGCGCCCCGGAGACCAGTTGCGTGGAGCAACGAACCACCTTGGCCGGACTGCCGGTGGTCGTCCTCACCCAGGTCAGGCCGCGCGCCCGGTGGACCCCCGCGGGTCGCGGTATCACCAGCACCGGCGGGTATTACGACATAGCGGTCACCGCGGCGGGCACCCGTCCCTACATGGTCACCGTGCCGCTCTACAGCGGGGCTGGATCGATGGTCAGCTCCTCGACGAGCAAGCCGGCGGTGACGAGGGGCGTCGTACGGGTCGCATCGGCCGGATTCATCGGCGGGGCGTCGCGGCGGCGGGGTGAGACGATCACGGTCTACGCGACCGTGAAGCCTCCGATGAACGCGGTCGCGTTGCTGCAACAGTGGAACCGAGTGTCCAAGAGGTGGAACAACGTCAAACAGGTGCGGATCCTGCGGGGCCAGGTGGTGTTCGCTTTCAAGGCCGCGCGGCCGGGCCTCTTCGTCTTCCGCTACGTGCTGCCGAACGCGACGTATCTGGGCCGGCCGCTGTACAGCACGGTCACGCCGCACCTGATGCTAAGCATCCGCTGAGGTCTCGACCGCCATCGGTCCCGCCTCCAGCGACTGGGCATCAGCCGGTACTGCGGCCTCGGTCCCCCCGCTGCGGCGTTTGCGCAGTTTGTAGCCGGCGTACGCCGCGACCACGGCGACGGCGATCACCACCAGGGCCCAGACCGAGACTTCCCCGAAGATCTTGTCCGCGTTGTCGCCGACCTTGAACGCGACGATGCCGATCGTCGTCGCCCAGGCGATCCCGCCGGCCGCGTTGGCGGCGAGGAACCGCGAGTACGGCATCCGCAGCGTGCCCGCCATCGGCCCGGCGAAGATCCGCAGCAGCGCGACGAACCGGCCGAAGAAGACGGTCCAGACGCCGTACTTGTGGAAGTACTTCTCGGCCTTCTCGATCCGCGCCGGCGAGAAGTGGTGGAACCGGCGGCCGAGCCGGTCGAACAGCCCGCGCCCTGCCCGGCGCCCGATGAGGTAGCCGACCGAGTCGCCGATGATGGCGCCGGCCGCCGCTGCCGCGATCACGATCACCAGGTTCAGGTCACCCTGCGAAGCCAGCAGCGAGGCGGCGATCAGCGTGGTCTCGCCCGGCAGTGGCACCCCCATGCTCTCGATGCCGATGACCAGCCCGACGACCAGGTACGCCAGTACGGCGACGCCGCCGGTCGGTACCGCGATGGCCAGCGCGTCCAGTGTTGTTCCCCCCATGCCTCCATCCTGGCACCCGCGCGCAAGCGTTTAGCTGATCTGTGAGCTATTCCCGGGGAATTTCAGGGTTCGTCCCGTTGAACGCCTTCGTGACGTTCTGTAGCGCCGCTGTGACCTCGGACGGGATCACCCAGAAGGTGTTGCCCGGACCCTTCGCGAGCTCGGGCAGCATCTGCAAGTACTGGTAGGCCAGGAGTTTCGGGTCCGGGTCGTTGCGGTGGATCGCCTCGAACACCGTGTCGATCGCCTTCGCCTGGCCCTCGGCGCGCAGGATGGCGGCCTGCCGGTCACCCTCCGCGGTCAGGATCCGGGCCTGCCGGACGCCCTCGGCGGTGAGGATCGCGGCCCGCTTCTCCCGGTCCGCCCGCATCTGCTTCTCCATCGACTCCTTGATCGACGGCGGCGGGTCGATCGCCTTCAGCTCGACCCGGTTCACCCGGATGCCCCACTTGCCGGAGGCCTCGTCCAGCACGCCGCGCAGCTGTGAGTTGATGTGCTCGCGGGACGTCAGTACCTTCTCCAGGTCCAGGCTGCCGATCACGTTGCGCAGTGTGGTGACAGTGAGCTGCTCGATCGCCTGCTCGAAGTTGGCGATCTCGTACGCCGCCGCGCGGGGATCGGTGACCTGGACATAGAGCACCGTGTCGATGTCGACGACCAGGTTGTCCTCGGTGATCACCGAGCGCGGCTCGAACGAGATCACCTGCTCGCGCAGGTCGATCAGTTGCCGGGGCCGGTCGACGAACGGGATGAGGATGTTCAGCCCGGGCTCGAGCGTGCGCAGGTAGCGGCCGAGCCGCTCCACGTTGCTGGCCCTGGCCTGCGGGATGATGCGGACGGTACGCAGGACCAGCACGACGGCCAGCAGCGCCACCACGATCCCGACGATCAGTTCGGCCATGGATCCTCCCGGGGATGCACGAGGGCTGTGGCGCCCTCGATCGCGAATACGTCGACGGTGGTCCCGGTCGGGATCAGCACGTCGGGGTCGTAGGACCGGGCGCTCCACTCCTCGCCGCCGATCCGGACCCGACCGGGCTCCCGTCCGACTGGGCTCAGGACCACTGCCTCCCGCCCGATCAGGGCGGCCACACCGGTCCGTAGCTGCGGGTGCGAGTTCAGGTGCCGGCGGGCGACCGGCCGGACCAGCGTGATCATCGCGGCGGCTGTCACGGCGAAGGCGAGCAGCTGCAGCCCCGTCCCCAGGCCCAATGCGGCGAGCGCCGCCGCGGCCAGTGCCGCGACAGCGAGCAGCAACAAGTCGAACGTGGCCGTCAGCAACTCGGCGATACCGAGCACCGCGGCAATGGTCAGCCAGAGAAGCCAGGACTGCATGTGATCACCTGCGCGGCGGAGAAACCCTCTCGTTTCGACGGTACTCCGGTGCGGCGGAAACGTGTCCTGTCGGCGGCTAACAGTTCGGACAGTGCCCGAGTCGGGCTCAAGTCGGCCCGAATCAGGCTCAGGCGGCGCTCAGTCGGCTTCTTCGGGCGCCTTGCCGGTGGGGACGACGGCAAGCAGGGTGCTGACCAGGCGGGTGGACGCCGGGTGGCTGGCCGCCGTCCGGCCGCGGCGGTGCCGGTCGATCACCTCGGTGAGTTCCTTGCCGAGCTCCTCGGCCTCGGCCTTCGTCAGCCACAGGCGGGCGCGGCTCATCAGGCTGAGCTCGTCCCAGGGATCGTCGCCGGACATCTCCTCGAACTGCTCCATCACCCGGTTCACGTTGGTGCGCATCATCGTCTGGCTCGCCAGCCGGCCCGCGCCGCTGGACTGGGACGAGATGACCAGGCTGACCGCTGGGGCCCGCCACGGCCGCTCGCGGCCGTCCGTGGTGTCGTCCGCGCGCTCAACGATGCCCCAGCGGGCCAGCGCCCGGAGGTGGTAGCTCGTCGCGGACGGGGTCAGCCCGGCCAGCTCGGCGCACTCGGTCGCGGTCAGCACCCGGCCGTTGTACAGCTCCTCGATGATCAGCTGCCGGGCCGGGTGGGCCAGGGCGCGGATCGCCCGCGGATCGGTCAGCTCCAGGCGCTTCTTCTTCGCGGCCACGGCGACAGCGTAGCCGGTCCCTTGACCCGGGCATATCTGAAGCATTAACTTCATAGTTGTGAAGCAATCACTTCAGACTTCGATCTGGTCCTTCCGCGATCTCCGCCTCGTGCTGCCTGCCCGCGCCCTGTCGTACGCCGGTGACTCGATCGCGCTGATCGCCTTGATGCTGCGGGTTTCCGGCGACGGTGGGCCGGGCGCGATCACCGCGCTGCTGCTGGCGTTCGCGGTACCGACGGTGGTGATGATCCCGTTCGCCGGCCGGATCGTGGACGGCTACGACTCGCGGACCGTGCTGGTCTGGTCGTCCCTGCTGCAGGCGGCCGCCGGGGTCGGGCTGGCGTTCTGCCACGGTCTGGCCGCCACGCTCGCGCTGGTTTGCGTCCTGCAGGTCGGCCAAGCCGTCGCGGGACCCGCGTGGGGTGCCTTGATCCCGCGGATCGTCGGCGAGGACCTGGTCGGTCGCACGACCGGCACGAGCCAGGCCCTGATCGGCGTGGCCACGCTGGCCGGGTCAGCCGTCGGCGGCGTACTGGTCGGCTGGTCCGGTGATCGCGGGGCTCTGCTGGTGGACGCCTCGACCTTCCTCGGGCTGGCGCTCGTCGCCCGGGTGGTCCGGACCCGCCGCAGCCCCGAGCCGGGCGCAGTACGGGAGCGAGGCGCGCTGATGGCAGGCCTGCGGAGCATGTTCGCGGACCCGCTGCTGCGGATCCTGGTCCCGGCGCTGTGGGTGTTCGTCCTGGTCGGAGAGGCCGTGAACGTGGTCGAGGTCTTCCTGATCACGGATGAGATCGGCCTCGGCCCGAGCGGGTACGGCGGCGTCCTGGCCGCCCAGGGCGCCGGCGCGATCGCCGGTGCCTGGTTCACCGGCCGGCTGCGGACCGACAAGGCCCGCTCACACGCTGTTCTCACCGGTACTGCGGCGATCGGGGTGTCCTGCGTCCTGATGGGCCTGGCCGGCGGGGTGGTCCCGCTCGTGATCGGCGCCGTCGCGGTCGGATTCGGCAGCGGCATGCTGAACGCCGCGACCAGCACACTGGTGGTGACCAGGTCGGCTGAACTGGTCCGCGGCCGGGTGATCGCCGCGCTGGGCGGAACCGCCCGTGCCTTCAGCCTGCTGGCCCTTCTCCTCGGCGGCCTGGCCGGCTCCGTCTTGGGGCCCCGGGCAACATTCGTGACCGGCGGCACCGGCTGCGCCGTCGCGGCGGTGGTCGCCGGAGTACTCGTGATTCGGGCCGGCAGGCGGCCTGCGGGCGGCCGGCCCGGGGAGGCGGAGCAGGGTGCCGCCGAGGCCGGCCCGCCATCCGCGGTACTAATGGATTCGGTCGAGAGGGGAGTCAGTCACTAGCCTTTGGGGCATGACTGAGCCACGTGAGAACCCGGTGACCCCCGACAGCGGGCAGGACGACCTGCCCGAGCAGATGCGGGTCCGCCGGGAGAAGCGTGACCGGCTGCTGGCCGAGGGGGTCGAACCGTACCCGATCACAGTGCCCCGGACCCACCTGCTGAAGGACCTGCGAGCCCGGTACGACGGGCAGGAGCTCGAGCCGGACACGAAGACCGGTGAGCAGGTCTCCGTGGCCGGCCGGGTGATCTTCCTGCGCAACACCGGCAAGCTCTGCTTCGTCCGGCTGCGCGAAGGTGACGGCACCGAGCTGCAGGTGATGCTGTCGCTGGCCGACATCGGCGAGGAGGAGCTGGCCCGGTTCAAGGCGCTGGTGGACATCGGCGACCTGCTGTCCGTGCAGGGCGAGGTGGTGACGAGCCGCCGCGGCGAGCTCTCGGTCCAGGCGACCGCCTGGCAGATGGTCGCCAAGACGCTGCGCCCGCTGCCGAACGAGTACAAGCCGCTGAGCGAGGAGTCCCGGGTCCGGCTGCGTTACGTGGACCTGATCGTCCGGCCGGAGGCGCGCGACATGGTCCGCACCAAGGCCGCCGTGCTGAAGTCGCTGCGCGCCACCCTGGACGCCCAGGACTACGTCGAGGTCGAGACGCCGGTCCTGCAGCTGACCAACGGCGGCGCGGCGGCCCGCCCGTTCCGGACCCACCTGAACGCCTTCGACCAGCAGATGCTGCTCCGGATCGCCCTCGAGCTCGATCTCAAGCGCGCGATGATCGGCGGCGTCGACCGGGTCTACGAGATCGGCCGGACCTTCCGCAACGAGGGACTCGACTCCACCCATGCCGCGGAATTCTCGATGCTGGAGGCCTATCAGGCCTACGGCGACTACAACACGATGAAGACTTTGCTTCGTGATCTGGTCCTGAATGCGGCGGAGGCGGTGGACCGCACGGTGGTGACCGGACGTGACGGTTCTGAGATCGATCTGAGCGCGCCCTGGCGCGAGGCCAGCGTATTCGACCTGATCTCCGAAGCGGTCGGTGAAGCGGTGGACGTGACCACCGACGCGGCCGCCTTGACGAAGCTCGCCGAACAGCACCGGGTCGAGTTGCAGCCGGGCTGGAATGCCGGCGAGATCGCGCTGGAGCTGTACGAGAAGCTGGTCGAGCACACCCTGATCCAGCCCACCTTCGTGCAGGACTATCCCGAGTCGGTGCGCCCGCTGGCGAAGCCGCACCGGTCAATTCCCGGCCTGGTCGAGGCTTTCGACCTGATCATCAACGGGGTCGAGCTGGCGCCGGCGTACTCGGAGCTCAACGACCCGGTGATCCAGCGTGAACGCCTGGTGGCACAGTCGTTGCTGGCCGCGGCCGGCGATCCCGAGGCGATGGACCTGGACGAGGATTTCCTCCGCGCGATGGAGTTCGGGATGCCGCCGGCCGGTGGGATGGGGATGGGCGTGGACCGGCTCGTGATGCTGTTCACCGGGGCCGGTATCCGCGAGACGATTCTCTTCCCGCTGCTTCGTCCGGAGTGACCTGATTGCCCGCTGACCGGCGCCGATAAATCGGACCCGGGGACCGTTGCATAGCACAACCAACGGCCAAATCCATTCCCGGGTCCGATTTTTGTGCCGGACCGTCCTGCAGCCAGCTGAATACCGATGGTCACGACGGATGCGTTGCGTCGCCGGTGCGGAGGTTTTAGTCACATCTTTCGGTTACATTGTGCCTGTTGAATGACACGGTGCCGGTTTGTGCGGTACAAATCAGGAGCAACAATTCCGCACGTTGATTGTGCCCGGTGGCGGGCGCGGAAAGGACTGTCATCGATGGCGCAAAGGGTCCAGGTGGTTCTCGAGGACGATCTCGACGGCGGTAAGGCCGACGAGACCGTGACCTTCGGTCTGGATGGCTCGACGTACGAGATCGACCTGTCCAAGAAGAATGCCGCCAAGTTGCGTGACGCTCTGGCCGCCTACGTCGGAGCGGGGCGCCGGGTCTCCGGCCGCCGCGGTGGCGCCGGCGGGCGTGCGCGCGGACGGGGCCGGTCGGCGACCGACTCCGCCGACATCCGCGCGTGGGCCAAGGACAACGGCTACGAGGTGAGCGAGCGGGGTCGTATCTCCGCCGAGGTGCGGGCGGCGTACAACGACGCCAAGTAATTCCCCGGACTGCGGTCCCGGCGCCAGCGATGGCGCCGGGACCGTCCGCATTCCGGCCGTTTCACAGTGTGGACACGACGGGGACGCCAGGGCGGTACCGGCCTGCGCCGGATAGCTGAGTAGGCAGCGATCTTCGAGAATTCGCTGGTGGCGAACACCGGGCGCGGCGGGAACACCGGGCCCGGTACAGAGGTTGTTCCCTTGTGATCCCCAGTTGGCGACCGTACGAGAGGTCGCAGCTTGTTCGCTGAGAGCGAGCCTGTCGGTGCCGGGGACTAGCATGCATGTACGGGGGTCGGCCTATACGGCACGTCCGACTCCTCTGAGGCAAGGAGCGCTTTGGCGATGTTTGAACGATTTACGGACCGCGCCCGTCGGGTAGTCGTCCTGGCCCAGGAAGAGGCCAGGATGCTCAGCCACAACTACATCGGGACCGAGCACATCCTGCTCGGCCTGATCCACGAGGGTGAGGGTGTCGCCGCCAAGGCTCTCGAGAGCCTGGGTATCTCGCTGGAGGCTGTCCGCTCTCAGGTCGAGGAGATCATCGGCCAGGGACAGCAGGCTCCGAGCGGGCACATCCCGTTCACCCCTCGCGCCAAGAAGGTACTGGAGCTCTCCCTGCGTGAGGCCCTGCAACTGGGCCACAACTACATCGGCACCGAGCACATCCTGCTCGGCCTCATCCGCGAGGGTGAGGGCGTCGCCGCGCAGGTCCTGGTCAAGCTCGGTGCGGACCTGAACAAGGTCCGCCAGCAGGTCATCCAGCTGCTGAGCGGGTACCAGGGCAAGGAGACGGCGTCCGCCGGCGCGCCCGCCGAGGGTGCGCCCAGCAGCTCCTTGGTGCTCGACCAGTTCGGCCGGAACCTCACCCAGGCCGCCCGTGAGTCCAAGCTCGACCCGGTGATCGGGCGCGAGAAGGAGATCGAGCGGGTCATGCAGGTGCTGTCCCGGCGGACCAAGAACAACCCGGTCCTGATCGGTGAGCCGGGCGTCGGCAAGACCGCGATCGTCGAGGGCCTGGCCCAGGCGATCGTGCGTGGCGACGTGCCCGAGACCCTGAAGGACAAGCAGATCTACACGCTCGACCTCGGCGCGCTGGTGGCCGGGTCGCGCTACCGCGGTGACTTCGAGGAGCGCCTGAAGAAGGTGCTGAAGGAGATCCGCACCCGCGGCGACATCGTGCTGTTCATCGACGAGATCCACACCCTCGTCGGGGCCGGCGCGGCCGAGGGCGCGATCGACGCGGCGAGCATCCTGAAGCCGATGCTGGCCCGTGGTGAGCTGCAGACCATCGGCGCCACCACCCTCGACGAGTACCGCAAGTACGTCGAGAAGGACGCCGCGCTGGAGCGCCGCTTCCAGCCGATCCAGGTGGCCGAGCCCTCGATCGCGCACACGATCGAGATCCTCAAGGGCCTCCGGGACCGCTACGAGGCGCACCACCGCGTCACCATCACCGACCCGGCCCTGGTCGCGTCGGCGCAGATGGCCGACCGGTACATCTCGGACCGCTTCCTGCCGGACAAGGCGATCGACCTGATCGACGAGGCCGGTTCCCGGTTGCGGATCCGCCGGATGACCGCTCCGCCGGACCTGCGCGAGTTCGACGAGAAGATCGCGAACGTGCGCCGGGAGAAGGAGTCGGCGATCGACGCCCAGGACTTCGAGCGGGCGGCGAGTCTTCGTGACGACGAGAAGAAGCTCATCAACGCGAAGGCCGAGCGCGAGAAGCAGTGGAAGGCCGGCGACATGGACGTCGTCGCCGAGGTCGACGAGGAGCTGATCGCCGAGGTGCTCAGCACCGCGACCGGCATCCCCGTCTTCCAGCTGACCGAGGAGGAGTCCTCCCGGCTGCTCAAGATGGAGGACGAGCTGGCCAAGCGCTACATCGGCCAGACCGACGCCGTCAAGGCACTGTCCCGGTCGATCCGGCGGACCCGTGCGGGTCTGAAGGACCCGCGCCGGCCGAGCGGCTCGTTCATCTTCGCCGGTCCGTCCGGTGTCGGTAAGACCGAGCTGTCCAAGGCGCTGACCGAGTTCCTGTTCGGTGACGAGAAGTCGCTGATCAGCCTCGACATGTCGGAGTACTCCGAGAAGCACACGGCCTCGCGGCTGTTCGGTTCGCCTCCCGGGTACGTCGGCTACGAAGAGGGTGGCCAGCTGACCGAGAAGGTGCGCCGCAAGCCGTTCAGCGTGGTGCTGTTCGACGAGGTCGAGAAGGCCCACCCGGACATCTTCAACTCGCTGCTGCAGATCCTGGACGAGGGTCGTCTGACCGACGCCCAGGGCCGCGTGGTCGACTTCAAGAACACCATCATCATCATGACCACGAACCTGGGTACTCGCGACATCTCCAAGGGCAGCCTCGGCTTCTCGCAGACCAGCGACACCTCCGGCTCGTACGAGAAGATGAAGGCGAAGGTGACGGAGGAGCTCAAGCAGCACTTCCGCCCCGAGTTCCTGAACCGCGTCGACGAGATCGTGGTCTTCCACCAGCACGACAAGGACGCGATCGTCAAGATCGTCGACCTGATGGTCGCGCAGGTGGAGGAGCGGCTGAAGGACAAGGACATGGGCATCGAGCTCACCCCGGCGGCGAAGGCACTGGTCGCCGACCGTGGCTTCGACCCGGTCCTGGGTGCTCGCCCGCTGCGTCGCGCGCTGCAGCGTGACGTGGAGGACGTGCTGGCCGAGAAGATCCTGTTCGGGGAACTGCGTCCCGGCCAGATCGTGCTCGTCGACGTCGCCCCCGAGGGCACCGTCAGCGAGGACGGCGTGCCGGAGTTCTTCACCTTCCTCGGCACCCCGAAGGCCGCCACCAGCCCGGACCTGGAGCTGACCGAGATCGCCGGAGGTTCCTCCGGCCTTCAGGACACCTGATCCAGGCTTTGGCCTAGGCAGACCGAAGGGCCCCGCGGACACCAGTCCGCGGGGCCCTTGGCCGTACTCAGGGGCGTCGGCTGACCAGTTCAGCTGCCGCGGCCGCGTAAGGTCCGCAGCCCTCGTATGCCGAGCACAGCCCAGCCGGCGCCGAGCAGGAACGCCCCGAAGACCAGCAACAGCCGGGACCCGACCTTCTCCGGTACTCCGGCCAGCCCTTCGCCGAGCTCTTTGAAGGCGCCCCAATCGAACAACCCGGTGGCCAGCTCCAGAACCGCCAGCCCAAACACGACCACCTGCAGCGCCGTGAACCCCAGCAACGGTCGGTACGCCGTGGGGCTCCACTCGGTCCGGGTATGCCCGAGAGCAGCCGGCACCCCGAGGAACCCGAGTACTGCGATCACCCCGGCGCCCACGTGCTCCGGCAAGAACGCGAGCAGCGAGAGCTTCTCGTTCTCGGGCGGCACCAGGCCGAACGGGTACCAGTCCGCACCCAGGAGCCACGCCAGCCCAAGTGCGCCGTACAGCAGGGACAGGCAGGCCACGAGCACCGGGAGCCTGGTGGTGGTGCTGCGGGTCTGGTCCACGGTGACAGTCATCGATTCCTCCAGCTTCACGTGCTTCCACGGTCGCGCCGGAGGTACCTCGGTCGCCTCGTTCCCGCGGGTGGTGCCGCTCCCTCGGCCGGGTGATTCAGCGGGCGTTGCGAAGGCGGGTGACGGCTTCTTGGAGGGCCTCGTCGGTGGGGTGGGTCTGGGGGACGCGGGAGGCGACCAGTTGGGCGCTGGCGGCGAGCAGCCAGGTGAAGCCGGTGATGGCGGCGAGGGCGGGGCCGGGGCCGGGCCAGGAGTCGCTGAGCGAGCCGAGGTCCCGCGCCTGCCAAGCCCCCGCGATGAAGAGCATGGCGATGAGCGCGGTGACAGCTGCTGCCGTCTGGCTGTAGATGCTGGCGGTCGTTCGCGTCTGGTCGTCGCGGGAGGAGGCGGTCGCTCGAGTCGGGTCGTCACTGGAGGAGGCGGGCTGGCGACGGGGGTGGAGAGCCAGCGCGAGGATCGAGGTGGCGAGCCCGGCCAACCAGGTGACGGCCACCGACGGCTGGGTCTCCAGGCCGAGTTGCCAGACCGAGAGGCCGAGTCGCCTGCTGAAGGTCCACGGGAGGAGCAGCGTCACACCGGCGGCTAGTGCGGTCAGCAGGGTCACTCGACCGAACCACCGGTGCTGAGAGATCGCGAGCGCCTGCTCCGCGGCGTCCAGCTGGCGCGGGAGTTCCTCGTCGGGCAGGAGGTCGCTCATCGGGTGGGCTCCAGGCGGACGACGTCGGTGCCGAGTTCGAAGTACAGGGACTTGCCGATGACGGTGACCTGGTCGGCGGCCTGAGGGACGCCCTGGGCCGGTCCGGCGATCACCGTGACCTTGCCAGGCCCATCGACGCGGACCAGGTGGCTGCCGTCGTACCCCCAGAGCTTTCCGTCCGGACCGGCGAACCAGTTGCCGTCCGTGGTCCACTGGTCGGCAGCGACGCCGGTCGCGGTGATCGGCCAGCCGGAGGTCGCCCCGCCGAGCAGTGTGGTCGCCTTGCCATCATGCGAGACGTGGACGAGCCGCTCGCCCAGGACCATGGCTGCGTCGCCCGACCCGAGCTGGACCAGACCGTCCTGCTTCAGGGCGCCCTTCAGCTGGATGCGGTTCACCTGCGGGCCTGGACCGTAGAAGTTGTAGAACTGCCCGCTGATCGCAGTGACGAGCCTGCCGCCGGCGGCGGCCGCGAACTCCCCACGCTGGTTGGGCGCGACCGGCCGAGGATCGCGTACCGCCTCAGCCCCGGCGGCCGTCCAGTGCACCGCTACTTCGGCCGAAGGATTGCTCCGGCTGGCCACCGTCCACCACACACCGCCCAGCCCGTCCGGAGCCCACGCGTGCGCCGCGTTGGGTACCCGGAGCCGAATGAGCTTGCCGTGGGCATCTAAACCCAGCTGCATGCCCGTACCCGGAATAGCCTTGCCCGGCTGACCTTCTGCGGTCACCGATGGTTCCGCCGGCTGCACTGTCGGCAGCACAGTCGCCCTGTACTGCGTATTGCCGTCCGCAGGCTTCCGGCGATCGCAGCGAGCTGCCGGCTCGGGTGCGGCCGGGTAGGAGCCGGCTGAGTCGGCCGCGTCGGTGATCTCGAGGATCTGGTCACCACCACCCGGCGAAACACCCAGCAGGACGGACCCGTCGGGCCTAGCCTCGATGCTGTCCACTCCGGCGGGCCCAGCAGGCACCTCACGCAGTACGCCGTCCGGAGTGATCACGGAGGTCGGGGAGCTCCCACCGAGCCACAGGTTGCCTCGAACGTCCACGGCGAACGCCTCAACCGTCAGCGAGGAGCTGGCCGCGTCCTTGCTCAGCAGGCAGCCGGCGGGAGCCACCCCGGTGAGCTGCTGCGGCACACCGCCAGGCCTGAGCAGGGCGAGACCCGTCTGGCCGGTCCTCCAGGCCGTAGTGCCATCCGGCCCGGTGGAGACCTCATTTCCTGGTCCGCCCGGTCCCGGATCGACCAGGTAGTCCTTGAGCACCATGCCGCGCCGGAACTCGTTGGCCGGGATCTGCCAGGTGCTGGTCGATCCCCAGATCACCACCGAGCGATCCGCGTTGCGGTGAGTCAGCGCAGGCCCTTGCCCGGTCGCCAGCACGTCGACGTCGGGTGTCACGTAGTAGCTGCCGTCGGCGTTCTTGTGGCTCAGGCTGATGTCCGCGGCAACCAGTGTCAGCGGGACCGAGAGGACCGCCCAGGGACGATTCCCGGGACCGCCGGCGAGCAAAACCATCCGGTTGTCCGTCACCCCGAGCAGCGCGGGCGGAGTCACGCCATGGCTCAAGGCGACTCGCGGCAGCGCCACCCCGTCGCGGTACTCGAACAGCGTCGAACCCTCCGAGCCGGTCCGGCCGAGCAACCACTGGCCCGGCGTACCGTCGAGTGTTCCGGCGATGGAGTCCAGCGGGTCCGACGTCCCGATGGCGACGCGCATGCCGAGCCGGTCCACCATCTGCCCGCCCTGCAGGTCCAGGAGCCGATGCGGAGCCCCCGCCGCCACCACAGGCCGGTACTCCGGTGCTGCCGCGGCCGGCACGAACAGCCCGGCTGCAACGGCGACCAGACCGGTCACCGCGACCAGCACCAGGCGCAGGGACCACCCGGGTGCGCGGCGGCGTACGGAGAAGGCGGTGGCGGTCACGCCGAGAGCAAGAAGCAGCACACCGAATGCCAGAGCGAGCCAGGCTCCGACTCCCACTCTGTAGCCGACGCCGTCGGAGAGCCTTGGCGGCAACTGCGCAAGGGCGCTAAGGATGCCGGCCACGACCACAGCACCAGTCGCGACCGCTGACACGCGAAGGACAAGGTGTGCCGGCTTGGGCACGATCAGGGTGGCGACGGCGGCGCAGAGTGTCGCCAGCGCGGTCACTGCGAGCACCACAGCCCAGGCCTCGGCGGACGGGATCTCCCAGAGCTGTACGCGCGCCACACCGGCCTCGGAGCCGGTGGGTCCGAGCGCCACCGGGTCGAGCAGATCACGCCAGGGGAGGACCGTCGAGGCCAGCAGCAGCGCGGCGAGTGTGCCGGTCAGAATCGGCTCGATCGTCGTCCTGAGGTCGGCCGAGTTCTCGGCGACAGGACTCAGTCGGAGGAAGGCCGCTCGCAGTTCGGTCTGGTCGAGCGGCTCGCCGGATGAATTTTCAGTAACATCCGACGGCGCCGCGAGCAGGGCCGGCGGAGCCGGTGAACGGGTCGCCCAGAAGGCCGCGATCGAGCTCGCCAGGGCCCCGCAGACGACGACGCCGATCACAGCCGGTGAGGTCGAGCAGCCCGTTCTTCCCTGCGTGGCAAGGCCGACCCAGGCAGTCCCGGTGACCACCACGAGAGCTACTGCGCCCCAACCGCGAACCTGCGGCCGAAGCCAGATCCTGTCCGCACACAAGCGATCCGCGAGCAGCAGCGCGAGCACGGTGACCGGTACTGCGAGGGCGGCACCACGTCCACTCACCGGCTGGGTCGTCGCGCGCCAGAGGTAACAGCCTGTGCTCGCGGAGCCGGGGATCAGCACGGCCAGTGTGGCGGCGACAATGAGACACCCGAGGGCTGCACTTTGCCACTGGGTTCGTCGTAAGGTCCTCCGGTGCTCCAGCTCCTCGGTCCGGAGCAGAGCCGCCGCGGCTTTCGATTCGGTGGGAAGATCGCGCAACGGCATGAAAAGAAGTTACCCGGCTGTCGATCTAGCTCGTTGTAGCAGCATGACCACAGGTTTCGGACCCGGACTGTTGGAGAGGGGGCCGGAGATGGAATCATCTCCTCGCATGGACGCCCCGCGTCTCTCTCTGACCCAGGAACCGGTCCCCGACGCCGGTTCCTTTGGCGTGCGGCAAGCGGGTGGCGTGCTCGAGCGGGCGCAGCGGATCGCGGACACTCTGCGGGAGCAGGCGGAGTACGAGAACGACAGCGCCCTCGAAGAGGCGGAGCGGATCCGCGCCGAGGCCGAGCGGGTCCGGGTCGCGGCAGAACAGGCCGCGCAAAAGCTGCGCGACGACGCCGGCTCGGCGGCCCAGCGGCTGCTCGACGACACCGAGCGGGCCGCGGAGCAGCTCCGGTCCGAGTCAGAGGCCGAGGCCGAGCGGGTCCGGCGCGAAGCCAACGCCGAGGCGGATCGGCTGCTCGAGGAGTCGACCGCCGCGGCCCAGCGCCTGCGCGGCGAGTCCACCGCGGCGGCCGAGCGACTGCGGTCCGAGTCGATCGCCGAGGCGGAGAGGGTCCGGGCGGAAGCCGAGGCGGAGGCCGAGCGGCTGAAGCTGGAGTCGGAGAGCGCGGCCGAGCAGCTACGCAGTACTGCGGCAGCCGGGGTGGCGCACCGCCGGTCCGAGTCGGAGGCGGCCGCCGAGCAACTGCGGGCCGAGTCGCACGCGGCGGCGGATCGGCTCCGGCAGGAGTCCCAGGCTGCGGCGGACCGGCGGCTGGCCGCGGCCGAGGCGGAAGCGGCCCGGCTGAAGGAAGACGCCGACGAGCTGATCGACGAAGCCCGGCAGGCCCGCGAGTACGCCGCGCAGGCCGTCGAGCGCGCGAGCCGCGAGGCGCAGCAGCTGGTCGCCGATGCCGGCGAGCAGGCCGCCCTCGTCTCGCAGGCCGCGGTGAACAACGAGGCCGAGCTGATCGCCCGGGCCGAGTCGGAGGCGAGCGAGCTCCGTACCGCGGTCGAGCGCGAGGCCGAGTCGGCGCGCGAGCGGGCCCGGGTCGAGATCGCCGACGCGCACGCCGAGATCGAGCGGCTGCGCGGTGAGAACAGGGCCGAGCTGGAGCGCCGGACCGCCGCGCTGGAGGAGACCGAGCGGGCCAAGCTGGCCGCGATCTCGCTGGAGATCGACAAGCTCCGCGCCGCCGCGGTCGAGGAGATCACGGCGCGCAAGGCCGAGGCCGAGGAAGCCAACGAGCGCCTGATGGCCGATGCCCGGGCGCAGGCGAAGCTCGTGATCGACAGCATCGAGGCCGACCGGCGAACCGCGTCCGCCGAGGCGCAGCGGATCGTCGAGGACGCCAACCTGGCGGCCGAGACCGCCCTCGCGGAAGCCGAGAAGCAGACCGCCTGGAGCAAGAAGACGGTCGACGATCTGGTCGCCGCCGCAGAGCAGGAGGCCCGGGGCATCCGCAACCGCGCCGCGATGGACGTGGCCGAGCTGGCCCGGCAGAAGCGTGCGCATCTGCGCCGGGTGGTCAGCCGGTCGACCAGTCGGCTCAGGGAGACCCAGACCGCGATCGCCAGGGAGAACGCCGAGCTGACGACGCTCGCCGAGACCACGCTGAGCTCCGCCAACCAGCAGGCGGAGGCGACGCTGGCCGCCGCGACCCAGCAGGCGGACAGGGCCACCTCCCAGGCGCAGGGCAGGGCGGACCGGCTGAAGGCGGCCGCCGAGGTCGAGGCCAAGGAGATCGTCACCCGGGCGAACCGCCGGGAGGCCGAGGCGCAGGCCAGCACCCAGGTGCTGCGCGAGCGCGCCGCCAAGGATCTGGCCGACGCGCAGCGCCAGTCGCACGAGCTGATCCGCAAGTCCCGCGCCGAGGCTCAGGGCCTCGAGGCGCAGGCCCGCGAGCATGCTGACGAGCTGCGCGCGCAGGCCCGTAAACTTCTCGCCGACGCCGAGGCGAGGGTCGCTGCGCTCAACCAGCGCCGCGACGAGATCACCAAGGAGCTCACCCAGCTTTCGGGTGTGATCGAGGCACTCGCTATCCCTGGGTTCCACGCAGGTGGTGGAATGTCCGCTAGCGAGGGTTCCACGGGGGAATCAGGATGAGGACGTGACAGTCAGATCCTTGTCAGTGACAATGTGTGATCCACCCACCCACCGAAGTGAGCATCAGAAGACATGAGCAGTGAAGCCCCAACCCCGTTCCGCACCGTTCTGCGTGGCTACGAGCCTGCCCAGGTGGACCAGCACGTTCGTGAGCTGACCACCTCGCTGACCGCACTGCAGCAGCAGTCCGAGCAGCTGCAGCGCCACGTTCAGGAGCTGCAGACCCGGACGGACGCGGCCGAGTCGGCCGTGATCACCGCCCAGGAGGACAACAAGGACCGCACGCCCACGTTCACCGAGTTCGGTGAGCGGGTGGCGAAGATCCTGTCGCTGGCCGACGACGAGGCCCGCGATCTGGTCACCCGGGCCCGTGCCGACGCCGAGGCGATCGTCGCCGACGCCGAGGCGCACGCGAAGAAGGTCCGCAAGGAGGCCGAGCAGTACTCCCTGGACTGGAAGAGCGAGGTGGACGCCGAGGCTGCCCGCATCCTCGAGGAGGCGCGCACTCAGGCCGACGACATGCGCGACGAGGCCGAGCGCGACGCCACCGCGCGCCGCAGCGAGGCCCAGGCGCTGTACGAGCAGGAGCGGGCCAAGTCCGCCCAGGCAGCGGCCGCTTTCGAGACCACCCTGGCCGAGCGCCGGGGCAAGGTCGAGCAGGAGTTCGCCGCCCGGACGGCCCTGGCCGAGCAGCAGCTGGCGGCGGTCACCGACCGTGCGGCCCAGGTGCAGCGCGAAGCCGACCGTTCCCGCTCCGAGGCGGAGCGCCTGGCCCAGCAGCAGCTGGCCGACGCCAACCGTCAGGCGCAGGAGATCGTTGCCGCCGCCAAGGACAAGTCCGAGCGGATCCGCGCCGAGTCCGAGCGTGAGCTCGCGGCCGCGACGCAGCGCCGCGACAGCATCAACGCGCAGCTGACCAACGTCCGGCAGATGCTGGCCACGTTGTCCGGCAGCCCGGCGATGCCGCTGGACCTGCTCACCGACGACGACGCCGAGGCCACGGCGAACGGCAGCAAGAAGAACTGAGCACCTCCCGCTGAGGCCGGCTCCCGGGGCAAACCACCCCGGGCCGGCCGCCAGCACCTCTCACCGGACCGCACCGTCGGCCCGGCTTTCGCGACGTCCGGAGTTCCCGTGAGGGTCTCCGGACGTTCTGGGTTCTGCCGACTTCAGGCCGGCAAGGCGTAGCGGTTGCGGGGAAGCGGATCCACTAGACCGTCTGCGACCAGGCCATCCAGGGCTCGCTCGCGCTGGAGCTGGTCAGGCCAGCAGGCGTCGAGGTCGGCCTTGGAGACGGCGCCGGTCGCGGCCCGCAGTACGGCGAGGAGGCGGCCGCGAGCCTGGCGATCGGTGCCTTCGTAGGTCTGGCCCTTGCGCGGCGGCCCGGAGTACTGCGGACTGCCGGCCAGGACCCACGCGCACTGACTGCGGATCGGGCAGTCGGCGCAGCGCGGTGTGCGAGCGGTGCAGACCAGCGCGCCCAGCTCCATCGTCGCCACAGCCCAGCGAGCCGCGGTGGGCTCGTCCTGCGGCAGCGCGGATACCGCGAGCCGCTGGTCGGCCGCAGTCGGGGAGATGCTCGGCTGAGCGGTGCCGGTGAGCGCCCGGGCGAAGACGCGGCGCACGTTGGTGTCCACGACCGCGTGCCGCTGCCCGAAGGCGAACGACGCGATCGCGGCCGCCGTGTAGGTCCCGACGCCCGGCAGAGCGAGCAGCGCCGCGTGGTCGTCCGGTACTTCGCCGCCGTGCTGCTCCACGATCGCCCGAGCTGCCGCGTGAAGCCGCAGGGCGCGCCTGGGGTACCCCAAGCGGTCCCAGGCCCTCACAGCCTCACCTGGAGCCTCTCCGGCCAGGTCTGCCGGCTTCGGCCACCGCTCCATCCACACCTCGTACGCCGGGAGTACCCGGGCGACGGGGGTCTGCTGCAGCATGAACTCGCTGACCATCACTGCCCAGGCACCAGCCGAGGGGTCGCGCCAGGGCAGGGTGCGGGCGTTCGCCGCGTACCAGCGCAGGACGGGCTCGTGCAGGGCTGATGCGAGCGGAAGCGGCGAGTCTGACATGGCGAGCACAATCCTGACATTAGGGTGCGAGCATGAGCAGCCTGCTCCGACCCGTCGGGCATCTGCCCGCCAGCGTCTACTGGTTCCGGCGCGCACTCGTGCTCGTCGTGCTGGTGGTCGTCCTGGTGGTGCTGGTCCGCGTGATCGGCGGAGGCGGCGGCGATCAGCAGAACTCCGCGGCCACCGACCCCGGGCAGAGCCCCAGCACCCAGCCGAGCGCCGTACTGACCTCCACGCCGTCGACGTCGGGCAGCACGAAGACGCCTGGCGGCAAGACCTCGGAACCGGGCAGGACCACCGGTACGGCGAAGACGTCCGAGCCGCCGAAGGACGTGAAGTGCACCGGCAGCGACGTGAAGATCGACGTGCTGCCGGCCAGCAGGTCGCTCGCGCCGGGTGCGCCGCTCAGCCTCGCGATCCAGTTGAGCGCCGTCGGTGACGAGTGCAAGGCGACGGTCGATCCGACCCGGCTCTCGGTGACGATCACGTCGGGCCAGGACCAGATCTGGACCACGACCCATTGCGGGCAGGCGATTCCGCGCGCCACCCTGATCCTTGCCAAGGGCAAACAATCCACCACGACGGTGCTCTGGAACGGCCGCCGCTCAGGCCTCGGCTGCCTGCCCGGCCAGCCCCAGGCGAAGCCGGGAACCTACGTGGCCAAGGCCGTCTACGACGGCCGGGCCTCGACCGAGCAGGCCTTCCGGATCGTTTAGGGCCCTGGATCCCTACGCTGCTTCGGCTTTCGCGGTGGTCGTGTCGGCCGGCCGCTCGAGGTAGTTGGGCTTGGTGAAGAACAGCGCGGCGATCAGCCCGATCACCAGAACGGCGGCGGGCAGCATCAGTGACTGTGCCATCGAGTCGCTGAAGCCCTGGTGCAGGGCCTCCGGCAACTTGCCGCCGCCACCCTCGCCTGCCGTCGCGCCGCCCGGCACCATCGGCAGGTTCGCCGCCAGCCGCGACTCCATCAGTACTGCGATGCCCGCGCTGCCAAGCACCGCGCCGACCTGACGGGTGGTGTTGTAGACACCCGCGCCCGCTCCGGCCTGGTGCATCGGCAGGTTCCGCGTCGCGGTGCTGCCGATCGGCGCCCACATGAAGCCGTTCGCGACCCCGAGCAGCGCGATCGGCAGCAACAGTTCCCAGATCGGCACCGTCGGCTCGATCACCTGGCTGAGCCAGAACAGCGACACCGAGCAGCACAGCAGGCCGAACCCGGCGATGAACCGCGGCGGCGCCTTGTCGGTCAGCCGGCCAACGAACGGCGCCAGCACACCCGAGATGACAGCCATCGGCACCAGCAGCAGCGCCGACCGGGTCGGGCTCAGCCCGCGCACGGTCTGCGCGTACAGCATCAACGGGAACGCCATCGCGGTGATCGCGAACCCGACGGTCGTGATCGCGGTGTTCGCCAGCGAGAAGTTGCGGTCCTTGAACAACGACAGCGGCAGCAACGGCTCGGTCTTGATCCGCGCCTGCCAGACCAGGAACAGCGCGATGAACACCAGGCCGGCGATGATCAGCGACCAGACCGAGAGCGGTCCCTTGATCTGGCCCCAGTCGTATTTCTGTCCCTCCTGGATACCGAACACCAGGCAGAACAGGCCGATCGTGCTCAGCGCCACGCCGAGCAGGTCGAACTTGTGCTCGTGCGTCGGCAGGTCCGGCACCAGCCGCCACGCGAGCACGAAGCCGACCACGCCGATCGGCGCGTTCACGAAGAAGATCCACTGCCAGCCGAGGCCGTCTACCAGCACGCCGCCGAGGATCGGGCCGACCAGGGTCGCGACGCCCGCGGTCGCACCCCACAGGCTCATCGCCCGGCCGCGCTCGTTCGGCGGGAAGATCCGGGTGATCACCGCCATCGTCTGCGGCGTCATCATCGACGCCCCCAGGCCCTGGAACACCCGCGCGACTATCAGCATCTCGATCGAGGTGGTCAGGCCGCACCAGACCGACGCGAGGGTGAACAGCGTCAACCCGGCCAGGTACAGCTTCTTCGGGCCGACCCGGTCGCCGAGCCGCCCGGTGATGAGCAGCGGTACGGCGTACGCGAGCAGGTAGGCGCTCGTCACCCAGACCACCGTGCCGACATCGGCCCGCAACTCGTTCAGGATCGCGGGTGTCGCCACCGAGACGATGGTCGTGTCGACCAGGATCATGAAGAAGCCCAGCACCAGGGCCCACAGCGCAGGCCACGGCCGCACGTCGGGGCTCAGCTTTTCTTGCTGCGGTACGGCCATGGCAGGTCCTTGCTCTCAATCCGGTTGACGATGGTCTGGAGCCAGTCACGCTCGGCGACGGCTTGGGTGCGCAGGTAGTCGGCCACGAACCAGTACGCCTCTTCGACGTCCTCGGTCCGGACCCGTTCGATCGTCGCCTCGATCTCGTCCACCTGTTTCCGCAGTAGTTCGAGGCGCCGGTTCAGCACCCGCACGGTCTCGTCGGCCGGCAGGTTGTGGGCCTCGCTGAGCGCCACCGGGAAGAGCGGGTACTCGTACACCGGGGTCTCGATCGCTTCGCTGATCCGCCGGCGCAGGGCGGCGGATCCCTCGGCGGTGATCGCGTAGGTGGTGCGCTCGGGACGGTTCCCGGCCCTCTCGGTGCCGGTCGCCTCGACCAGTTGCTGACCGGCCAGCCGCTCGACCGTGTGGTACACGGTGCCCAGCCGGACCTTGATCAAGCGGTCCTCCTCGCGGCTCATCAGCACCTGGAACATCTCGTAGGCGTGCATCGGCCGCTCGTTCAGCAGGGCCAGCACGGCCATGCCGACGGGGGTCAGCTCCGTCATGGTCCTCCGCCCGGAATAGTCGGCGTGAATTGATCCACGTGGAGTATTACTCGCGCGACGGCGGTCACGCAAGCCCGAGTGGACGCAAAAACGCGGCGCCGGCTGAAAGCTCAGCCGGAGCCGCGTTCGGAGTACGGAAGGTCAGACGTAGCGTTCGAGGATGCTCGACTCGGCCAGCCGGGACAGGCCTTCGCGGACCGTCCGGGCGCGGTTCTCGCCGACGCCGTCGACCGTCTGCAGGTCGTCGATGCTGGCGGCGAGAAGCTTCTGCAGGTGGCCGAAGTGCTCGATCAGGCGGTCGATCACCGCACCGGGCAGACGCGGCACCTTGGCCAGCAGGCGGTAGCCGCGCGGGGTGACCGCGGCGTCCAGCTGCTCGGCCCCACCCAGCTGCAACGCGCGAGCAACCTGGCCGATGTCGAGCAGATCGGTCGGGCTGACCGCGTCCAGCTCCAGCAGTACGTCGTCCGCCGTCTTGGAGCGACGCCCGCTGGCCGGCGGCAGGTAGTCCCGCACGACCAGTTCGCGTTCACCCGCGACGCCGGCGACGAGCTCGTTCAGCTGGAGGGTGAGCAGGCGGCCGTCGGTGCCGAGCTCGATGACGTACCCGTCGATCTCGGTGGCGATCCGGCGGACCATCTCGAGCCGCTGCGCGACCGCGGCAACGTCGCGAACGGTGACCAGGTCCTCGATCTCCAGTGCGGACAGGGTCCCGGACACCTCGTCGAGGCGGAGTTTGTACCGCTCCAGGGTGGCGAGCGCCTGGTTGGCCCGCGACAGGATCGCGCCGGAGTCCTCGAGCACGTAGCGCTGGTCGTCGACGTACAGCGCGATGATGTGCATCGACTGCGACACCGAGATCACCGGGAAGCCGGTCTGCCGGGCGACGCGGTCGGCGGTGCGGTGCCGCGTGCCGGTCTCCTCGGTATGGATCGACGGGTCCGGCATCAGGTGCACGGCGGCACGCAGCATCCGGCTCATGTCGCGGTCGAGGATGATCGCGCCGTCCATCTTGCTGAGCTCACGCAGACCGGTGGCGGTGAACTCCACCTCGATCTCGAAGCCACCGGTCGAGATGGAGTCGACCACCTTGTCCTGTCCGAGGACCAGCAGGGCGCCGGTACGGCCCCGCAGGATTCGTTCCAGGCCTTCACGCAGTTCGGTACCGGGAGCCACGGCGGCGAGGGTCGCGCGCATCCGGGCGTCGGTGCTGTTCTTGTCGGAATTCGTGGCCACGGTCCCTGAGTCTATGCGGCTCAGACGTGCCTTGTGACCGACCCACCTGCTTTCCGGCCAGTCATGCGACGGCGATCGGGTCGCATTTACAAACGCCCGTGCATCAGACCGTGCAACCGCTCGTGCACACGTGAAATCAGGGCTTTCCGGCTCTCGAACGTGATCGGGCGTGCCAGCTCGCGGTGAGCGCGGCGGCCCAGAGGATCAGCGCGAGGTACGGCGCGGGCAGCCAGTCGATGGCGAACTCGGGACTGCCCATCGAGCGGACTTTCGGCAGTACCAGCAGCATGAACGCCGCGGTGGACACCAGTCCCAGAGCTGCCACGAAGGCTGTGATCGTCTGCTGGGCGGGCAGCAGGAGCAGGAGCCCCATCAGGATGACGATCCCGGCCAGAGCGTAGCTTTCCAGGTTCGGTTGGCCGAGCATGCTCAGGCCGGTACTGGCGATCGGATCGTGGTCGGCCGGAGTCGTCTCGAGGATGATGTCGGATCCACTCGATTCGACCAAGGTGATCTGCGCCCACCCGGCCGCCATGGTGACGAGCAGCCCGATGCCGCAGGCGAACACCACCGTGCGCTGCGCGAGCAGCCGCCGCTCCGATGGCTTGCCCACAGACCGCCAACTGGCAGCGGTGATCGCGATCAGCAGTACCCACAGAGCCATGGCGAGGATCGGCGCTTTCGTCCACGCGTACATGAAGTCGAAGGTGTTGCGAGCGGGCTCGGGGTCCCTGCTGAAGTACACGCCGAGCACAACGGCGAGGCCGGCGATGGCGGGCAGTGCGGGCCATGGCCGCCCAGGTGGCAGGAGCCCGACGGCGACCAGCAAGGGGATCGAGAGTGCCAGCACCGGCCAGTGGCTATCGACCTGCAACGCGTTGTGAGGTATCACCCCACCCACGTCCGGGTCGAAGTCGGAGCACCACGGCGTCCACAGCAAGACGAACTGTCCCAGCGCCACGACGGCCACCTGCCGGCGCCGAACCCCCCACCCCGCCACACCACCAACCGCAGCTCGCAGCGCGCGCCCCGGTCCTCCGGTGAACGCACGACCGCGCTCACGCTGCGCCTCCACCTGCTCGCCCAATCCCCCTGTACGCCGCACCGCCGGGCGCCGCCGACCGTCGCGCGAATGCTGACACCTCGCGGGGGTCAGTTCGGGGGAGGCGGTCAGTTCCCGGGAGAGGGCAGCTGACGGGAGGGGGGTCAGTTCCCCGGGAGGGGGCAGTTCCCGGGAGGGGGGTCAGTTCCCGGGAGGGGTCAGGGGCAGCGGATGATCTGACCGGCGTAGGAGAGGCCGCCGCCGAAGCCGAAGAGGAGGACGGGGGCGCCGGCCTGGACCTCGCGCCTCTCCACCAGCTTCGACAGCGCGATCGGGATGCTCGCCGCGGAGGTGTTGCCGGACTCGATCACGTCGCGGGCGACCACCGCGTTGACCGCGCCGAGGCGCTTGGCCAGCGGTTCGATGATGCGCAGGTTGGCCTGGTGCAGCACGACACCGCCGAGTTCCTCGGGGGTGACGCCGCTCTTCTCGCAGACCTGCCGGGCGATCACCGGAAGCTGCGTGGTGGTCCAGCGGAAGACGCTCTGCCCTTCCTGGGCGAACTTCCCGTCGCGGCCCTCGATCCGGACCGCCTCCGACATCTCCGGCACCGAACCCCACACCACCGGGCCGATCTCCGGCTCCTCGGTGGCGACCACCACGGCCGCACCGGCGCCGTCGCCGATCAGGACGCAGGTGGTCCGGTCGGTCCAGTCCGTGAAGTCGCTCAGCTTCTCGACCCCGATCACCAGCGCCTTGGACGCGGCACCAGCGCGGATCGCGTGGTCGGCGGTGGCGAGCGCGTGGCTGAACCCGGAACAGGCCGTGTTCACGTCCAGCGCGGCGGGACTACCCAGCCCGAGCCGGGCAGCCACCCGGGCGGCGATGTTGGGGGAGCGGTCGATCGCAGTACAGGTGGCGACGACGACCATGTCGATCTCGGCGGTGTCGAGACCGGCGTTCGCGATCGCCTTCTCGGCGGCCCGCCAGGCCATCTCGTCCACCTGCTCGTCCGGCGCGGCGATCCGGCGCTCGCGGATCCCGACCCGGCTCTGGATCCACTCGTCGTTGGTCTCGACCATCGTGGCCAGCTCGACGTTGGTGAGCACTCGCTCCGGCTGGTAGTGGCCGAGGGCGACAACTTTCGAACCGGTCATTCCGAGTGCTCCTCAGGTCGGGGCCGGCCTGGGTCGGAGGCCGGTTGGGGGCGACCCCAGAGTACTTTCCGGTCTCCCGCCCCACGGACACCCGTCTCACCACCCGTACTGCGAGGCACGCGCGTCGGTGCGGTCACGACCTCGCCTTTGCCCCCGTCTGGCGCAAGACGCCGAAGGTGATCGTCTCCACCAGCCTCGCCCACGCCGACCGGAACACCACAGTCATCAACCGCGACGTGGCCGAGCGGTTGACCGCGATGAAGGCGCAGCCCGGCGGCGCCATCATCCTGACTGGCGGGAGCACCGGGTGGTCCTCCATCGTCATATGCCGTCGGTCAGAGGGTGAGTGCCGGTGTGGTCGACGCGGAATTTGTAGCCGTGGCGGGTGGTCCATTCGAGTGCGCCGTCGTTGAGGCGGTGGACGGTCCAGTGGCCGTGGGTTTTGACCCGGTGGCTGTAGCGCCGGAGCGGGGTGAGGTTGGTGGTGCTGGTTTGGCCTGGTGGTCCGGTGGTGTTGAAGGTGTAGGGCTGGATGTGGTCGAGGTCGGTGTGGTTGGTGGTTTCTGCGGTGCCGTAGGGGAATTGTTCGACGGGGTGGGTGAGTTTGAGGTGTTCGCGGATGCGGCGGGGGATTTCGTAGGCGTCGACGCTGATCTTGTTGTTGAGGTCGATGACGGGCTTGACGGTGATCTGGTCGTGGCCGAGGAGTTCTTCGAGGCGGGTGGCGTAGACGGGGCCGAAGCGTTCGACGCGGGTGATGCCGCCGCCGGTGAGCAGGGTCTGGTCGGTGATGTGCACGTAGAGGGTGGTGGTCCGGGCGTGCTTGCGCCCGCGTTCGGTGCGGTTGTCGGTGGTGCCGGCGCCGCTGGTGGGGTGGTTGCTGTGGGCGTCTTGTTTGATGGCGGCTAGTTTCCGGGCGAGTTCGCGGCGCGCGGCGGCGTCCATCCCGGCGCCGGAGGTTTCAGGCGTGCCGAGGTGAAGGCTGGCGCTGCTGCCGCTGTTGGTGGCGCTGTGGTCGGGTGCTGGTCGTGGTTCGGATCGTTCGTCGAATGCCGGCTCGCTGGGGTGTGGCGCGTCGCGGTCGGCTTCGTCGTCCGGGCCGGGCTCAGCGTCCGGGCCGGGTTCGTGGTTCTGTCCGGGGTCGTCGACGCGTTGTTCGTCGTCGCCCGGTTCATCCATGTTCCGCGTGCCGTCGGGCCGGTCGTCCGCGGACTGTTCATCCGCGGCTGGGGCGGGCGCCGATGCGGGCGCGGACGCTGAGGTCGGGGTAGGCGTGCGCGTGGCCGAGGTGGGGGTCGGCGTGCGCGTGGTCGTGGTGGGCGCGTCTTGGTTGGGCGGGTGGTTTGGGGTGGGCGCCTCTTGGGTGAGGTGGTGGGCGATGGTGAGGAGTTGTTGGGCTAGTTCTGGGTCGGCGAGGATGCCGATTGCTTTGGCGCGGCGTTGGTCGAGGGGGTCGGTGTCGCCGAGGTCGGCCAGGGCGTCGGCGAGCTGGGTGAGGGTGGCGTGGAGGCGGATGATGTCGCCGGTGGCGGCCTTGACGTACAAGGTGGTGGTGCCGTGTTCGTCGGTGCGGCCGGGCCAGACGCCGCGTTGTCTGGCTCGGGCCTCGGCGGCGGCCTGGGCGGCGTCGGGGTCGGCTCGCCACAGCGCGGCGCGGACGATGTTGGCGATCCGGTGCGGGGTGACGGTGTCCACGATGCCGGCGAGTTCGGCGTCGACGATCGCGGCGGCCTGTTCGGACAGGTTGAGGCAGGCGGTGGCGATGGTGCAGGCTTTCCAGGCGGTGGCGTGCTCGGAGCGGACCTGGGCCCAGATCCGGGGCAGCCGGTGGCGCAGCGCCAGGGCCTGGCCGAAGAACGCGGTCGCGGAGCCGGTGGAGCGGCCGATCACGGCGCCGAACTCGGCCACGGCGAACTCCGCGACCGCCGGGCAGCCCGGTCCGCCGTAGACGACGCCGCGTTCTCCGCCGGGGACGCGGTGGTGGCCGGGCACGGTGGCGGGGTCGGGGTGCAGGTCGGCGAAGTGCAGGGCCAGTTCGAGCAGCTCGACGTCGGCGCGGTTGCGTTGCGCGTGCAGCCGCGCGGCCGAGGCGAGCGTCTCGGCCGCACTGAGCTCAGTCACATCGCAGACGAACATGTGTTCGATACTAGTGTGAGTGATGGACGGTTCGCAAACCGTCAGAGCCCCGGATCGCCTTATCCACAAGGGGAAACGTCACACTTGCTCAGTGGTCGAAGTCGGGTATGCACGCCCCGGGGGTTGCAGTGTGGAGTCAGTTCAGCAGGGGCGAGGCGCGTGGCGGACAGTTCACTGGTCCAGACAGATGGCGCCGCACAGGACGCTAGGTCGGTGGCGGTGGGCCGGTAGCGACAGATCGGGTGGTGCTAGACCGGGCGCCTGGTCGAGGTGCTAGCCCGGGCGCGAGGTCGGGGGACCTGACTGATAGTGCCGGGTCGGCGGGGCCGGGTCGGTGGTCCAGGTAGGTAGTGCCAGTCGGTAACGGCAGGTTGGTGGGAAGTCTTGGCGGGTCAGGCGATGCCGGCGGCGAGGAGGGCGGCTCGGATGTCGCCGGCGGCGAAGACTCGGAGGCCGTACTTGGCTTGCATGTCCATGGGCTTGAGGTCTTTACCGCGGTTGGGGGTGTCGGCGGGGACGATCGCCTTGGTGAAGCCGAGACGGGCGGCCTCGGCGAGGCGTTTCTCCAGGCCGCCGACGCGACGGACCTCTCCTGCCAGACCGACCTCGCCGATGGAGATCAGGCCGGGGTGGATCGGTTTGTCCATCACCGAGGACGCGACCGCGATGGCTACCGCGAGGTCCGCGACGGGCTCGGTGATCTTCACCCCGCCCACGGTCGCGACGTACACCTCCTGGTCGGTCAGCTTCAGGCCCGCCCTGTTCCCCAGCACGGCGAGGACCATGGCGACGCGGGACGACTCGAGCCCGGACGTCGTACGGCGGGGTTGTGGTGCGGCGGACGGGCCGACCAGCGCCTGGACCTCGGCGAGCAACGGGCGGCGGCCCTCCATCATCACGGTCACGCAGGTCCCGGCGACCGGCTCGGAGTGCTCGGAGACGAACAGGCCGGTCGGGTCGCTCACCTCGACGATGCCGGTGTCGACCATGTCGAAGCAGCCGACCTCGTCGGACGGGCCGAAGCGGTTCTTCGTCGCGCGCACCATCCGGAAGCCCGAGTGCCGGTCGCCGTCGAACGCGAGCACGACGTCGACCAGGTGCTCCAGCATCCGTGGTCCGGCGATCGCGCCGTCCTTGGTGACGTGGCCGACGAGCACGACCGCGATGTTGCGTTCCTTCGCGAGGCGGACCAGGGCGCCGGTCACCTCGCGGACCTGGGTGACACCGCCGGGCGCCCCATCGACCTCGGGGTGCGCCATCGTCTGCACCGAGTCGATCACCAGGAAGGACGGGTCCACGGCGTCGACCTGGCCGACAACGGCGCCAAGGTCGGTCTCGGCGGCCAGGTACAGCTCATCGACCAGAGCATCCGTGCGGCCGGCGCGGAGGCGTACCTGGGCGGCTGATTCTTCACCGGAGACGTAGAGGGTGCGCTGGCCCCGGCGGGCGGACTGGGCGGCTACCTCGAGGAGGAGGGTTGACTTGCCGACGCCTGGCTCGCCCGCGAGCAGGATGACCGCGCCGGGGACGACACCGCCGCCGAGGACGCGGTCCAGCTCGCCGATGCCGGTCGGGCGTGACTCGGCCTCGATCGCGGAGACCTTGGCGATCGGCATGGCAGGTGAGGAGACCGGGCCCGCGGTGATCCGGGCAGCCTTTGGGGCACCGACCTCGGCGACCGTGCCCCACGCCTGGCACTCGCCACAGCGTCCGATCCAGCGGGCTGTCGTCCAGCCGCACTCGCTGCAGGCGAACGGCGATTTGCCCGCCTTCGACCTCGTCGACCCCGCTGCCTTCACCATGCCGACAAACCTAGGCGACTCCGCCGACAATCCTCGTCAGCCTGTCCACAGCTCGCCCGGTTCTTCTTGTCGGCGCGAGATCAGGAGCGCCAACGCTTCAGTAGATGGTGGAGCCAGGAAGGGGTGTGGCGAGGGGAGTCTTCAGGGAAGGCGGGTTGGGGATCCGTGGGGTGGCGGGTGGCTTTGAGGTACTTGGTGAGGAGGGGGTGCGAGCTGTCGGCGTCGCGGAGGGTGGCGCTTTGTTCCAGGATGGCTCGGGCGTTGTCCAGGCGGCCGGCTACCACTTCCGCTGAGCCGAGGTGCTGGAGGCAGCGGGCCTGGCCTTCGCGTTCGTCGATCTCGGAGTACAGGTGTTCGGCCTGTTGCCACCACTTCTTGGCTTCCTGCGGGTTCCGCTGCATCCAGGCAGCCACGCCGGTCAGCTCGAGAGCGTGGGCGAGACCGCTGGCATCGCCCGCCGAGGACGCCTGCGCGGCGGCCGGGCGCAACTGGTCGAGCGCGCTCTCGGGGTCCTGCTGGTAGAGGTGGACGATCGCGAGGTTGATGTGGATCGCGATCTCGCCGGCGAAGTCCGGGCCCGGTCTACTGAGCCGGGCGTCGTCCAGGCGATCGCGGGCGTTCAGGACGGCCTCGTCGCGGTCGTTGCCGGCCGGTGCCTGCTCGGCGCGAGCCAGGTGCAGCAGAGCTCGCTCGACCTGTCGCCTGGTGGTCAGGGCCGCCGCCGTACGGCTGTGCCCACGCCGCGCGGGCGCGACGTTGTCGGAGATCCCCAGCCGCGTGCTCGCCGCCTCCAGCTCACCCATCAGCCGGTACGCCGTTGCCGCCCGGGCCGCGGCGAGTTCTGCGAGGTCCCGGCGGCCACAACCATCAGCCACAGCCGACAGGAACTCGCTCAACTCCAGCAGTAGCGCCGGTTCTCGGCGGCGCAGGTACCAGCCCTCCAAGGCGTCGCAGATCCGGGCGATGTCGTCCGCGTTCTCATCCCGGGGTTTCTCGTCGGACAGCAGTTCCCGCAGCCGCGGTTCGTGCTGCTGGAACCACTCGGCGGCGGCCATGCCACCTGCGTCCGAGCCGAGCGAGATCGACCACTGCTCGGCTTCTTCAGCCGCCGTGCGGAGCTCGCCGGGCTCGTGCGGCGTACCGGCGCGCCACCGGCGGAAGCGGCGCAGGCCGACAGGTGCGTTGTAGATCGCCCAGATCAGCGCGAACAGGATCGTCAGGCTGAAGCCGACGACACTCACCCAGCCGCCGCTGTCGAGGCTCTGCGACAGCTTGTCGCCCGCGAGCCCGGACAGCAGCGCGGACGCGAGCGCGCTGATCCCGAAGAAGTCCCCGCGCCGCCGTTCTTGTTTCGCGGGCTTCTCGGGCGGCTGCTCGTCAGCCTTTTCGTCAGCGGGAGGCGTCACGGCTTGCTCCCCACGGTCAGCCCACGCACCACGGTCGGCCAGAACGACAACAGCAGCACAACGGGTACCACGGACGCCACCACCGCAGCCGCCGCCACTGTTCCACTCGAGGACGCGAACTGCCGCGCCTCGCCCCACAACACCAGCGACAACGGCGTAGTACCGGAGCCGCTGATCAAGAAGCCGACGATGAAGTCGTTCCACACCAACGCGAACTCCAGCACGGCAACAGCAACCAACGCGGGCCGATACGTCCGCTGCACAGTCGCCAGTACTGCGCTCTGTCGCGCGGGCCCCTGGAGAGCCTCGGCAACGAGCACAGGGGGAGCCGACGCAAAGGCCGAGCGCAGCAACAACACCGCGAACGGCAGCCCGGCAGCAGCGTGTACCAAGGCCAGCGCGACCCGCGACCCGGCAAGCCCAGCGGCGGAGATCGCATCCCGCAGCGGCGCGGCGTACATCTGCACCGGCGTCACGGCCAGCACCACGAACGCAGAGGTGACCACTCGCCCCAACCACTGCGGTAGTCCGCCCCAGGCCACCAGATAGGCGGTCGGGACGGCGATGACCAGCAGCACGATCGTCGCGACAGCCGAGATCAGCACAGTGGACAGCAGAGCCCGCAACAGCCCCGCATTGGCCGCAGCAGCAAAGGAATCAAGCCCAAGCCCGGCCGTGGACCACCAACCATGAAGCCCTGCCTCACGTGGCGAGTGCAGCGCCGTTGCGACGAGCACGACAGCCGGCAGGATCCAGAACAGGCCGACCGCGAACCCGACAGTCCAGCCGATCCTCCGGACCCGGCGACTGGGCTTCGACCGGCCCAGCGACGGATCAGGCTTCACCACAGCGACAGGCATCGCCCACCGGCGCCGACGCAGCCCGCGCACGCCGATCACCGCGACAGCGGCCACGATCGCGAACAACACCACACCGAGTGCGGCAGTGCGACCGGCCGGCTCCCCCGTACTAGTAGCGCGCCACCAGTTCAGACCGAGCACGTCCGCGTCCCGCTGCATCGGCCCGGGCACCACGATGAGTATGAGGTCGAAGACGCGCACAGCGGCGATCACCAGTGTCAGCGTCACCACCCCGGTGATCGGCCTCAGCAGCGGCAGTTCGAGCGCGAACAGCCGCCGCCAGCCCGTCACACCTTCAGCAGCGACAGTCCGGCTCACGTCGTCCGGGATGGCGTCCAGGCCGGCGCGGAACAGCGATACGACGTACCCGAGCCAGGTCCAGCCGAACGCCGACACCAGCACCAGCCAGAACAGCCCCGGCCCCAGCCACACCGGGCTCGACCCGAACAACCGGGTCGCGACGGCTGTCACCGGGCCGCGCTCCGGCGACGCGTCGTAGATCAGCCGAAAGGTCGCGCCTGATACCAATACCGAGACAGCGAACGGAATCACCAACGCAGGTTGGAGAAACGTGGACAGCCCGGGCAACCGGTAGCTCACCAGCGCCAGCAGGAAGCCGACCACGACCAGGCCGAGCGCCACCGCGATCCAGGCCAGGCTGTTGCCGACGGCATGCAGTGCGGCCGGGTCGCCCATCACCGCGAAGTTCCCCAGACCGAAGGAACCGTCGGGCCGTCTGAAGGCAGCGACGACCGTCACGCCGACGGGAATCAGCAGCAGGCTGCTCAACAGCAAGGCAGGAAGCCCCAGTAGATAAGGGCTCGCGGGTCGGCGCGGCTTGCCCGGCACGGGGCGTCCGCTGATCTCGCGGCCGACCACTTCGAGCGTCAGGCCGTTGCTTTGCAGCCCCATCAGCCTTCCACCTTCTCCACTGCGCCGAGCTCGGCCAGCGCGGACTCCACCGCGCCCGGCACGACGTCGCTGCCGCGGTTGCCGATCCGGACCAGGAAGTCCGTCAGCACTCGCCAGAGCCCGTTGATGTCGCCCAGCCGTTTCAACCGGTCGGACAGGTCGAACTGCAAGGACGTACCGGGTGCCACGAGTTGCTCCGCCAGCCGGGTGAGCTCGGGGGAGTAACCCGTGGTCCGCCCGTCGGCGAGGAATCCGCCGGAAGCGATCCAGGGATCCAACGCGGCAGGGTCGGCGAGGCGGCGTACCAGGTCTTTGGCGTCGTCGGTCGATGGCCGCGGCAGCACCATGACGTCACCGCCGACCACCACCGGAGCCGCGGCGCCCGGGCTGATCGGCGGGAAGGTGAACATGCCGATGTCCGCCGGGTCCGCGGCGAACGAGCGCACCACGGGTTCGGCGAAGTCCGAGGCGAGCACCATCGCGGCCCGGCGATGCCCGAACACCTCGACGATCGCGTCGGGGAACTGCTGCACGAGCGAACGCTCGACCCCACCAGCCAGCGTCCCCGGGGCCGACCACATCGTGCCCAGCAGCCTCAGCGCGGCCGCGAACTGCGGCTGCTCCGAAGGCTTGGGCTTCGCCGTGGTCGCCAGCGCCCGGTACGTCGAAGGCGAGGCGCCGAGCAGCACGTTCTCCAGGAAGTCCGTGAGCACCCAACCGTCCCCAGCCGCCAGCGACAGCGGCCGGATGCCTGCCAGCGACAGCGACCGGTTGAGCTCGAGCCAGTCGGACCAGAGCCTCGGGGGCTCCAGCCCGACCTTCTGCAGCATGGACGGCCGGTACCAGACCGCTGACTTGTGCGCGGTCTTGAACGGCACCCCGTACGTCGTGCCGTCGACCACCAGGAGTTCGTCCCAGAGCCGGGCCCGGCCACGAGCCGCCAGGTCGTCCGGGATCGATTCCAGGTCGTGGACGTGCTCGGGGACGAGCCCGGGCTGGGGGAGCATCACAATGTCCGGCCGCCGGGCAGAACGCGAGCCGAAGGCGGTGGAGATGTCGTCGCCGAGCGGGATCACCTCGACCGGGTAGTCGAGTTCGCCGAGCCCCTCGAGCACGCTGTGGAAGGCGCGGAGCTCGGTACCACTCCAGCTCACGGCGACCCGGACACTGCGGCGCAGGCCGAGCACGTCCGGAGTACCGGAGCAGCCGGCGGCTACCAGTGTGGCTGCGGCTCCGAGGAAGGCTCTGCGGCTACTCGGCATGGTGGAACCCCGTAGTACGAGCCGGGTCTGTGGTGATGAGCAGGAGTGCGGCGGACCAGAGCTCGGGGTTGTGGTCGAATCGCAGGAGCGATCCCCAGGTCGGTAGGCCGGCGGCATCCTCGAGGACGATCACCGCGGGGTGTGCTCGGAGTGCACGAGCTACTCCGGCCAGGCGGCGACGGCCAGGGGTGATCTCGTGCGGGTAGCGCTCCAGCACGTCCTCGAGGCCGCAGCGGGTCGCAGTGACGCGGCACTCGTCGGCGGCCGCGCGTCGAGTCACTCGGTGAGTCACCGTGTGGCCGTGGACGACGTTGCCGAGCACTGTGAGGTGTGGAAGGAGTCCGCCCTCGGCAGGGACTAGCCGGACCCCGCCGCTGGTCTTCACTACGGCACCTTGGGGTGGTTCGTCGAGTCCGGCGACGACGTCGGCCACCTGCCGGGCAGCGGCCGCGTTGGCGACCACCAGGGCTCGCTGCTCGCCTACGTCGATGCGGAGTTGCCGCGGTATGCCTGGCAACCCTTCGAGCAGCAGTCCGTCCATTCCGGCCTGGCGCCTCCCCAGTCGGTGCGAATGTTCACCTTAGGGGGACAACCGGGTCTCTGCAGCCGATCCGCGCGCCGCCGAGGTGTTGGTGGGTGGCTGAGCTCTCAGTAGGTCTTGCTCCAGAGGTTGACGGCGTAGTCGACCTCGACGCCCCGATGCGAGGCGATGATGCGCTCGGCGTCGGCGGGCTTGAACTCGATCCGGATCACCGCTTCGAGGTCCTCGCGGCGCTCGAACCGCCAGCCCATGTCGAGCTCGGTCCGCTGCCAGCCGCGGGCGGTCCAGAAGCGCTCCACCTCAGCCGCCTTGATCTTCGGGTAGCACTCGCTGAACCACCGCCCGAAGGTCGACCGGCTGCCGTCGTTGTCGATCACGAACGCGGTGCCGCCGCGCCGCATCACCCGGTCCAGCTCGGCCAGCCCCGGCTCGCAGCCCGGGCCGAAGAAGTACGCCCAGCGCGCGTGCATCACGTCCACCGACGCGCCACCGACCGGCAGTTTCTGCGCGGTCCCCTGCCGGACCTCGACGTTCGCCAGATCCTTGGTCCGCCGCCGCGCCGCATCCGCCAGGTCGCCGTGCGGCTCGACCCCGATCACCCGCGCCGCGGTCGCCGCGAACATTGGCAGGTGGAACCCGGTACCGCAGCCCAGGTCGAGCACCGTCGCCCCGGCCCAGTCCCGCACCTGCCGCATAGCCGGCTCGAGCACGCCGTCCGGATCGACCGCCCGGTTCTCCACCTCGTAGACGCCGGGGTGATGCCAGATGTTGGGGCTCGGAATCCCACCCTCAGCGATGCTCGCCATACCCAAGACCTTAATTGCCTCCCGCAACTCAAAACGATGGCGGTCCGGGGAAATGTATATAGGTTGAGCAGGCGGTCCCGAGCAGCAATGCTGGCCGCCTGACTCGCTGACCCGGAGGTTCGAGTGCGACGCCGTGACTACGAGGGACCCGACGATCTCCGGTTGATGCAGGACCTGGTGCAGCGGACCTGGAGTCCACGGTCGCGCTTGCACATCGGCGACGTGGCGTGGGAGCGCAGCGTGAACTTCGGCCGGCGCGGGGACACCTGGCGTACTGCGCTGTGGGAGGACGACGGCCAGGTGGTCGCCTGGGGCTGGGCGGAGTTGCCCGACCACCTCCTGCTCGTCGTCGACCCGGTCCGGCCCGAGGCCGCCGCTGAGGTCATCGCTTGGTACCGGGCACTAGTCCCCGAGGGAGCCTGCAGCGTCCTCGAGGAGGAGACCCACCTCGTCTCCGCGTTGGAAGCTGCCGGCTTCCACCCGGACGACGAGGCCCCGTTCTTCACGCACCACGACATGTCGTTGAGCGATCTCCGTACTCCGGTGGTGCCCGACGGGTTCACCCTCCGGCACGTGCGACCGGATGAGGTGGAGAAGCGGGCGGCGGGCCATCGTGCCGCCTGGTCCGACCTGGCTCCGTCGAAAGTGACCGACGAGGACTTCGCCGCGGTGATGAGCACCTGGCCCTACCGGCCCGAGCTCGACTGGATCGTCGAGGCCCCGAACGGCGAGTTCGCGGCCAGCGCGCTGATCTGGCTGGACGAGGTGCATGGTGTCGGCCTGGTGGAGCCGGTCGGCTGCGCCCCGGAGTACAGGCGTCGGGGGTTGGGGCAGGCGGTCAACCTTGCCGCGCTGCACGCCCTGCGCGACGCCGGTGGCACTGACGCCAGGGTCTGCCCTCGCGGCGACGACGGCTATCCCTCGGCGCGGGCGCTCTACCAGTCCATCGGTTTCAAGCCGGGCGCGAGGACCAGGCTCTACGTTGCCTGAGGCAATAGCTTCGCCGAGGTCGCCACGGCCAGCACCGCGACCGGGATGAGCAACATGCCGCAGAGCACGGCGAGCCAGTGGAAGCCGAGGTGGGCGAGAACCGGGCCGGCGGCGATGCCCGCGATGGAGGCGAAGGCGCCCATGGTCAGGTCCGACAGCCCTTGTGCCGAGGTGCGGATGTCCTCCGGCACCGACCGGGACAGCAAGGTGGACCCCGCCACGAGGCAGGCGGACCAGCCGAGTCCGAGGAGGACCAGTGCCAGCCCGGTGAGGCTGTGCGCCTCGTCCGGAGCCAACGCTGCACACGTCATCGCCGCGGCCAGGATGGCCAGGCCGACGCCGATGGTGGGGATGCGACCGATCCGGTCGGCCAGCCAGCCCATCACCGGGGACAGGGCGTACATGCCGGCCACGTGAGCGCTGATGACGAACCCCACGATCGTCAGCGAGGCGCCGTGGTGCCGCAGGTGCACCGAGGTCATCGACATCACCCCGACCATCACGGAGTGCGCGGCGGCGATCGACAGCAACCCCAGGCGGGCTTGGGGAATCACCATCACCCGGCGGAAGGTCGTTGCCAGCGGCTGCCGCTCCACCTTGGTTCGCACGGTCACTTGCTGCAGCCGGCGCAGCCCCATCCACACGACCGCCAGTGCGAGAGTGAAGGCCACCACCGAGAAGATGTACGGCCCGGCGAGCGCCATCACGCCGACCGACGTACCGACCGAGCCGCCGACGCCGGTGAGGTTGGGGCCGACCACGACACCGATGGTGGTCGCCCAGACCACCAGTGAGAGGGACCTGGCCACGTGCTTGGGGTCAGCCGCATCCGTCGCGGCGTACCGGGCCTGCAGGTTGGAGGCGGAGCCGCTGCCGAACAGGCAGCCGGCGAGCAGCAGCAGGGCGAGCGAGTCGATCTGCGCCGCGACGATGCTGAGCAGCGCGCCGGCGACCGCGATCAGATAGCCGATCGTGAGCGACACCCGGCGTCCCTGCGACCGGGCCAGGCGCGCGAGCGGTACTGCGAGGATCGCGGCCCCGAGCGTCGTCGAGGTGGCGACGAGCCCGGCCATCGACGTCGACCCCGAGATGTTCTCCGCGAGCAGTCCGGCCACGGCGAACCCGCTGGCCACGGCCACTCCGCCGAGCACGTTGCTGACCACGAGCACGCGCAACGTCCCGCGCTGCAGGTCGGCAGCGGTCGTCGGTACTGCGTCGGCGGGGCGGGCGGAGTCGGCGGTCACCCGCTCACCTTCTCATCGGAACGCCGTCCCGGCAGCCGGATTAGCGTGCCGAGAACTGCTCGGCAGTGCTCCTGCGGGTGACTTGTGCGCAGTTCGGAGCGTGGACCTGACCTGTGCCCGCGGTGGTCTGCGCGGGTATGGTCGCACCGACGTGGCAGCATCGACCCTGACTGGAGTCCGGATGTCCGAACCGATCGCGATCGTCCCAGCCCCCCGCGAGCTCGTCACCGAAGACGGCCAGTGGATCACCTCGGACCCGGCCGCCGACGCCGTCCGGACCGTGGTGGAGAACCTCGGCGAGACCGAGTACCGGATCGACGTGACGCCCGGCGGCGCGCGGCTGTCCGCCGGTTCCGAGGACGCGCTCCGGCACGCCGAGCAGACCTACCGGCAGTTGCTGGACTCCGCCGTACCGGCCGAGGACGGGGCGGTCGCCGTACCGGCGGTGCGGATCGCGGACGCCCCGGCCTTCGCGTGGCGCGGGATGATGCTCGACGTCGCGCGGCACTTCATGCCGAAGGACTTCGTACTCCGGATCATCGACGCGATCGCCCTGCACCGGATGAACGTGCTGCACCTGCACCTCACCGACGACCAGGGCTGGCGGGTGCAGATCGACGCGTACCCGAAGCTCACCGAGGTCGGCGCCTGGCGGCCGGAGACCATGGTCGGCAAGATGTCGCACGGCCAGACCGAGTTCAGCTACGACGGGACACGGCACGGCGGCTTCTACACCAAGGACGACCTGCGCGAGATCGTCGCGTACGCCGCCGAGCGCGGGATCACCGTCGTCCCCGAGATCGACCTGCCGGGCCACATGCAGGCGGCGATCGCGGCGTACCCGGAGCTCGGCAACAACCCGGACACCCAGCTCGGCGTCCGGCAGATCTGGGGCATCAGCGACGACGTGCTCAACGTGAACGACGAGACGGTCGAGTTCGTCCGGACGGTACTGCGAGAGGTGCTGGAGATCTTCCCCGGCCCGTACATCCACCTCGGCGGCGACGAGTGCCCGGACGTGCAGTGGCGTACCGCGGAGGCGGCGCAGGCGCGGCAGGCCGAGCTCGGGCTGACCGACGCCGGGCAGCTCCAGGGGTGGTTCACCGCGCAGGTCGCGGCGGTGCTCACCGAGGACGGCCGGCGGCTGGTCGGCTGGGACGAGATGGTCGAGACGGACTGCCCGAAGGACGCCGTGATCATGGCCTGGCGTGGCCCGGATCGCGGTGAGGTGGCGGCCAAGGCCGGCCACGACGTGGTGATGGCGCCGAACCAGTCTGTGTACTTCGACTACTACCAGGGCAACCCGGAGACCGAGCCGCTGGCGATCGGCCACTTCACCCCGCTGGAGAAGGTGTACGACTTCGAGGTGATCCCGCCCGGCCTGACCGCCGAGGAGCAGGCCCGCATCGTCGGCACCCAGTGCCAGGTCTGGACGGAGTACATGGAAGGTCCCGACCAGGTCGGCTACATGCTGCTGCCCCGCCTCAGCGCCTTCGCCGAACGTGCCTGGGGCTCCCCGAAGACGTCGTACGACGACTTCCTCACCCGGCTGCGCCCGCACCTGAGCCGGATCGGGTCCCTCGGCCTGAACTACCGCCCGCTGGACTGACGACCACGCAACGGCGGGGGTGCCTCCAGAACGGAGGTACCCCCGCCGTTTGCTGTCTCGGCAGTTAGGTCATAGCTTGCAGAAGGCATCTGGAGAGCGGGAGGGCTGATGAGCGCGGTGGGGCCGCTGGATGCGATGTTCTTGCTGGGGGAGACGCGCGAGCAGCCGATGCATGTCGGCGGGCTGATGTTGTTCGAGCTGCCGGACGGCGCTCGCGACCAGGTGTTCCCGGACGGGACACGGGACTACGTGTCGCGGCTCTACCAGGACATCGTCGAGAACCAGACGGTCAACCCGGTCTTCACCCGGCGGGTCCGGAACCGACCGCTCGACCTCGGCTACTGGTCGTGGCGCCAGGACCAGCAGATCGACCTCGAGTACCACGTCCGGCTGTCCGGGCTGGCCCGGCCCGCGCGGTACCGGGAGTTGTTCGAGCTCACCAGCAGGTTGCATGGCACGCTGCTCGACCGGCGCCGGCCGCTGTGGGAGATGCAGTTGATCGAGGGGGTGCACGGTCGCTGGTTCGCGGTCTACACCAAGGTCCACCACTCGATGATGGACGGCGTCACCGCGCTCCGCTGGATGCAGCAGATGCTCAGTCCGGACCCGGCCCGGACCGGGATGCCGGCGCCGTACGCGTTGCCCGAGCAGGAGACCGCGGCGACCGGGCTCACCTCGGCGGCCGCGCCCGGCGGATTCTCCCCGGCCAGTCTGGTCGCGGCGGCCGGGCGGACCGCGGGTGGTGCCGGGCGGGTGCTGGCGGACCTGGCCGGGTTGTCGCCGGTCGCTTTGCGGGGTGCTCTGCGGGCGCTGCAAGCCGAGCACTCGTCGGTGGCGTTCCAGGCGCCGAGGACGATCCTCAACCAGCCGATCACCGGGGCCCGGCGGTTCGCCGCGCAGTCCTGGCCGACGGAGCGGCTCGAGAAGGTCCGCGCCATCACCGGCGCCACCCTCAACGATGTGATGCTGGCGATGTGTTCAGGTGCCCTGCGCAACTACCTGCTGGAGCTGAACGCCCTGCCGGACAAGGGGCTGACGGCGATGGTGCCGGTGTCGCTGCGCGGTGCCGACAAGGAGGCGCCGGGCGGCGGCAACTCCCTCACCACGCTGATCGCGGATCTCGCCACCGACGAGCGGGACCCCGAGCGCCGGATCCGCCGCATCATGGACTCGACCACCTACGGCAAGAGGGTGCTGTCCGGGCTGACACCCCTGCAGAACTTGATGATCGGAGCACTCGGCCTCGCCTCGGCGGGACCCGCCGCGGTGATCCCCGGACTGGCCGGCCGCACCACCCCGCCGTACAACGTGGTGATCTCCAACATCCCCGGGCCGGTCGAGAGCCCGCTGTACTGGAACCGCTCGCGGCTGCTCGGGATGTACCCGGCGTCGATCGTCCTGAACGGCCAGGCGCTCAACATCAGCGTCACCAGTTACGACCACCGACTGCACTTCGGCCTCACCGGCTGCCGCACCACGGTGCCCCACCTGCAACGCCTCCTGGCCCACCTGGAGACATCCCTCGCCGAGCTGGAGACTCTCTAGTACGGCAGCCGGACTTCGTGGTGTTGGCGCTGGCCGAGCATCCCGGCCATGACTCCCCGGATGGCGGTCTATCAGCCATGCAGGCATTCCTACCAACGGCGACCGACAGTCACTCGTTGTGGAGGACTTCGGCGATGGTGGCTCTGGCGGCGGAGCGCGCTGGGAGGAAGGCGCCTAGAGCGGCGATGGCGATGCCGGCCAGGACCAGGAGGGCGAGTAGGCCCAAAGGATAGACGTCGAGCATGAAGTCGGGGATCTCGACCTGGGCGCCGTTGGCCATCGCGGGGACGACCAGGCGGTGGGCGATGATGCCGATCGGGATGCCGAGCAGGCCGCCGACGGCGCCGAGCGCGGCCATGGAGGTCACCACCATCAGCGTGACCTGGGCCGGTGTCATGCCGATCGACTTGAGCATGCCCAGGTCGCGCCGGCGTTCGCGGGTGTTGAGGACGACGGTGTTGAAGACGCCGAGTGCGGCCACGGTCCCGAGCATCAGGGTGAGCAGGATGACGGTCGCCAGCACGATCGCGATGAACGGGCCTGGATCCTGTCCCGGTACCTCCTCGAGGCCGGAGTCGCCGGCCTGGACGGCTTTGACATACGCATCGATGTCGGTGCCCGGCTTGAGCTGGATCTCGTAGGTGGTCGCCTCGGTGCCAGGCGCGACGAGCGCGAGCGTCTCCCAGTTCGACAGCACCTCTTCGCCCGAGTTGTACAGCACCTTGGCAACGATCCGCACCTGCGTGCTCTTGCCGCCGGACTGCAGCGCGATCGTGTCGCCGACCGCGACGCCCCGTTGCCGCAGGAACCGTTCGGACACGGCCACCTGCCCCGGTCCGTCGGGCCAGCGCCCCTCCAGCACCCGATAGCCGAGCTGGTTCGAGTCTCCGCGATAGAAGGTGACCCGCAGGTCCTGCTTCGTCCCGGCCAACCGCATCGGGAGATCATGGCTAGCCGTCACGTAGAGAGCACCCGCCGACGACCGCAGCAGTGCCTCATCTGCGGAGTCACTCAACTTCGCGACGGGTCCTGCCGGCGAAACACCCTCCGGAACCAGCCGCGAACCGTTCTCCGCCCTCCCACCGAACATCGTCAGGTCGACGGCGCCGGCGCGGCTCGCGGCCGTCTGGTAGGTGGTCAACGACTCCCCGAGACCCACTGCCAGCGTCACACTCGTCACGCCGAGTACGACGGCTGCCAGCGTCAGGGCGGTGCGTGCCGGACGGGCGAACGGCAGTCCGAGGCCAAGGCTCACTGACCGCGGCAGCCGCGTGCCGCTGAGCCAACGCTGAGCGCGCAGACCACGACCGGCCCGGGGCGCGCTGCCCGCACTGATCGCCTCGGCGGCCGACAGACTGCGGGCTCGCAGCGAAGGCACCAGCGCGGACAGCGCGACCAGCAGCGGTACGCCGACCAGCGCCGCCACGTCCACCCAGACGGGTACGCCGACTCCCTCGGCGCCGTAGTTCTCGAAAGCCCTTGTCAGCAAGGACTCCGCGAGAACGTTGCCGAGGACAACCCCGAGCGCACAACCGACGATCGCCGGAATGGAGATCATCGCGAGATAGACCGCCATCACCTGCGTGGGCGTGAAGCCCAGGGCCTTGAGTACGCCGATATGCCGGAACCCGGCCACCACCGCACCACTGACCACGTTGGCGACGATGAGTACGGCGACCGCCAGCCCGAGCCAACCGAACACCAGCAGGAACGGCACGAACGTGTTCGGTTCGCCGGTGGCAACCGCCCTCAGAACCAGGTACGACTGCGTGCCGAGCAGCGCGCCCGACGGCAATCCGGCCGTCACCGCGGACTCGCCTGCCGCGACCTGCGCGTTGGTCGCCGACTGAGTGAAGCGGTAGAGCATCTGACTGGCGGTCGGCTTCAACGCGGTCATCTGCTCAGGCGTCACCCACGCGTCGGCCGACTCGCTCACGCTGTACGCGAATCCGACGACGGTCAGAGTGGGACCACCAGGCACGGTGAGCTGGTTTCCCACCGCCGGCGCGCCGCGTCCGCGACTGGAGGTGACCGGGTTCCGGTTGAGCACGATCTCGCCCGGCTTGTCCGGCCAGCGGCCTTCCCAGACGTTGAGGCGGTCGACCGGCCCGTCGGCGTCCGCGCGGCCTACCACGACAAGTGACAGCGGGGGCCCGCCGATGTTCAGGTCAAGGGTGGTCATACCGAATGGGCCCGCTGAGGCCTCAGCCGCTCGAGCGGCCTCGGTGAGCTGGCTGTCTGAGACCTTGGCCCGGTCGTACGACGCTACGAGGTGTGCACCGCTTTGACGCGAGTACGCCTGGTCGAAGGGCCCTGTCGAGGCTGCCAGGAGTCCTAGCGCGACCACGATCATCGTGGTGGACAGCGCGACGACGACACCGATCACGAGCGTCTGGAGCCTGCGGCGTCGTACCGCTGCTCGCGACACCGGCCACACGGCGCTCACGCCGTACGCTCCAGGCTGCGCTCGCGGGCGACCTGTCCGTCGACGACCTCGACCAGGCGGCTGGCGCACCGAGTGGCGAGTTGCTGGTCGTGAGTCACCAGCAGCAGCGTCTGGCCGATCTGGTTGAGGTCGAGCAGCAGATCCATCACCTGCTCGCCGGCACGAGTGTCCAGTGCGCCGGTCGGCTCGTCGGCCAGCAGCACCGCCGGGCGGTTCATCAGCGCTCTCGCAACGGCCACACGTTGCCGTTCGCCACCGCTCAGCTGGGCCGGGTACGTGTTGCGGCGACCGGCGATGCCGAGCTCTTCGAAGAGTTCGAGCGCGCGTTTCCGGGCGTGCGATGCCGAGGTGCCGGTGAGCTGCGCGGCCAGCGCGACGTTGTCGAGCGCCGACAGATCGTCGAGCAGGTTGAAGAACTGAAAGATCATGCCGATCCGGCGACGGCGGTAGAGCGCCAGGCCCTTCTCGTTGAGCGTGCCCAGGTCCTCGCCGTGCACCACGACGGACCCCGAGGTCGGCCGGTCCAGTCCCGCGACCATGCTGAGCAGCGTCGACTTGCCACTGCCGGACGGTCCCATCACCGCCACCGCCTCGCCGGCGTGGATCTCCAGCGACACCCCGTCCAGCGCGACGGATTCGCCGTACTCCTTGCGCACCCGGCTGAGCTGAACGACTGCCTGTCCGTTGCCTTCGTCATCCGTCATGCGTTCAAGCTAGGCCCAGCCGCGCTCGCCGGACGTCAGCCTGCGGACGTAACGTTCCCGCCCTGTCATCCTGGAGATGTACGGCGTGCCACCTGCGGAGGATGCGGAAACCGGGGCGCCTTGGGACAGTGGTCCATGTGTTCACGATCTGGCTGCCGATCGCGGTGGTGGCCCTGCTTGCCGCCGTGCTGCTGGCGGTCGCACTCGTCCGGACCAGGCGGGCTCATGCCAGGGCGTTCGAGGAACGCGGCTGGCTGCTGGAACGGGAACGGGAGAGCGCCGCGCGGAACGCGGTCGACGCCGAGCGGGCCAGGATCGCCCAGGACCTGCACGACATCGTCAGCCACAACGTGAGCGTCATGGTGATCCAGGCCGGCGCGGCCCGGCAGGTACTCGCGACGGATCCGGCCGATGCCGAGGCGGCGCTGCTCGCGGTCGAGGCGGCCGGACGCGACACGATGACCGAGCTCCGGCACCTGCTCGGGTTGCTCACCCCGTCGCCCGACGGCCAGGACGACGAGCAGCTGTCGCCGCAGCCCAGTCTGAGCCGGTTGAGCCCGCTGATCGACCGGATTGCGTTCGCCGGCCTGCCGGTCGAGGTCCGCATCTCGGGCGAGCCGCGACCGCTTCCCGCGGGGGTCGACGTCACGGCGTACCGGATCATCCAAGAGGCGCTGACCAATGCGCTGAAGCACGGCGACGGCGTGAAGGCGGAGGTGACGGTGCGATACGCCGACCACGCGCTGCGCGTCGAGGTGCTGAACACCGGGCCGAGTGTCCTGTCCGGCGGGCGTCCGGCTCAGGCCAGGAACGACTCCGAGGGCCGAGGGCTGCTCGGGTTGAGACAGCGGGTGGCGGTGTACGGCGGCGACCTCGACGCCAGGCGGAGAATCGGCGGCGGGTTCCGGGTCCGGGCCAAGATCCCGCTGGAACGCCCATGACGGAACCGCGGGTCGTGATCGCGGACGACCAGGCGCTGGTGCGGATCGGGTTCCGGATGATCCTGACCGCGCGGGGCATCGAGGTGGTCGGTGAAGCCGCCGATGGCGCTGAGGCGGTCGAGGCGGTACGCCGGCTGCGACCGGACGTCGTACTGATGGACATCCGGATGCCGACCATGGACGGCCTGGAAGCCACCCGGCGCATCCTCGCCGAGGCGCCGGACTGCCGCGTCCTCATGCTCACCACGTTCGACCTGGATCGCTACGTGTACGCCGCTTTGGCCGCGGGGGCCAGCGGGTTCCTGCTGAAGGACGTCACACCCGAACACCTCGCCAACGCGGTCCGCCTGGTCAACACCGGTGACGCGCTGCTCGCTCCCTCCATCACCCGCCGCCTGGTCGAACGGTTCGCGGTGTCGGAGCACGTGCCGTCGCTGCCCGCGATCCACCGCGACCTCGCCGCACTGACGCCGCGGGAGCTCGAAGTCCTCACCCTGATGGGCCACGGCCTGTCCAACGCGGAGCTCGCCACGGAGCTGACTCTCAGCGAAGCGACGGTGAAGACCCACGTTGCCCGGATCTTCGCCAAACTGTCACTCCGTGACCGAGCCCAAGCTGTCGTCCTCGCCTACGAAACCGGCCTGGTCACGCCTGAACGGAACTGATCGACTACCGACCGTCGTGGTCTAGAGGTCTTGGGGGACGAGAGTCGTGAATGTTGAGTCAAGCTGTCGTAGCAGGTACCGCGGCACGATCTCGCTTTCGAGGAAACCGCCCGAGCCGTCCGGGTCGACCTTCCAGGCGCGGGCGTCGGGGAGGACGGAGACCACTTCGTGCAAGGCGCCGTCGACGTAGTGCAGCCCCACGCCGTCCTCCGTCGCGTAGCCGCCGGGAAGAGCGCCCGAGGCAACCAACTGCCGGTACGCCGTACGCCGTGGCTGGTCGCCGAGATCGTCGTGCACGCCGTTGCTCCACGGCAGCCAGCCGAGACCGTTGCTGAAGGCATCCAGGGAGTCGCGGTACGAGTCGGTCGGGCCGCCGAGGTGCCAGCAGAGGCTGCCTGCGCTCTGGCCGGCCATCACCACGCCGTTCTGCCAGCACTCGTGCAGGATCTCGGGCAGTCCGTGCGCGCGCCAGACCGCCATCAGGTTGACCACGCTGCCGCCGCCGACCCAGACGACGTCCTGCGCCAGCAGGTGTTTACGGACGTCCGGCACGTTCGGCGAGGTGAACAGCGTCAGCACACTCGGCTCGACCGACGGGTCGTTGCCGAAGGCATCCTCGAACCACTTGACCACCAGCGGGTTGTCGCCCTCGGCGGTCGGGATGAAGCAGAACCTCGCCGGGCCGGACGCGCCGGCCAGCGACACGGCGTACGAGATCAGGTCGCGGGTCCGGGAGCGGTCGCCGGTCAGGATCCCGGAGACCGCGAGGATCTGCGACGAGGTCACAACCGGACGATGCCCTGCGGGGTCTGGAAGACGGCGGCGACCAGGCCGGGCTGGCCGTTCGGTCCGACCCAGGCGACGTCGAGGTCGTCGAGCAGGTGGTCGGCCGGGTGGCCGATCCAGTCGGTCACCCGGGTCGGGTCACCGGCGATCTCCAGCCCGGTCAGCTTGACGCCCTTGCCGCCGGTCGACGGGTGCTGGGTCAGGTCGTCCCAGTGGATGAAGAAGGGCAGTTGCGGGTCGGCGATCAGGCCCTTGACGCCGATCTGCCGCCAGGTGAGGTTGACCCCGTCCGGCCGGTGCCGGTTGCCCGGAACGGCGTCGCGGCCGAGGCGCTTCTCCATCCGCTCCATGTCGCGGACCGCGACCACCCAGCCGAGCCAGCCGCCGCCCAGTTGCTTGCGGGCGCGGACCGCCTGGCCGAACGGCGCCTTGTCCGAGGACGGGTGGTCCAGCACGTCGACGACCTCGATGTAGCGGTCGTTCTCGAGCGGCAGGACGTGGTTCACCGTGCCGAAGCGCGGGTGCACCCCGCCGTCGACGAACTCGGCCCCGAGCACCGCGGACAGCCGGTCGACGGTCGCCTGATACCCGTCCGGCCCAGCGGCATATGACAAGTGATCCAAGCGCATGCGAAACATTGTGTCGGCTCCCGGCCAACCCCGCCGATCCGGGGTGTCGAACAAAGGCAACCCTTACCTCAAACAACACCCTGAAAAGCCGGCGCCCCGGAGGTCGTTCTCCGTCTTACCGAGCGTGCTATTTGGAGGCGGGGTGGGGGAGTAGCGGTTTGGGGGCGGCTAGGTGCTGGCGGCAGAAGTCGGCCAGGACGTCGTAGGCCTTCTCGCCCATCAGGGTCTGGAGTTCGACCTTGCTCGACTCGAAGACCGCCTCGACCGCGATGTGCGCCTCGGTGTTCCCGGTGCAGTACCAGTCCAGGTCGTGACCGCCCGGGCCCCAGCCGCGCCGGTCGTACTCACCGATGCCGACCTCCGTGTACGACGTGCCGTCCGGCCGCTCGACCTCGCGGAAGGTCCGGCGGATCGGGAGTTGCCAGCAGACGTCCGGCTTGGTCTCGACGAAGTGCACGCCCTGCTTCAGCGCCAGCCCGTGCAGCGCGCAGCCACCGCCGCCGGCGAAGTCCGGCCGGTTCAGGAAGATGCAGGCGCCCTCGAAGACGCGGGTCTTGCGGTCACCCTCGTCGTCGGTCTCGACCCAGCCGTGCTTCTTGCCTTCCTTGCGGTACTGCCAGTCGTCGCTGGTCAGCTGCTTGACGTACGTCTTCACCCGGGCCTCGTCGTCGGCGTCGGAGAAGTGCGCGCCGAGGGTGCAGCAGCCGTCGTTCGGGCGGCCCTTGTAGATGCCCTTGCAGCCGCCGCCGAAGATGCAGGTCCAGTTGGACGTCAGCCAGGTCAGGTCGCAGCGGAACACCTGGTCGGCGTCGGCGGGGTCGACGAACTCGACATAGGCGCGGGGGAAATCAAGTGAGACCTCAGGCACCGGGAAAGCGTACGTCGTTCGCGGCGATACGCGGTCATCCCGGCCGGTACTGCGTGGGTTGCCGATCGGCCGGACGGGATCAAATCTGCGGGAAGACCACCGCGGGCGGGCAAGGTGAACTCCAGGAGTCCAGTAGCGTGGAGGGTATGCGGCTAGGCGTACTCGACGTGGGATCCAACACCGTCCACCTCCTCGTGGTGGACGCTCACCGTGGTGCCGCCCCGCTGCCGGCGTACTCGCACAAGACCGAGCTGAGGCTCGCCGAGCACCTCGAGAAGGACGGCAACATCGCCCAGTCCGGCGCCGACGGGCTGGTGGCCTTCGTCAAGGAGGCGGCCGAGCTGGCCGAGGACAAGGGCTGCCAGACGGTGCACGCCTTCGCCACCTCCGCGCTGCGTGAGGCCCCGAACGGCGAGAAGGTGCTGGACCGCGTCCGCAAGGAGACCGGGATCGACCTCGACGTGCTCACCGGGGAGGACGAGGCCCGCCTGACGTTCCTGGCCGTACGCCGTTGGTTCGGTTGGTCGTCCGGGCGGCTGGCCGTGTTCGACATAGGAGGTGGGTCGCTGGAGATCGCGGCCGGGTCGGACGAGGAACCGACGGTCGCCGTGTCCGTCCCGCTCGGCGCCGGCCGGCTGACCCGGGAGTCGCTGACCCAGGACCCGCCGGACAAGGACGAGGTGCGGGAGCTGCGCAAGCGGATCCGGATCGAGATGGCGGCGGTGGCGGGTGACGTACTGCGGGCCGGCAAGCCGCAGCGGTCCGTCGCCACCAGCAAGACGTTCCGCTCGCTGGCCCGGATCTGCGGGGCGGCTCCGTCCGAGGACGGGCCGTACGTGCCGCGGTCGCTGAACCGCGACGACCTGACCGACAGGATGCCGAAGCTGATCAAGATGACGGCGGCCGAGCGGGGCGAGCTGCCCGGTGTCTCCGCGGGCCGCTCCTCCCAGCTCGTCGCCGGCGCCCTGGTGGCCGACGCCGTGATGGACCTGTTCGACCTGACCTCGCTCGAGGTCTGCCCGTGGGCTTTGCGCGAAGGCGTGATCCTGTCCCGCCTTGACCAGTTGCAACCCCGATGACACCGGTCGCACCCTTGTGACCCGGTCGCTATCCCGATGACGAAGTGCGAAGGCACCAGCAGATGAGCCCCCGCGACACCGCAAAGATCGGCCTCTCCAACGCTTCGGTCTACCCCGAGTCCACCGCCAGTTGTTTCGAGCTGGCGGCCCGGCTGGGGTACGACGGCGTCGAGGTGATGGTGGGGATCGACCCGCTCAGCACCCAGATCGACGCCGTACAGCGGCTCGTCGACTACCACCAGTTGCCGGTGCTGGCGATCCACGCGCCGTGTCTGCTGATCACCCAGCGGGTCTGGGGTACCGACCCGTGGGGCAAGCTCGAGCGCAGCGCCGAGGCGGCCAAGGAGCTCGGCGCCGACGTGGTCGTGGTGCACCCGCCGTTCCGCTGGCAGCGTGACTACGCGCGCGGCTTCGTCGAGGGGATCGCGCGGCTGGAGGTCGAGACCGGGGTCATCTTCGCGGTCGAGAACATGTACCCGTGGCGCGCGCCGGGCAAGGGCCTGCAGGCGTATGCGCCGAGCTGGGACCCGACCGAGCAGAGCTATGCGCACACCACGCTCGACCTGTCGCACGCGTCCACCGCGGAGCAGGACTGCGTCGACCTCGCCGCGACGATGGGGTCCACCCTCAAGCACGTGCACCTGACCGACGGCACGGGCTCGGCCAAGGACGAGCACCTGGTCCCGGGTCGTGGTACTCAGCGTGCCGGCGATCTGCTGCAGGGTCTGGCGAACAACGACTTCCGCGGCCACATCATCATCGAGATCAACACCCGCCGCGCGACCAGCCGGTCCGAGCGCGAAGTGGATCTGATCGAGTCGCTGGACTTCACCCGCAAGCACTTCGTCCGGACCACTGATGCCGTCTCGTCCCGGCGGTCGGCCTTCGCCGTGACCAGCGACGGCGAGGTGTCGGAGCTCAACTCGTGACGAGCCGCCGCACCCCGGACCGCAGTACGGCCGGTACTCCGGACCGTGCCTCGGCCCGTACGCCGGGACGCCGCCCGGGTGGTCCTGACACCCGCGGTGAGATCCTCGACGCGGCCCGGGAATCCTTTGCCGGCAAGGGATTCGCGGCCACCTCGCTCCGGGCGGTCGCCCGGGAGGCCGGCGTCGACGCGGCGCTGATCCACCACTACTTCGGTGGCAAGGACGAGTTGTTCATCGAGTCGATGTCGCTGCCGATCGACCCGCGCCAGGTGGCCGCGGCCATTCTCGACGGCCCGCGCGACGAGCTCGGCCGTCGCATCATCACCGTCTTCCTGGGCGTCTGGGAGTCCCCCGACGGCCAGCAACGGATGAAGGCGATCCTGCGCAGCGTGGTCAGCAGCGACGAGGTCGCCCGGATGATGCGCGAAGGCATCACCCAGATGATCATCCACCCTGTCTCCCAGGTCCTGCGTGTCCCCGACGCCGAGCTCCGCGTCTCCCTGGTCGCCAGCCAGCTGCTCGGCATGGCCCTGACCCGCTACCTCGTCGAGCTGGACCCCATCGCCACCACCGACGTCCCCACCCTGATCGACCGCATGGCCCCCGCGATCCAGCACTACCTCACCGCCTGATTCCAGCGGAGTCCTGATCGACCCGAGGTGTTGCCAGCGGGTGCGCTGCGCGCTAAATTCATCACATGATGAAAAACGCGGCGGCAGTGGTGTGCCGGGACGTCGTGGTGGTGCGCGGGGAGCGGGAGGTCCTGCACGGGGTCGGGTTCGACCTCCGGGCCGGGTCGGTGACGGGGCTGCTGGGGCCGTCGGGGTGTGGCAAGACGACGTTGATCCGGGCGATCGTGGGCCTGCAGGCCAAGGTCACCGGGCAGGTCGAGGTGCTCGGGCTGCCGGCCGGCGCGCCCAAGCTGCGCGGGCGGATCGGCTACGTCACGCAGGAGCCGAGCGTGTACGGCGACCTCACCGTGACCGAGAACCTGCGCTTCTTCGCCGCGGTGCTCGGAGTCGGCTCGGACGACATCGGCCGGGTGATCGACGCGGTCGATCTGCGCAGCCACGCTGACGTACGGGTGGACGAGCTGTCCGGCGGCGAGCGGTCCCGGGCCTCGCTCGCGGCCGCGCTGCTCGGCGACCCCGAACTGCTCGTCCTCGACGAACCCACGGTCGGCCTGGATCCGGTGCTGAGGCGCGACCTGTGGGAGTTGTTCCACCGGCTCGCGGACGACGGCGCCACGCTGCTCGTGTCCAGCCACGTGATGGACGAGGCGAGCAGGTGCGACCGGCTGCTGCTGATGCGCGACGGCGACCTACTCGCCGACGAGACCCCACGGGCGCTGCTGGAATCGGCCGGCACCACCGACCTCGAGCAGGCCTTCCTCATCCTGATCGAGCAGAAGGCAGGTGCACGATGACCCTGCGAGTGACCTTCGCCGTGGCGGCCCGGGTGCTGGCGCAGCTGCGCCGGGACCACCGCACGGTGGCGATGCTGATCGTGCTCCCGGCAGCGCTGGTCAGCCTGATGTGGTGGATGTTCCAGGACTCACCGACCACCTTCGACCGGATCGGCGGACCGCTGCTGGCGGTGTTCCCCGCGATCATCATGTTCATCGTCACCTCGGTGGCGACATTGCGCGAGCGCTCCAGTGGCACTCTGGCCCGGCTGTTCACCATGCCGATGGCCAAGCTCGACTTCCTGCTCGGCTACGCGTTGGCCTTCGCGCTGATCGCCGTGGTCCAGGCGGTCGTGGTGGTCTCGATCTCGCTCTATGCGCTCGACCTCGACATCCAGGGCGCCGCCTGGCAGCTCGGTGTGGTGGCAGTCCTCGACGGCGTTCTCGGTACTGCGCTGGGCCTGTTCGCGAGCGCCTTCGCCGCGACCGAGTTCCAGGCCGTCCAGATGATGCCGGCGGTGATGATCCCGCAGATCCTGCTCTGCGGACTCCTCGTGCCGCGCGACGACCTCCCCGACGTACTGCGTGCGATCAGCGACGTGCTGCCGCTCTCGTACGCCGTCGACGCGGTCGCCGGAGTTGCCCAGGGCAACGGATTCGGCAGTGGCGCCGGCGCCGATGCCCTGGTCGTCCTCGCGTTCATCCTGGCGGCGCTGGCCCTCGGCGCAGCCACCCTCAAACGCCGTACCGCCTGATCACTCGCCCAACAGTTCGGCGGGCGTTACGACAGGTGGCGGACGTGTTCCCAGGCGGGGTCGGGGGTGGCCTTGAGGTGGACCGGGCCGTCGGGCCAGCCGCTGATCGCGGCCTGGAGCTGGGCCGCGGCCGGGGTGGTGCCGTCGACGTAGTAGTGCAGGATCCGCGAACCGGCAGCCGTCTCGTGCGCGAGCAGCCGGCCTGAGTCTCCGAGCCGGTCGCTCAGGTGGTCCTCGAAGTCGCGCAGGTGGCTGAGCGTGTCGTCCTGGGGAAGACCGTCCTCGCGAGCGTCGAGGTACGGCACCAGGACGGCCACGTGGGTGTCCAGGTGCGGCATCTGGATCGAGCGCAGCGGCACCATCGCGGTCGCGACCAGCCGGTCCCCGGCCTCCGTGGTTCCTTCCATCAGCCGCCAGCTCGGCCCGCCGTCGTCCGCGACATGCGCGGCCGCGAACGACGCCACCGCGGGCAGCAGCTCCGCGATCGGTACTGCGTCCGCCGGCTGCTCCACCGCGGTGTCGATCGCGCCGACCCAGGTCTCCACCAGTTCCTCGCCGAGAACGAGATCCAGCAGCAGGAAGGTGACGCGCTTCTGCAGGTCCTCCGGGAGCTCGCGGAAAGTGGGGTGGTGCACCGCCACGTGCAGGGCGGCCTCGCGGGTGTCCGGCTCGATCGACACCAGGGCGGCGTCGATCTGGACCGGCGGCATCCCCTCGAACCTGATGGTGACGTCCGGCGCCGGGCGGCGCATGTCGGCGTACTCCCAGAGCTCGTCGGAGACCGGGGCGGCGCGCAGCCAGCGGCGCGCGATCGCCCGGGTGCCGGGGTCGCCGGCCGCGGTGACGACCAGGACGTGCCGGGCGTGCAGGCCCGCGCCGAGCTCCCAGTCGAGGTTCGGGTGGATCCGGGAGACGTGCCGGGACAGCAGGTCGGCGGTCGACCCGGGGTCCTTGCGGGCGATCGCGGCGGCGATCTCGGCCGCGCCGGAGGCGGTCCACCAGGTCCAGAACGCGGCGATCGGATCACCGCCGGCGGCGGCGGCCCGGCGGCGCTGGAGCCCCGGCCGCTTGAACAAGGGCCGCTTGAACAAAGGCATGGCGCATCTTCTCCCGGCCGAGGGTGCAGCCGATCCGGCGGCACGGCGTCCGGCTGTCTCCCTTGCACAGTACGGGACCACACCACTGGACCAAGTGGTGTGGTGCTGGCCACACTGTGCCCAGTGACGTGCCCAGGGATTAGGGAGCGTGACGTTCAGCCGCGTAACCTGCTGACACCCCTGAAGCAACGCGGCATATGGGGCCGGGTGGGCCGGGGTAACGAGGAGGAACGCGAAAGTGCTTCGGCGAGTCCTGCTGGGCGTGTCCCGCAGCCCCCAGATCAAGAAGGCCGTCTCGGCGATGCCCGTCTCCAGCGGCATCGTCGCGCGGTTCGTCGCCGGCGAGACCGCTCCGGAGGCCGTGCTGGCCACCGAGAAGCTGGTCGGCAACGGCCTGAACGTCACCCTCGACCATCTCGGTGAGGACGTCACCGATCTCGCCGCGGCGACCGCGACCGCCGACGCGTACCTCGAGCTGCTGAAGCAGCTGTCCGAGGCCGGCCTGACCGCGCACGCCGAGGTCTCGGTCAAGCTGTCGGCGGTCGGCCAGGCGCTGCCCGGCGACGGCGAGAAGATCGCCCTGGAGAATGCCCGGACGATCTGCCTCGCGGCCCGCAACGCCGGCACCACGGTCACTCTGGACATGGAGGACCACACCACCACGGACTCCACCTTGGGCATCCTGCGCGAGCTCCGGCAGGATTTCCCCGAGACAGGCGCCGTGCTGCAGGCGTACCTGCGCCGTACCGAGGGCGACTGCCGCGACCTGGCGCACGCCGGCTCGCGGGTGCGGCTGTGCAAGGGCGCCTACAAGGAGCCCGAGTCGGTCGCGTACCAGGACAAGCGGGCCGTGGACAAGGCCTACGTCCGGGCGATGAAGATCCTGATGAACGGCGACGGCTACCCGATGATCGCCTCGCACGACCCGCGGCTGATCGCGATCGCCGGCTCCCTGGCCGACCGCGCCGGCCGCGAGCGCGGCAGCTACGAGTACCAGATGCTCTTCGGCATCCGCCCCGAGGAGCAGCTCCGGCTGTTCCGCGAGGGCCAGACCGTTCGCGTCTACATCCCGTACGGCGAGGATTGGTACGGGTACCTCGTCCGCCGCCTGGCCGAGCGCCCCGCCAACCTCCAGTTCTTCGCCCGCTCCCTGATCAGCAAGAAGTAAGGCCCCGGAACTTCCGGGCCTGACCGCGCGTCCGCGACTTTCGGTGACGGCGCGCTCCCGCTAAGTGACGTGCGTGCCAAGGCGCCGCGCCCCGCGTTCGCGGATGCCGTTCTGCTGTCTATGCTGCGGTGCGTCGGACAACCTCGGGAGGGCAGGTTGGAGTGAGGCAATTCAACGCGCCGCCGGGTTGGCCGGAGCCGCCGAATGCTCGCTGGCGCCCGCCGAAGCGCTGGCGCCCGAAGGAGAAGTGGCCGCCTGCGCCGGCGGGATGGTCGTTCTGGACGGACGAGCACGGGCAGCCGGTGCGCGGCCCGCTCGGACGGTACGGGGGGCCCAGTCCGCTCCGATACGGCGCGGTCGTCGCAGTGCTGGTCGTGCTGGTCGGTCTGGTGCTGTTCAACCCGTTCGGCCGGGGCGACTCCGGGCAGGCGAACGAACCGCCGCCGACGACCCCGGAAACGGTCTCACCGTCCACGACGGAGCCGACGCCGACGCCGCACCCGACCCGGACACCCGAGCCGTCCGAGACGCCGACGCCTGCCCAGACCTCGGTCCGGACGACCGACACCTCGCCAACCCCGGCACCTGAGGTCTCGCCGACGAGCTCGCAGAGCAGTACGGAGCCGACGATGACGCCGGCACCGGGGTCGCCGGGCGTCACCTACACGAGCTGTGCGGAGGTCCGTGCGGCAGGCAAGGCGCCCTTGCACCGAGGCGATCCGGGCTATTCGCGGGAGCTCGACCGCAACGGCGACGGCGTGGCCTGCGAGCGCGGCAACTCCTGAACTGCGGGTGAACCTGCGCCGAGCCGCCGGACGGGCCGCGCCGCTAACCTGTGGCCATGACTAGTCAGGTGGCCATCCTCGGGGCCGGTGTGATGGGCGAGACGTTGCTGTCCGGGCTGTTGCGGGCGGGACGCCGGCCGGAGGAGCTGCTGATCACCGAGCGGCGGCCCGAGCGCGCGACCGAGCTGCGCGAGCGGTACGGCGTGGACGTGGTGACGAACGTGGACGCGGCGGCGAAGGCGGACACGCTCGTCCTGGTGGTCAAGCCGCAGGACATGCCCGAGCTGCTCGCGGAGATCGCCCCGGCGGTCCAGCCCTCGCAGACCGTCGTCTCCCTGGCCGCTGGTATCACCACTGGTTTCATCGAGTCCCGGTTGCCCGAGGGCGTCGCGGTCGTCCGGGTGATGCCGAACACGCCTGCGCTGGTGGACGAGGGCATGGCCGCGATCTCCCGCGGTGCGCACTGCGACGAGAGCCACCTGGTCCTGGCTGAGGGGCTGCTGGCCGCGACCGGCCGGGTGATCCGGGTGCCGGAGAAGCAGCAGGACGCGGTGACCGCGATCTCCGGGTCGGGTCCGGCGTACATCTTCTTCGTGGTCGAGTCGATGATCGAGGCCGGCGTTCACATGGGCCTGCCGCGCTCCACCGCCACCGAGCTCGTCGTCCAGACCGTCGTCGGCTCGGCGAAGCTCCTCCGCGAGACCGGCGAACACCCCACCGTCCTGCGCGAACGCGTCACCTCCCCGGGCGGCACCACCGCGGCCGCGGTCCGTGAGCTCGAGGACCACAAGGTCCGCGCAGCCTTCCTCTCCGCCATCGAAGCCGCCCGCAACAGATCCCGTGACCTCGCCGCCGAGTGAGTGTCGCTATCCTGGGGCGCCGCGGTCTATCGGCCGGCGGTGACGGCGGTCCTCGCCGAGTCGGCCTGGGCCTTTTTCAGAGGATGAGTCGATGTCGGGTCAGCTGGTCGGAGCCGATGGGTCTAGGGTCCCGCCCATGGGAAATCGTCCGGGCGGCGCCGAAGACGCTTCCGCACGCCCTGCTCACCTGACCGGCGACACGGCTGAACAACCTCCCCCGCTGCCCTGGCAGGTGCCGCTGGATCCGGCGCCCTGGTGGGCCTGGGCGCTGTTCGTGCTGCCCTTCCTCGCCGTGCCCACACTGAACTCCTGGCTCTGGATGGGCGCCCGCGACTTCCTCGCGGTCGGTCTGTTCACGCTGATCGGCGCCTCCGTGGTCCGCGTCGCCGGCGGCGTCGTGCTCTACCGCGTCGAGATCACCGCGACCGCGCTGAAGGCCCGGACCAGCCTGCTCGTCCGCAGCCTCGCCTGGCAGGACGTGGACGACATCGAGATCGTCGACGGCTCGGTGGTGCTGACCAGCGGCAAGGACGAGAACGAGATCAACGGCATCGCCGAGGGCCGGACCGCATACGTCGCTGCGGTGATGCAGACGGTCCGCGCGGACGCCGACGCCCTGCCCGTACGCCGGTCCAGGCCGCGCCCGGGCATCGGCGTAGTGGTGGTCCTGTTGTACCTCGTCCTGTCGGTCGGCGCGTTCCTGCTGCGCTGGCATCTGGTCTGACGGGACATGCCCTAGGCTCGGTCGGGCTCCCGCCCTCCGGAAACCACCCCCGAACGGGAAAAGGTGAACGATGCTGGGACTGCCAGACCGGATCCAGGTCGGCCTCTTCGACCTGGACGGCGTCCTGACAGACACCGCGGCCGTGCACGCCGCGGCCTGGAAAGAGATGTTCGACAAGTTCCTCCAGCAGGACGCGGAGGAGAACGGCAAACCGTACGTGCCCTTCGACGCGCGCGCCGAGTACGACCACTACGTCGACGGCAAACCCCGCGTCGACGGGGTCCGGGACTTCCTCGCCTCTCGCGACATCGTCCTGCCGGAAGGCACCAACGACGATCCGGGCACCGCGCTCACGGTGAACGGACTCGGCAACCGCAAGAACGAGGCCGTCCGGCACCGCATCCGGACGCAGGGCGTGCAGGTCTTCGAGGGATCCCGCCGCTACCTGGAAGCCGCCAAGCAGGCGGGGCTGCGCCGCGCTGTGGTGTCGTCCAGTGCCAACACCCGGGAGGTTCTGGAGGTGACCGGGCTCGCGCCGTACATCGAGGAGATCGTGGACGGGCTGACGATCCGCGCCGAACACCTGCGCGGCAAACCTGCGCCTGACACCTTCCTGCTGGCGGCGAAGCGGTTGGGCGTCGAGCCGCAGGACGCGGTGGTGTTCGAGGACGCGCTGGTCGGTGTGCGGGCCGGGCGAGCGGGCGGGTTCGGCTTCGTGGTCGGCGTCGACCGGGTCGGCCAGGCCGAGCAACTCCTTGCCCAGGGCGCTGACATCGTCGTGCAGGATCTCGCCGAACTCCTGGACGGGGAGGCCCGATGATCGACCGGAAGCACCATCCGATCGACCCCTGGCGGCTGCGGGAGAACGAGTTCGAGCTGGAGAACCTGGCCCAGTCGGAGTCGCTGTTCGCCTTGTCGAACGGCCACATCGGCCTGCGCGGCAACCTCGACGAGGGCGAGCCGTACGCGATCCCCGGGACCTACCTGAACTCCTTCTACGAACGCCGCCCGCTGCCGTACGCCGAAGCGGGGTACGGGTATCCCGAGCAGGGCCAGACCCTGGTGGACGTCACCAACGGCAAGCTGATCCGGCTGATGGTGGACGACTCGCCCTTCGACATCCGGTACGGCGAACTGCACTCCCACGAGCGGGTGCTCGACTTCCGCTCCGGCATCCTGCAGCGCGACGCCGACTGGACCTCCCCGGGCGGCAAGCGGATCAAGGTGCGCTCCCGCCGGCTGGTCTCGCTGACTCAGCGGGCCATCGCCGCGATCGAGTACGTCGTCGAGCCGGTCGACCAGCCCGCGCGGTTCGTCCTGCAGTCCGAGCTCGTCGCGAACGAGACCCAGCCCCAGCTGTCCAACGATCCCCGGGTCGCCGCTGCGCTCGACAGCCCGCTGCAGGCGGTGTCGCACGACCGAGACGACGAGGAGATCGTGCTGATCCACCGGACCAGGTCGAGCGATCTGCTGATGGCCGCGGGGATGAGCCACGAGATCGAGTCGCCCGGCCGGATCGCCGTCGACATCGACGTCCGGGACGACTGGGCCCGGACCACGATCATCTGCGAGCTGAAGCCCGGTCAGTACCTGCGCGTGGTGAAGCTGCTCGCCTACGGCTGGTCGAGTCTGCGGTCCGAGACGGCCATCGGGGACCAGGTCGCCGCGGCACTCGCCGGCGCCCGGTTCTCCGGCTGGAGCGGACTGGTCGAGCAGCAGAAGATGTTCCTCGACGACTTCTGGGACGCGGCGGACGTGGAGGTGCACGGCCATGCGGAGCTGCAGCAGGCCGTCCGGTTCGCGCTGTTCCACGTCCTGCAGTCAGGTGCCCGGGCCGAGCGCCGGGCGATCCCGTCCAAGGGTCTGACCGGCGCCGGGTACGACGGCCACACCTTCTGGGACACCGAGGGTTTCGTGCTGCCCGTGCTGACCTACACGATGCCCGACTCGGCCGCCGACGCCCTGCGCTGGCGGCACTCGATCCTGGACCAGGCCAAGGAACGCGCGGCCGCCCTCGGATTGCGCGGCGCGGCGTTCCCGTGGCGGACGATCCGCGGCCAGGAGTGTTCGGCGTACTGGCCTGCGGGCACCGCGGCGTTCCACCTCAACGCCGATATCGCCGAGGCGGTGATCCGCTACCACACGGCGACCGGCGACGACCAGTTCATCGAGGACGTCGGTCTCGAGCTGCTGGTGGAGACCGCACGGCTCTGGATGTCCCTGGGCCACCACGACCGGCGCGGCCGCTGGCACATCGCCGGCGTCACCGGGCCGGACGAGTACAGCGCTGTTGCCGACGACAACGTCTTCACCAACCTGATGGCCTCGAAGAACCTGCGCGCCGCGGCCGAGTTCGCCGTCCTTCATCCCGCGAAGGCCCGCGCCCTGTCGGTGGACGCGGAGGAGGAGGCGGCCTGGCGGGACGCGGCCTCCGACGTCTACATCCCGTACGACGAGGAGCTCGGCGTCCATCCGCAGGCCGAGGGCTTCACCGGGCACGCCGAGTGGGACTTCGAGGCCTCGAACGGCTACCCGCTGATGCTGCACCACCCGTACTTCGAGCTGTACCGCAAGCAGGTGATCAAGCAGGCGGACGTGATGCTGGCGACCTACTGGTGCGGCGAGCACTTCACGCCGGAGGAGAAGGCGCGCAACTTCGACTACTACGAGCGGCTCACCGTCCGGGACTCGTCCTTGTCGGCCTGCGTGCAAGCCGTGATGGCAGCCGAGGTGGGGCACCTGGACCTCGCCTACGACTACGCCTACGAGGCGGCGCTGATCGATCTGCTCGACCTGCACCACAACACCCGCGACGGTCTGCACATGGCGTCGCTCGGCGGGGCGTGGACGGCACTGGTCGCGGGCTTCGGTGGGTTGAGAAGTCGCGAGGGCAAGCTCTGCTTCAACCCTGCGCTGCCAGCCGGCATGACCCAGTTGGCCTTCTCCATCCGGTGGCGGGGTGCGCGACTCCGGGTCGAGATCCGCCAGGACGAGGTCACCTATGCCGTGCACAACGGCGCCGACGTCGAGGTCACCCTCACGCACGCGGGCGAGGAGCTGACCGTGACCTCCGCCGAACCGGTGACCCGTCCGGTCGAGCGACGCAAGCCGCTGCTGCCACGTCCCACCCAGCCCCCCGGCCGCGAGCCCCTGTCAGCCCTCGGCGGCACGCTACCGGCATAGGGTCGGGGATATGGACTTTTCCCTGTGGCCCAGTGCGACCAGGAGCTGGCAAGAGGTTCTCGACGGCGCGGAGTACGCCGAACGGACCGGCTGGCACGGCGTCTGGATGGCCGACCATTTCATGCAGAACGGCGACGACCTGTCCGTGCCGATGAACGAGTGCCTCGCCCTGCTGGCGGGCCTCGCGGTACGGACCGAACGGGTACGGCTCGGATCGATGGTGCTCGGCAACACCTACCGGCATCCGGCGGTGGTGGCGAAGCAGGCCGCCACGATCGACCAGATGAGTGGCGGCCGGTTCGTGCTCGGCATCGGCGCCGGCTGGCAGAAGAACGAGCACCACGCCTACGGCATCGACCTGCCGCCGGTGAAGCAGTTGCTGGCCCGCTTCGAGGAGGCCTGCCAGGTCTTCCAGGGTCTGCTCACCCAGGACCGGGCCACCTTCGACGGCGAGTACTACCAGTTGAACGAGGCGCCGCTGGAACCGAAGCCCGCGAAGCTGCCGATCCTGATCGGAGCCTCGGGGGAGAAGGTCGCGCTGCGGATCGTCGCGAAGTACGCCGACGAGTGGAACCACTGGGGCCTGCCCGAGGTCGCTCGGCACAAGGGCGACGTGTTCCGCGCGCACTGCGAGAAGATCGGCCGGGATCCGGCGACGGTCCGCCGGTCCACCCAGGCGATGATCGAGGTCCTCGTCCCGGGTGACACCGAGGCGGAGGAACGCCGCGACCGGCTCACCGCCGCCGGCCGGCCGGTCATCATGGGATCTGCCGGCCAGGTTCTCGACGTCGTCGCCCGCTACCCCGAGACCGGCATCGACGAGTTCCTGGTGCCGGACTCCTTCCTGGGCAGCGGTTCACGCCGCTTCGACGCGCTGGAACGCCTGCGCGAAGAGGTCTTCAACAAGATCTAGGCCATAGGTTCAGCCAGCAGATCTAGACCAGCCGAAGCGTCGCGACGACCGGCCAGTGGTCGGAGGGCAGCCGTCCTGCCGGGCGGTAGTGGGAGACGGCTGCCTCGACCGGCTGCCAGGCGTCGTTGACCAGGATGTGGTCGATCCGGTCCCGGTCGGTGGCTCCGGTGAAGGAGTGCTCGGAGCCGCCCTCCGAGGCCGGTACGACGTCGCGCAGGCCGGCCTCGGTCAGGGTCTTCAGCGGCGGCGAACCCGGCGTCGCGTTCAGGTCGCCCATCACGATCCAGGGCAGCTCCGTCGCGGTCCAGGCGGCGAGCAGCCGGGACGACTCCACCCGAGCCTTCTCACCGGCATGGTCGTAGTGCGTATTCGCCACCCCGATCTCGGTGCCGTCCGCGTGGCGCAGCCTCACCAGGGTCGCGATCCGGGTCAGGTGCGCGTCCCAGCCCACCGATCCCGGCGTCGACGGCTCGGCCGACAACCAGCGGGTCTCGTGCGACTCGACCTGCCAGTCGCCCGGCCGGACCATCACCACCGAGTGCTCACCCTCGTGACCGCCGTCGTCCCGGCCCTCGCCGACGATCTCCCAGCCGGGGAACCGCTGCTGGAGGTACTCGAGCTGGTCGGGCAGCACCTCCTGCAGGCCGACCACGCCGGCGTCGAGCGCCTCGATCGCGGCCGCGGTCGACTCCCGCCGTACCGGCCAGGAGTCGTCGCCGTCCGGCGCTGAGGAGTTCCGGATGTTGAAGGTCGCCACGCGCAGCTGGAGAGTCACCCGGTCGATCCTGCCAAACCCATCGCGCGCACCGCCGCCTGGAGTCGCGGCCGGCTCGCCTCGATCGCCCGGTCCCGCCCGCGGGCGAGCATCTCGTCGACGGTGCCGGGGTCGGACGCGAGTCGCGCGTACTCCTTCTGCAGCGGCTCGATCACGCCGAGCACCGCGTCCGCGACATCCGCCTTCAACTGCCCGTACGTCGAGTAGCCACTCGCCATCTCGACCGGATCCTCGTCGGTGCAGGCGGCCAGGATCTCCAGCAGGTTGGTGACTCCGGGCTTGGCCTCCTCGTCGTGGCGGACCTCGCCGTCGGAGTCGGTGACCGCCCGCATCAGCTGCCGGCGGATCACGTCCGGCGGGTCCAGCAGCCGGATCGTGCCGACCGCGTCGTCCGTGTCGGACTTGCTCATCTTGGCCGTCGGGTTCTGCAGATCCTTGATCCGCATCGCCAGTGCCGCCTTCTGGAGCTGCGGGACCACGAACGTCTCGCCGTACTCCCGGTTGAAGCGGATCGCGATGTCCCGGGCGAGCTCGACGTGCTGGTCCTGGTCGCCGCCCACCGGGACCCGGTCCGTGCCGTAGAGCAGGATGTCCGCCGCCATCAGGCACGGATAGGTGAACAGTGAGGCCCGGGTCATCGGTTTACCCCGGCCCTTCTCCTTGTACTGGATCATCCGGGACAGCTCACCGACGTACGAGGTGCACTCGAGCAGGTACGCGAGCTGGGCGTGCGCGGGCACGTCCGACTGGATGAACACCGTGCCCGGCGGGAGTCCCGCGGCGAGCATCAGCGTCGCCATCTCACGGGTCAGCACGCCGAGGCGGCGCGGATCGTGCTTGGTGGTCATGGCGTGCAGGTTCGCCACGAAGTAGAACCCGTCCGGGTCGGTGAACCGGCGCAGCGCGCCGAGGTGGTTGCCGAGCGTGAGCCGGCCGGACGGGGTGATGCCGGAGAGCGAGGTCATGATTCCTTCTTTCGAACGGGCCTCGCTGAAGGGCATACAAAAGGCCGCCTCGGCGAGGCGGCCTTTGGATGCGTGTGAACGCTGGGGGTCCGCCCTCAGGCGGCCCACCACTGCTGCAGACGCGTTGTGTTCACAGAAGCAGAATAACCCACGCCGGGTTCCTGACGGCAACCCCTCGGAGTCAGCGGCCTTGTGGGCGGGGTGGGGTGGTCTTGGCCGCTGCCAGGCGTCGACGATGAGTCTGTTCCGGGCGATCGCTGGGTCGAGCTGGTGGTCGCCGCTCTCCTGGTCGGCTGGTCGGGTGCCGGCCGGCATCATTGGGCGGCACTGGCCGCGGGAGCGCTCGGAGTCCTGGGCATGGCGCTGTTCCATGCTCGCGGCGGGGCGTTCTGGCTGAACACCCGCTGGGGTCGGGCCAATCCGCCGCGGGTCGGTTGATCGCCGGCAGCGAGCGAGTGGGCGGGGGCGCGTACCGCGGGCGCGGGCTAAGGTCGGGGGCATGAGCGGTGAGGCGATGCTGGTCTTCGACGAGGGGCTGACGGCGTACGACTTCGGTCACGGCCATCCGATGAGCCCGATCCGGGTGGATCTGACGGTCCGGCTGGCCCGTGCCCTCGGCGTGCTGGATCTGCTCAAGGTGGTGCCGGCGCCGGTCGCCGACGACGCGCTGCTCCGCACCGTGCACACCGCGGAGTACATCGAAGCGGTGAAGCACGCGGGCGCGGATCCCGACAGACCCGATCTGGAGCACGGCCTCGGCACCGACGACACCTACTGCTTCCCGCAGATGCATGAGGCCTCCGCCCATGTGGTCGGCGCCTCGGTCGAGGCAGCCCGAGCCGTCTGGCAGGGCGACGTGCTGCATGCTGCCAACATCGCGGGCGGGCTGCACCACGCGATGCCCTCGCTGGCCAGCGGATTCTGCGTCTACAACGACCCCGCGATCGCGATCCAGTGGCTGCTGGACCATGGCGCCGAACGGGTCGCGTACGTCGACGTGGACGTGCACCACGGCGACGGAGTACAGGCTGTGTTCTACAACGATCCGCGGGTGCTCACGGTGAGCCTGCACGAGTCGCCGACCACGTTGTTCCCGGGCACGGGGGCCGCGACTGAGACCGGCGGGCCGGACGCCGAGGGCACGTCGGTGAACATCCCGCTGCCGCCTGGTACCGGGGATGCCGGCTGGCTGCGCGCGTTCCACGCGATCGTGCCAGACGTCGTGAAGGCGTTCCGGCCGTCGGTGCTGGTGACGCAGCACGGGTGCGACTCCCACGTCGAGGACCCGCTGGCGCACCTGACGAAATCCGTCGACGGGCAGCGAGCGGCGTACCTGGCGCTGCACGACCTGGCCCACGAGGTCTGTGCTGGCAAGTGGGTCGCCACCGGAGGCGGCGGCTACGCGATCATCGACGTCGTACCGCGGGCCTGGACGCACCTGCTGGCGATCGTCGCGGGCCAGCCGATCGAACCGTCCACCCCGGTCCCGGAGTCGTGGCGCGAGGACGTGCGGATCCGGTACGCCCGGGTGGCACCCTCGCGGATGACGGACGGCCGCGACGCGTCGTACGCCGCCTGGTCGACCGGGTACAACCCCGACACCTGGCTGGACCGCTCGATCAAGGCGACCCGGGACGTCAGTTTCCCGCTGCTCGGACTCGATCCGACGTACTAGCCATCCAGTCACACCAGACACCCCCTTTCCCATTCGCACCAACAGCCACTAGGCTCGGTTCAAGCATGGGCGGAGGTGCCGGAGGGGAAGCCGGCGCACGACCCGTGCTGGAAGTGCGGTGCGCAATGGCATCAAAGAAGTCCGGTGGTGAGTCGCCGCTCGCCGAGGTGAAGTTCCTGACCGTGGCTGAAGTCGCCACGGCCATGCGCGTGTCCAAGATGACGGTGTACCGCTTGGTGCACTCCGGCGAACTGCCCGCGGTGCGGGTGGGTCGGTCGTTCCGGGTGTCTGAGGACGCCGTGCACGACTACCTCAAGGGCGCCTTCTTCCAGGCCGGATAACCACGAGAAGCGATGGCGGTCGGCTCCCTGCGGGGACCGGCCGCTTCGCCCTGCGCTTTGTCACCTCCTGAGCCCGAGCGTTCGCAGTACCGGCGGGCTAGCCTGCCTATAGGTGGGGTGAGGTCGAAGGGGGAACGGTCATGGCCGGTACTGCGGCGCGGTATCTCTACCTCGCACGACATGGCGAGGCGTCACCTGATCAGAGCGAACTCTCCGCCGCCGGCCTTCGCCAGGCGGCTCTGCTCGGTGAGCGGCTTCGGTCGGCGCCTCTGACAGCGATTCACCACAGTCCGCTCGCGCGGGCGGCGCAGACGGCCCGGCTGGTTCGCGGCCAGCTCGACGGCGTTCCGCTGGAGGAGTCCGAGCTGGTCGGCGACTACATCCCCTACGTGCCGGAGAGAGACGAACTCCCGCCGGATCTGGCCGACAGCACGCTGGATTTCCTGGCGCTGTTCTCACCGGAAGAGCTCGAGTCCGGTCCGCCGCTGGCCCAGCGAGCCCTTGCGGAGTTCACCGGACCGGTCGACGGGGACGAACCGCGGCATGAGCTCGTCGTGACTCACAACTTCGTCGTCGCCTGGTTGATCCGCGACGCTCTCGACGCCCCGAAGTGGCGGTGGATGGCGCTCAACCACGCGAACGCGGCGCTGACCGTGATCCGCTACGCGCCCGGCCGGGCCGCGAGCATGCTGGTCTACAACGACCTGGGACATCTCCCTCCCGAGCTCCGCTGGACGGGGTTCCCGCCTGAGCTTCGGGTCTGAATCCGCCCGGTCAGTGGAGAAGGTTGCTGGTTCGCGGAAGCGGAGTGTCCGGGTTGGGTCCTACGGTGGCCGCATGACTGAGAGCTTGCGGGAGATGTTGAAGACGAAGGACATCGTCGGGGCGGAGCTTGCGGACTGGCGGAAGCTGGCTCAGGCGTTCCATGGGCGGTTCCTGACCGGTGATTTCGCCACCGGGCTGAGGTTCGTCGCGGCGATCGGTGCGCTCGGTGAGGAGCTGGCGCACCAGCCCGAGGTGAAGCTGACCGCTACGTTCGTCGACCTGAAGTTGATCAGTGACGACGCGGTCTACCAACCGGACGACGGGCCCGCGATGCAGGTGCCGTGGGTGACGCAGAAGGATGTCGAGGTCGCCCGGCGGATCAGTGAGCTCGCGAAGGAACAGGGGATCGCGGCGGACCCGCGCGCGGTGACTCAGGTCGAGCTGGGCTTGGACACTGCCGATGTCGCGGCGCTCGGGCCGTTCTGGGCCGCGGTGCTCACGAGCAGCACCGATTCACGGCAGGGTGACGACGTTCGCGATCCGGGCGGCCAGGTGCCGACCATCTGGTTCCAGGGCACCGATGCGCACGAGACCCCGCGGCAGCGCTTCCACATCGACCTCTGGGTGCCGCACGACGTCGCCCACGAGCGCATCGCCGCCGGGGTGGCGGCCGGCGGCAAGGTGGTCTACGACAAGGAAGCGCCGTCGTTCACCGTGCTCGCCGACCCCGAGGGCAACAAGGTCTGTATCTGCACGTTCCTCGACCGCTGACCCGCGCAGCCCGACGGCCACTACCAGCCCGGCGATCCCGAACGTCACCGGCCCTGCCAGGTCCCGGGGCGACAGCGGAGCCACGGTCGCGGTGATCGCGGATTCGGCCGTGGCCAGCGACTGGCGATCCGGGCCGTCGGGGAGCAGCCGCACGACCCTCGCCGATGGCACCCACCGAGCCAAAATAGGTGCGGGCGAAGGGGCCGCGGAGCTTATCGTCGGGGGATGGTTGAGCTTGTGGTGCCGACTGTGGAGTTGCGGGAGTCGTGGCTGGACTCGCTGAAGGAGTGGGGTGCCGCCCACCAGGACGGCGCCGGCCTGGGAGAGGGCGACGAGGTGGAGTCGCCCGAAGGTTTCGCCCGCTGGGTCGAGCGATTGAGGCGGCAGGCGGACCACTCGATCCCGGTCGATCCAGGACGGGTGCACGCCAGCTACTGGTGGATCGTCGAGGACGAGACGTACCTGGGCGCGATCTCGCTGCGGCACGAGTTGAACGACTTCCTGCTCGATGCCGGCGGTCACATCGGGTACGGCGTACGGCCGTCCGCGCGTCGGCGGGGGCTGGCGACGTGGGCCTTGGGTGAGACCCTGGACAGAGCACGCGAGCTGGGGCTGGCTCGCGTGCTCGTCACCTGCGACGACACCAACGTCGCGTCCGCCCGCACGATCGAGGGCAACGGCGGGGTGCTTGAAGACGTGCGCACGACCACTCTGGGGCTGACCCGCCGCTACTGGATCGACTTGTGATCCAGTCGCGGGAAGAGCGGGGTCGCCGCGGGGAGGACGCCATCGACGGCGGTGCACTGTTCCCTGATGCGGGCTGAAGCTCCTGGCAGGAAAGGCTCCAGCTCGGCTGCGAGGCCGAGACAGGTCTGCAGGAGGAGGTCGAGTACGTCGTCGAGGTCTGAGGACTGGTTCCGCGCCAGTTCCCAGGGTCTGGTGGTCTCGATGCATCGGTTGGCGGCCTCCACGATCGTCCAGAGCGCGGCCGCCGCCCGGCGGAAGTCGAACTCCGTCAAGTACTCGGAGACCTCACAAGGTGCCGTGTCCCAGACGCGCAGGAGCTCCTCAGTCCCGGCCGCCGCTCCGCTGGTCGCCGGCGCGGCGCGGCCGTCGCGGTACCGATGGATCATCGAGACGACCCGGTTGACGAGGTTGCCCAGGCCGCCGGCGAGGTCCGAGTTGGCGCGGCTGATCAGGCGGTCCACGGTGAAGTCCGCGTCGCCGGTGCGCGGAACCTCGCGGATCAGCCACCAGCGCACGGCGTCCACCCCGAACTCGGCGACCAGGTCGGCCGGGTCGATCGCCGTACCGCTCGACTTGCTGAGCTTGCGGCCGTCGACGGTGAGGTAGTCGTGCACGAAGATCGCCGTCGGCAACGGCAATCCGGCGGACAGCAGCATCGCCGGCCAGTAGACGGCGTGGAACCGGACGACGCCCTTGCCTGCCAGGTGAATCCGGTGGTTCGCGCCGGTCCACCACTTGTCGAGGTCGGTCTCGTCGCCACCGTAGCCGAGACTCGTCACGTAGTTGCCCAAGGCATCCCACCAGACATAGACGACCTGATCGGGATCACCAGGGACCGGGATGCCCCAGCCGCGAGCGCGCTGCTGCGACCGCGAGACGGAGAAGTCGTGCAACCCGCTCGCGATCAGGCTCAGTACTTCGTTGCGCCGGCTCGCCGGTACGACTCGTAACCGGTTGCTCGAGATCAGCTCCCGCAGGGTTTCGGCGTACCGGGACAGCCGGAAGAACCAGTTCTCCTCGGCCACGAGTTGCGGTTCGGTGCCGTGCTCAGGACATCGCCCGTCGGTGAGGTCGTCCGCCGCGTAGAACTGCTCGCAGCCGACGCAGTACAGGCCCTCATAGTGCTTGCGGTAGAGGTCTCCCGCGGCGGCACACCGCTCCCACAACCGCTCAACTCCGACCTGGTGCCGCGGATCAGTGCTCGTGCGGATGAAGTCGTCGAACGACAACTCCAGCGGCCCCCGCAGCCCTTCGAAAGCAGCCGCATTGCGATCGACCAACTCCTGTACTCCGATGCGTTCCGCCTCCGCGGCCAGCACGTTCTTCAGGGAGTTCTCGTCGGTCCCGGTGAGGAAGCGGACCTCGTGGCCGGCCAGGCGGCGATGTCGTGCCAGCACGTCCGCCTGGACCAGTTCCAGGGCGAACCCCAGATGCGGCCGGGCATTGACGAACGGGATGGTCGTGGTGATGTAGGAACGCGTCATCGGTACCTCCTCATCAGCCGAGACGAGGCCCACAACGCGAAAGAGGCCCCGACTCGGGGCCTCGGAATCGTCAGATGTCCGTGTGTCAGCAGCCCCGCGCGCGGGGCATCATCGGCGACAACGGACGGATGCTCATACCAGCGAGGCTAACAGCCACCGCGGCTCAGTCCCAGCCATTTACCCACGCTGTCACGGCCAGATCGACTGGGTGACCGCGAGACCGAGATAGGCCGAGCCGAGGGCGGCAAGGATACTGGCCGCGACGTTCAGGCCGGCGGTGAATCTGGATCCTCGTTCGAACAGGCGCAGCGTCTCGTAGGAGAAGGTCGAGTAGGTGGTCAGCGCACCGCAGAACCCTGTGCCCACGAGGAGTTGGACCCAGTGCGGAACGTCCGCGGCGCTCGTCGCGCCGGTGACGAAACCGAGGATCGCCGACCCCACGACGTTCACGGTGAACGTGCCCCACGGGAAGTCGCTGTCGTGCCGTTGCTGGATGAAGCGGTCTGTCAGATAGCGCAGTGGAGCGCCGACCAGCGCGCCGGCGATCACCAGGAGCAACTTCATCGCGACCTCCGGTGGACGAGCGCCCGGGTCGTCGTGGTGGTGGCCCAGACCGCTGCCAGCGCGCCGATCACGGTGATCGCCAGGTAGAGCAACGCGGTGACGGGGTGGCCGTCGTTGAGGAGTCCCTGGATGTCGACGGCGTAGGTGGAGAAGGTGGTGAAGCCGCCCAGGATTCCCGTTCCCAGGAAGGGCCGCACCAGCCGGTGCGTCGTCCAGACCTCGGAGACGAGGACTATCAGGACGCCGATCAGCGCGCAGCCCACCATGTTGATCATGAAGGTGGCCCAGGGCAACGACCCGGACGGGGTCGGCCAGGCCAGCCCGACCAGGTAGCGCGCCGAGGCGCCGATCGCACCGCCGATCGCGATCGCCGTCACGACCGGCAGTTCACTCGCCCGGACCTCGGCCGGGGCGGGGTGCCGCAGATCGACGTCGGGGTCGATCGGCTCCCGCGACGCCGGATCGAGGTGCCCGTGTGTCACTCCTGGAACCTTACGGGAGGCCGGGTGTGGTGGTCTTGCGGTGGGGGAGACTGGCGGGCATGACGACGAGGTACGGCGGGCCAGGGGTGCGGCTGGCAGGGGACGGACTGGTACTGCGGGAGTGGGAACGCGGCGACGTGGTCGCGATGGTGGAGTTGTTCGACAATCCCGAGGTCGCGTACTGGACGCCGCTCGTGACGCCGTTCGACCTGGCGGCGGCCGAGGCCTACGTCGACGCGGCGCACAGCGACAACGGGCGGGTCCACCTCGCCATCACCACGGACGGCGGCGAGCCGATGGGCGAGGTGATGGTGAACGGGAAGACCGCCGCCCTCGGGTACGCCGTGGGACCCGCCTTCCGCGGCAAGGGCCTGGCCCATCGCTCGCTGATCCTGCTGACGGAGTACGCGCACGAGGTGCTCGGTCTCGAGCGCCTGATCCTGGAGATCGAGCCGGACAACGCCGCGAGCTCAGCAGTCGCCCGGCGGGCCGGCTACCGGCTCACCGACCTCCCGCTCATCACCGTGACGGACAAGGGCCGCGAACTGACCCTCACCACCTGGGAACACCTCGCCTGAAGCCGCGTCAGAGGTCGAGAGACCAGTCGTTGCAGCGCATCCAGTGACCCTTCGGGTACTCGAACTCCCGGGCCTCCAGCAAGGTGAAGCCGGCTTTGCGGCACAAAGCGTTCGAGGCGCCGTTGTCCACGCCCGGATAAGCGTGCAAGGTGCGATGCGAACCCTCGGCGGCTGCCGCCTTCGTCACCTCGGCGATCGCGGCCGTGGCGAGCCCCTTGCCCTGGTGCTCGGGCAGGATCGCCCAGCCGGTCTCCCAGACCGCGTCGCCGTTCTCCTCGTGTTCCCAGTAGCCGATCGAGCCGGCCGGATCCCCGTCAGCCGTGCGGATCACGTACATCTGCCCGGCGAACGCGTTCTCGACGTACCGCTGGTGCCGCGAGATCAGCTGCTCCGGGGTCTCCGGGCCGCCGAGGAACGCGGTCATCTCGGCGGTGTTGCACTGCTCCAGCAGCGAGAAGTCGTCCGCCGTCCACGGCCTCAGGGAGACCATGTCAGTTCCGCCGGGCCTTGATGGCGAGGGCGTGGGGGACGGGCATGTCGCCGGGCTCCTCGATGTGTTCGACCGTCAGCTCGGGGCGGAGGAACACGTTCAGCAACTCGGGCAGCGGGATGTGGCGCATGCCGACCTGCCGGCGGGTCGGCCGAGCGGTCCACGCCGACGACGCTGCGCCCGCTGTCGCGAATGGTGTCGAAGTTCCGGCCGGTGCCGCAGCCGAGATCCAGGCAGGGCCCCGAACCGGGGCCGAGAAGCTCGGGAAGCGAGGGCAGATGCCGTGGCGTGCCGACCACGAAACGGGCGTCGTACCAATCGGCCAAGCCGTTGTAACGAGCGGTCATACAGGCCTCCCCAGTCGCCGAAAAACCACCCTATCCGGCCTCACTTAGGTCAGGGAGGTGACCTACAGGTAGGCTTTGCCGACGCTCTCTTTAAGTTTGGAAGGTCCACTGTGGGTTCCGTTATCAAGAAGCGCCGTAAGCGTATGGCGAAGAAGAAGCACCGCAAGCTGCTGAAGAAGACGCGGGTGCAGCGCCGCAAGCTCGGCAAGTAGCAAGTCCCGCCGGCCTGGCGACAGGCTGGCGTTGTGTGGAGTTGCTGTCTGGCTGGGGGTACTCGTGGCACAGGTAGTGATGGTTACCGGCGTCTCCCGGGACGCCGGTGCTCGTTGTGCCCGCCGCCTGGCAGCCGATCCCGGTATCGACACGGTGATCGGCATCGACGTGGTGCCGCCGCGCGCCGAGCTCGGCCGGGTCCGGTTCGTCCGCGCGGACATCCGCAACCCCGTCATCGCGAAGGTCATCGCCGGTGAGGACGTCGACACGGTCGTCCACACGGGCGTCGTGGCGACCCCCGGCAGCGCCGGTGGCCGTTCGTCGATGAAGGAGATCAACGTCATCGGCACCATGCAGTTGCTCGCCGCGTGCCAGAAGGCGCCCGGTGTGAGCAAGCTGGTGGTCAAGTCGTCGACCACCGTGTACGGCGCCGGCCCGCGCGACCCCGCGATGTTCACCGAGGAGATGGCGCCCCGGGCGATCCATCAGACCGGCTTGAGCAAGGACGCGGTCGAGGTCGAGGGCTACGTGCGCGGCTTCGCCCGGCGCCGCCCGGACGTCTGCGTCACCACCCTGCGGATGGCCAACTGGATCGGCCCGCGGACCGACTCCCCGATCACCCGGTACTTCGCGATGCCGGTGGTCCCGACCGTCTTCGGCTACGACGCCCGCCTGCAGTTCCTGCACGAGGACGACGGCGTCGAGGCGATCCACCACGCGACCGTGACCGACCTGCCCGGCACCTTCAACCTGGCCGGCGACGGCGTGCTCTCGCTCTCCCAGGCGATCCGCCGCCTCGGCCGCCCGGTGCTCCGGTTCCCCTCCTTCACCGCCGCCAGCACTGCTGCCGTGGTCCGCCGGGCCAGGCTCGCGGACTTCTCGCCCGACCAGATCACCTTCCTCACCTATGGCCGGGCCGTCGACACCACCCGGATGCGCAGCGAGTTCGGCTTCGAACCGAAGTACACGACCGCGGGCGCCTTCGACGACTTCCGCGCCTCGCTCGGCCCCGGCGCGGTCACGACCGCCACGCGACTGGTGACCGCCGGGCTGAATGCCGGTCTGGGGGCACTCCGTGGCTGACGCCGACGTCATCCCGATCGGCTCCGGCGGACGCCCCGGCCGCGGCAGCGGACGCCGTACCACGCCGTCCGCCGCGGCCCGCGCACTCGCCGGCCCCGGAGCGACGAAGGCTCGTAGCGCCCGCACAGCCAAGACCCGCACAGCCAAGACCGGCACAGCCAAGACCGGCGCAGCCAAGACCGGCGCCGCCGCCGTGGAATCTCCGGCGGAGTCCCGGGGTGTTGCCGCGCCTGGAGTACAAGCCGCGCCTGAGCCCGGAGTACAGGCCGCGCCTGAGCCCGGAGTACAGGCCGCGCCTGAGGCCGCAGTACAGGCCGCGGTACAGGGTGGGCAGGATTTTGCCGGGTTCGAGCGGTTCATCCGGGAGACGTTCGGGGCTGATGGTGAGGCCAAGATCGCCGAGGTCCTCGCGTTCCTGCGGCGGCGGTTGACCGGCGACTACGAGGTCGACGAGTTCGGCTACGACCCCGAGCTCACCGACCAGGTCATCCTGTCGGTACTGCGCCCGCTGGCGGAGAAGTGGTTCCGGGTCGAGGTCCGGGGCGTCGAGAACATCCCCGACACCGGCGGCGCGCTGATCGTCGCGAACCACTCCGGCACGATGCCGCTGGACGGGCTGATCACCCAGCTGATCATCGCGGACCACACGAACCGCCCGCTGCGCACGCTCGCCGCGGATCTGGTGTTCCAGACCCCGTTCGTGGGGGAGCTGGCCCGCAAAGGCGGCGCAACCCTGGCGAGCAACGACGATGCCGAGCGGCTGCTGAGCCGGGGCAACCTGGTCGGCGTCTGGCCGGAGGGGTTCAAGGGGATCGGGAAGCCGTTCAGCGAGCGCTACAAGCTGCAGAGGTTCGGCCGCGGCGGCTTCGTCAGCGCGGCGATGCGCACCGGCGTACCGATCGTCCCGTGCTCGATCGTCGGCGCCGAAGAGATTTACCCCCTCGTCGGCAACATGGCCTCCCTGGCCCGGCTGCTGGGCGTGCCTTACATCCCGATCACGCCGTTCTTCCCCCTGCTGGGACCCCTCGGCCTGATCCCACTGCCCTCCAAGTGGCTGATCGAGTTCGGCGAACCCATCCGAACCGACGAATTCGCCGAAGGCGCCGCCGACGACCCCATGCTCGTCTTCAACGTCACCGACCAGGTCCGCGAAACCATCCAGCAGACCCTCTACGCCCTCCTGATGCAACGCCGCAGCGTCTTCTTCTAGTCGCCCCACGCAGCTCCTCCGCCGCCACCAAGAGCCGGCCCGGCTGATCCCGCAGTACGTGCGGGTGCACCGCCGCAGACCAACCGCCACCGGGCCGGGCAAACTCAACCGGCTGAACGGGGAAACACCTGGCCGGCGCCCAATGACGCCAGAGCGGCTGATAGTCGCCGGGTCAAGCGGGCGGTGTACGGACCGACAGGAAGTACTGCGTTCTGTCTACGCCTCCACCGCCTCGGCGAGCGTGGAGCTTGACGTCGTGAGCGACGTCTGTCGTTCGGTACAGCTGTGCCGGTGCAGCGGTGGGCCCTTCAGATGTCTACGTCACTTCCAGGGCGGGAGCAGAGTCTGGATCACGCCTGGGAGGTTGGTTGTCGGGAGGGGAAGGCTCAGGGTCGGGAACGGCCAGGGCCAGCTTGGGGTGCCCGTCGGCAGGGTCGGGACGGTGGGTCCTGACGGTGTCGTGGTGGGCTTGTCTGACGGGTTCGGTGGCGTCTTCAGGTCGGTCGGTTTCGCCGTCGGCTCTTGCAGGATCGTCGTGTTCGGGACCTTGGACGGCACCGTGCTCGGCGTTGCGCTGGAAGCGCTCGGCTTGATGGAGGGCACGGTCGTCGGCCCGGCATTGCTGCCCGGCTTGGAGGTCGCCGGGCCTGCGTTCTTCACCGGCTTCGGCTTGTCGCACTTCGGGCACGCGACGGTCGTGTGCTGAGCGAGCTGCTCGATCGTGGCCAGGGCCTCGACCGCTCCCTTCAGCGACTCCGGCGGCAGTTTCGGAGCGAGCTCACCGATGGCCTGGCGGGCGCTGGTGATGAACGTCGTGACGACCGTGATGGAGGTGGCGTCGCCGTCCTGCTGGTACGACGCGACGAGCCGGGAGACGCCCTTGCGGGCCTGCGCGGAGAAGTCGTCGAACGTGCTGTTGATCGTGGTGACGTCGCCGCCGTTCTCGACCATCGCATCGATCTCGGACAGCCTGGTCATCGCGTGCTGGAGCTCGCGGCGGCCCCGGGAGTCGTCCCCGACGCTGACGTTGGTGGAGACGTTCTCGATGCTGCGCTTCATCCCGTACAACGTGTCGCCGGGCATCGCCTGCTGAGCGGCGGCGGCAGAACCGATGCCACCTCCGAGCAGGACCAGCGCGGCGGTACTGGCCACGAGCTGGATACGCCGGCCGTGACGGCGATGGCGGATATAGGTCACGGACGCGTCGTCGTCCTCGCGCGGAGGCGGTTCGTCCTGGTCGTCCGGTGCACTGCGCATCAAGGTCGGAGTCGTCGTCGCGGCACGGGCCGCGGCCTGCTCGAGGAGGCGGTGCCTCAGCTCGGCAGTGAACTCTGGTCGCGGTGAGACTGCGCCGGCGATCCTCAGCCGTCCTGCGAGCTCCACAGCATCCATCAGTTCAGGGTCGTCGCTCAGTCGCGAAGAGTGACGGGGCCCATCATCGACGGCGTGCGCGAATGCCTCCGCGCGCGCTCGAGCCCTGTGTAGGTCACTCATGAGTTCTCGTTCTCCTCAATTGGCCAGCCGGGGTCACCGACAGGTCCTCACCAGGCAAACGAGGAAACTCCCTGACGGGTTACGAAAGACATTCGTTGTCATCCTGCTCACCTCGAGTCCTTGGGGATTACCTTCGCCAAGTGCCGTACGGCCCTCAGTTGCAGTTGCTTGACGGCGCCCTCCGACTTCTCGAGTGCCTTGGCCGTTTCGGCGATCGACAGACCGGCGAAGAACCGCATCGTCAGGCAGTCGCGTTGCTCGTCCGGAAGCGCCGCGACGGCGTCCCGCAGTACCTCGGCGGTGGCGGCGGCCAGCACATCGACCTCGGGGCCCTCCGTCTGCCGGTCGTGGGTCTCGATCTCGTCGGTGACCACCTCGAGCCGGACCCGGCCCGACTTGTAGTGGTCGGTGATCAGGTTCCGCGCGATCGTCACCAGCCAGGCACCGAAGTCCCGGCCCTGCCAGCGGAACGAGTCCAGCGCGCGCAGCGCCCGGACGAACGTCTCGCTGGTGAGGTCCTCCGCGGGCGCCGATGACGACACCCGCGCGTAGATGTAGCGATACACGGTCAGCGAGTACTCGTCGTACAGCTCGCCGAACGCACCGACGTCACCTGCCTGGGCGCGATCGACGAGCTCTGCGCGTCTCATCCCGTCCGGGCTTGGCTCCGGCGTCGTCAAGTTCTCTCCCCGTTCAACTGACACGTCTACGTCTGACACATCCGCGAAGGCCCGCAGCGGCTGAGACAGCACCGAGCGTTACGTCTGACGCACCCGCTGTCAACAGTGCGCGGCGTGCCGCGCGCCGTCCGAGCCGATATTCACCGATCCGCCGGCTGGTTGCCTGCGCAGGACGCAGTAGCCCGCCGTCCGGGTTGACCGCACACGGATCCCCCACCACCCCGGGCCTCGCAAGGTCGTTCGCCGAGCCCGGGCAGGTCGGTGCGCGGGCCAGGTCCAGGCCCTCGTGCGACGCCGGTGCGCGGACGTCGTCCGACTTCACCGGGCGGTGGCGGCTATCGCCCGGGAGTACACCTCTACAGCCCCCGTCACGCGTGCCTGCAATCGATCCCAGTACTCCGGTGAGGCGGAGCCGGCGCGCAGTTCACACGTCTTAGGTCGAGTCACAGAGAGCACCCTAATGGCCTCGTGGCAGACTCGCCTGGTGAACTTCAACTTCGCGGACACTCTTCGTGACACAGCGCGAGGTCACGGCGATCGTCTCGCGCTGGTAGACGGCGACCGGCGGCTGACCTGGGGTCAGCTCGACACGGCGGTGAACGCGGCTGCCCAGGGGTTCGCGGCGGCCGGGCTCGTCCCGGGGTACCGGGTGGTGCTGCTGATGGCCAACAGCGTCGAGTTCATCACCTCCTACCTGGGAAGTCTTCGCGCCGGGCTGGTCGCCGTACCGCTGAACACGGGCCTGACCAAGACCGAGGTCGGCCACGTGATCGCGCACTCCGGCGCCCGGATCGCGGTCACCGACGGGGACCTCGCGGACAAGGTCGAGGGCATCCGGGTGGTCCGTCCCGGCGAGCTGACCGGTCACGCTCCGCTTACGCCGCAAACCGATCCGGAGGCACTCGCCGTCCTGCTCTACACGTCCGGGACGAGTGGTGAGCCGCGCGCCGCGATGCTCACCCACCGGGCGCTCGGCGCGAACGTGAAGAACCTCGCCGACCTGGGCGAGGACCGGATGGGCCCGGACGACGTCGTGCTCGGCGTGCTGCCGATGTTCCACGCGTTCGGCCTGAACGCGGTGCTCGGCTGGGCCGTCGCCACCGGCGCGGCGCTCATCCTCGAGCGGCGGTTCGACTCGACCGCCACGATCGACCTGGTCCGCCGGTACGGCGTAACGCGGCTGCCGCTGGCTCCGCCGGCGCTGAACGCGTTCCTCGCCCGGCCCGATCTGAAGGACGCGCTCGAGACGGTGAAGGTGGTTCTCACCGGCGCCTCGACGCTCGAGCGCGGGCTCGCGGAGCGGTTCGAGCAGGCCACCGGGTTGTTCGTGCACCAGGGATACGGGCTGACCGAGGCGTCGCCAGGTGTCACCACCACGCTCGGCGAGGACGACCCGAAGCCGGGCTCGGTCGGCCGGCCCCTGCCGCATGTCGAGCTCCGGATCGCCGACGAGCTGGGCGAGGACGTCGAGGGCGACGACCCCGGCGAGATCGTGATCCGCGGCGGCAACCTGTTCTCGGGGTACTGGCCGGACAGCGTGGACGGGCCGGACGACGAGGGCTGGTACCGCACCGGCGACGTCGGTTACCTCGACGCCGACGGGGACCTGTTCCTGGTCGACCGGCTCCGTGAGCTGATCATCGTGTCCGGGTTCAACGTCTTCCCCAGCGAGGTGGAAGAGGTCCTGGTCAGCGCCCCCGGAGTACGGGAGGCAGCTGTGATCGGCGTGCCGTCCGAGGAGACCGGCGAGGCGGTGAAGGCGTTCGTGGTACCGAAGACCGGCGCGGCGCCGAATCCCGCCGAGATCCTGGAGTACGCCAGGACGCGGCTGGCGCGGTTCAAGTGCCCGGTGGAGATCGAGGTGGTCGACCACCTGCCGCACTCGGTCACCGGCAAGGTCGCCAAGGGCAGGTTGCGGGAGGCGGACCGGTGAGGGTCACGCTGTACGGGAAACCGGGCTGCCATCTCTGCGACGACGCCCGGGCGATCGTCGAGCAGGTCTGCGGCGAGCTCGGGGTCGGCTGGACCGAGATCGACATCACCCAGGACCCCGCGTTGTTCGAGCAGTACGGCGAGCAGATCCCGGTCACCTTCGTCGACGGCCGCCAGCACGACTTCTGGCGGGTGGACCCGCTCAGGCTGAGGAAGGCCTTGACAACTCAGTGATCTTCGCCGGGCGGCCACTAGTGACATCCGTCATGGGTGTCCTCGCCGATTTTGTTCTCACGTTCACAAGCTCCTAGAGTGGGGTAGTCGCCAGCCGTGAGGCGGTGACTTGCGAACCACCATTTCCAGGAGAATTGTGACGCCTGCCCGCAGCCGTCGCCCCGGCGCGCCGACGAGAACCGAACGCGGCATTCCCGAGGCCACTGTCGCGCGCTTGCCGGTGTATCTGCGGGCCCTGACCGCGCTGTCGGACAGTGGCATCGCCACCGCGTCGAGCGAGGATCTCGCGACCGCGGCCGGCGTCAACTCGGCCAAGCTCCGCAAGGACCTGTCCTACCTCGGTTCCTACGGCACCCGCGGCGTCGGCTACGACGTGGAGTACCTGCGCTACCAGATCGCCCGCGAGATCGGCGTCACCCAGGACTGGGCCGTGGTCATCGTCGGGATCGGAAACCTGGGCCACGCGCTGGCGAACTACTCCGGCTTCGGCACCCGCGGCTTCCGGATCGTGGCGCTGCTGGACGCCGACCCGAGCCTGGTCGGCGAGCGGATCGGCGAGATGGTGGTCCGCGACTTCGCCGAGCTCGAGGAGATCGTCGCCTCCGACCGGGTCTCGATCGGCGTCATCACCACTCCGGCCGGCCCCGCCCAGGAGGTCTGCGACCGCCTGGTCGCCGCCGGGGTGACGAGCATCCTGAACTTCGCGCCGGTGGTGCTGTCCGTGCCCGACGGCGTCGACATCCGCAAGGTGGACCTCTCGATCGAGTTGCAGATCCTGGCGTACCACGAACAACGAAAGTCCGGAGAGGCGGCGCTCCCCGAGGTGCCCGAGCTACCAGCGACGATGAACGGTCTGACCGATCTGCCTAGCGTGGGTGGGGGTGTCGGAGCGTGAGGGAGCGCAGCGAGCGAACCAATAAACACAGCGAGTCCAGTTCATGCGTGGCCGACGCGGAGCGAGGTCGCAAATGAGTTACCTGGTCGTCGGCATCTCGCACCGCAGCGCGGAGATCTCGGTCCTGGAACGGGTCGCGCTCGACCCGGACGCCGCGACGAAGCTCGCGCTGGCCGTGCAGCACACCCCGGCGGTGACCGAGTCGGCCGTGCTCGCCACCTGCAACCGCACCGAGGTCTACGCGAACGTCGACCGCTTCCACGCGGGCATGGACGAGGTCACCGCGATCCTCTCCGACATCACCGGCGTGCCGCTGCTGGACCTGGCCGAGCACCTCTACGTGCACTTCGAGGAGGGCGCCGTCGCGCACCTCTTCCAGGTCGCGGTCGGCCTGGACTCGATGATCGTCGGCGAGAGCCAGATCGTCGGCCAGGTGAAGGAGACGCTGCGCGTCGGCCAGGACCTGGAGACGATCGGCACCGGCCTGAACGCCCTGCTCCAGCACGCGTTGCGGGTCGGTAAGCGCGCCCGCGCCGAGACCGGCATCGACTCTGCCGGCCGCTCGGTGGTCTCGGCCGGACTCGAGGCCGTCGGCGGATTCGCCGGTCGCCGCGCGCTGGTGGTCGGCGCCGGTTCGATGGCATCCCTGGCCGCCCAGACCTTGCTCGCCGGCGGCGCGACGAGCGTCACTGTCGCGAACCGCAACTTTGATCGTGCCGTCGCCCTGACAGACCGCGTCGGCGGTACTGCGATCCGCCTGGCCGAGGTTCCGGACGCGCTGACCGAGGCCGACCTGGTCGTGTCGTGCACCGGCGCGCGCGGCGTAGTACTGACCGAGGAGATGGTCCGGAACGCGGCGGACGGACGGCCGTTCGGCGTACTGGACGTGGCACTTCCGCGCGACGTCGACCCCGCCGCGGCGCGGATCCCCGGCGTCACGCTGGTCACCCTGGCGGACCTCGCCGGTACCGCGGGCGGCAGCGAGCACGACGTCGAGGAAGTACGGCGGATCGTCGGCGAGGAGACGGGTGCCTTCGAGGCGACCCGGCGGGCCGCGTCCGTCACGCCGACCGTGGTCGCGCTCCGGGCGATGGCAAGCGAGCTCGTCGACGCCGAGCTGGCCCGGCTGGACCGCAAGCTGCCGGGGCTCGACGACGTCCAGCGCGGCGAGGTGGCCCGGACCATCCGCCGGGTGGTCGACAAGGTGCTGCACACCCCGACCGTGCGGGTGAAGGAACTCGCCGCGGATCCGGGCGGACCGACGTACGCGGAGGCGCTGCGCGAGCTCTTCGCGCTGGACCCCGCGACGGTCGACGCGGTCACCGCCCCCAACGCAACGCCGAAGACGGCCCATGATCCGGCCGCTGATCCGGCCCGTGATTCCGCCCTTGATCCCGCACAGCATTCGGCACCGCAGATCACCGGAGGTGAGTCCGCATGATCCGGCTCGGTACCCGCCGCTCCGCGCTCGCGACCGCCCAGGCGACCCAGGTCGCCGACAGCCTGCGGGCTCTCGGGCACGAGGTCGAGCTGGTGCCGATCGTGACGACCGGCGACACCAGCAAGGCGCCGCTGGAGCAGATCGGCGGCACCGGCATCTTCGTCAGCGCGCTGCGCGACGCCCTGCTGGCCAACCAGATCGACATCGCGGTGCACTCGCTCAAGGACCTGCCGACCACGCCGCTCGACGGCCTGACGATCGGCGCCGTCCCGCAGCGCGAGGACCCCCGCGACGTACTGGTCGCCCGCGACGGCCTGACCCTCGGCGAGCTGCAGACCGGCGCCCTGGTCGGGACCGGTTCACCCCGCCGGGTCGCGCAACTGGAGGCGCTCGGACTGGGTCTGGAACTGACGGGCATCCGCGGCAACGTGGACAGCCGGATCGCGATGGTCGCCGAGGGCAAATTGGACGCGGTGGTGCTCGCGAGGGCAGGGTTGGCCAGGTTGGGCCGGCTTTCGGAGGTCACCGAGACGCTGGACCCGATCCAGGTTCTGCCGGCACCGGGGCAAGGCGCCCTGGGTATCGAATGCCGCGCCGACGACGTCGCGGTACTGGCAGCTCTCGCTCCGCTGGAGGATCCCGCGGTACGCGCCGCGGTGACCGCGGAACGGCAGTTGCTGGCCACGCTCGAGGCAGGGTGCACGGCTCCGGTCGGCGCGCTCGCCGAGGTGGTCGAAGGTGAGGACGGGCCGGAGCTGTGGCTCCGGGGAGCGCTCGGCCAGGAGGGCGGCGTACGGCGGCTGTCGGCGAACGGGCCGGTGGACGACCCACGGGCCCTCGGGCGGGCACTCGCGAACGAGTTGCTGGAGCAGACATGACACCGGCACGGGGAACGACGGGCAGCAGCGGGACGAGCACGCGTGGGATTCAGAGGACGAGCAGGACAAGGGCAAAGGCGACAGCAGACGTGAGCAGCGCGAAGACAGCGGCCACCAAGGCACCCCAGAAGGTGCCGGCGAAGATCGCAGCCAGCACCACGACGGTCAAGCAGGTCAGACCGCTCGGGCACGTCACGTTCGTCGGCGTCGGACCGGGCGACCCCGCCCTGCTGACGCTGGCCGGCCGCGACGTGCTGGCGAACGCCGACGCGGTGGTGGTGGAGGGTCCCGAGCACGACGCGTTCCTGGCGTACTGCAAGCCGGGCGTCGAGATCGTGGACGGCTCCGGCGCGGAGGGCAGCCGGGCGCTGCGGGTCGCGGCCCGCGCCCGCCTGGTGGTGAAGACCGCCAAGGCCTCGGCGAACGTGGTCCGCCTGCTCACCGGCGACCCCTTCACCTTCTCCAGCGGAGCCGAGGAGGCCGCCGCCTGCCGCAAGGCCGGGATCGGCTTCAACGTGGTTCCCGGTGTGAGCGAGGTCAGCGCGGTTCCGACGTACGCGGGCATCCCGCTGACGATGAAGGGCGACCGCGAGGTCACCGTGCTCGACCTGGCCGAGTCCAAGCTCGACTTCACCCGGCTGCACCCGAAGCAGACCCTGGTGCTGCTGAACGCGGTCGACGTGCTGAAGGAGACCACCACCGCGCTGATCGAGGCCGGCTTCGACGCCGGTACTCCGGTCGCCGCGACCGTCGGTGGCACCACCACGGCGCAGACCAGCGTGGTCGGCACCCTGGGCACGATCGTGGCCGACCTGCGCGCGGCCAAGCTGACGGGTGAGGCCGTCATCGTGGTCGGCGCGGTCGTCGAGCAGCGCGAGTCGCTCAGCTGGTTCGAGACCAAGCCGCTGTTCGGCTGGCGGATCCTGGTGCCGCGCACCAAGGACCAGGCCGGACCGCTGATGGACCGGCTGCGCCGCTACGGCGCGATGCCGGAAGAGGTGCCGACGATCTCCGTCGAGCCGCCGCGCAACCCGCAGCAGATGGACAAGGCCATCCGCGGCCTGGTCGAGGGCCGGTACGAGTGGGTCGCCTTCACCTCGGTGAACGCGGTCAAGGCGGTCCGGGAGAAGTTCGACGAGTACGGCCTGGACGCGCGCGCCTTCTCCGGCCTGAAGATCGCCGCGGTCGGCGAGAAGACCGCCGAGGCGATCGGCGCCTGGGGCATCCGGCCGGACCTGCTGCCGTCGGGCGAGCAGTCCGCCGCCGGGCTGGTCGAGGACTGGCCGCCGTTCGACGAGGTGCTCGACCCGATCAACCGGGTCTTCCTGCCCCGCGCCGACATCGCCACCGAGACGCTGGTGGCCGGCCTGACGGATCTCGGCTGGGAGGTCGACGACGTCACGGCGTACCGGACCGTCCGGGCCGCTCCGCCGCCCGCGCCGACCCGCGAGGCGATCAAGTCCGGCAAGTTCGACGCGGTCGTCTTCACCTCGTCCTCGACGGTGCGCAACCTGGTCGGCATCGCCGGCAAGCCGCACGCGTCGACGGTGATCGCGGTGATCGGCCCGGCGACCCTGAAGACCGCCGAGGAGCACGGCCTGCGCGTGGACGCGATGGCCGAGTCCCCGTCGGCCGAGGAACTGGCCGACGCTCTGGCTCGATTCGGCGCCGAGCGGCGTGACACCATGATCGAGGCCGGTGAACCGGTCACCCGCCCGTCCGAGCGCCGCTCGGGCTCACGTAGGAAGAGCTAGGTCAGTGACTGGTTTCCCGGGTGTCAGGCCGCGGCGGCTCCGGTCGTCCGCGGCAATTCGCAGGCTGGTCTCCGAGACCACGCTCGAGCCTCGTCAGTTGATCCTGCCGATGTTCATCCGGGAAGGCGCGCGCGAGCCGATCGCGATCAGCTCCATGCCGGGCGTCTACCAGCACACCCGCGAGACCGCCCGCAAGGCGATCGCCGAGGCCGCTCAACTCGGACTCGGCGGCGTGATGCTCTTCGGGGTGCCGTCGTCCAAGGACGAGGTCGGCTCCGGGGCGGTGGATCCGGACGGGATCCTGAACGTGGCGATCCGGGACGCTGTCTCCGAGGTCGGCGATGACCTGCTGGTGATGTCGGACCTCTGCCTGGACGAGTTCACCTCGCACGGGCACTGCGGCGTACTGGACTCTGCCGGCCGGGTGGACAACGACGCGACGCTCAAGATCTACGCGGAGATGGGCGTAGCCCAGGCTTCCGCCGGTGCGCACGTCGTGGGGCCGTCCGGGATGATGGACGGCCAGGTCGGCGCGATCCGTACTGCGCTGGACGCGGCCGGGCATCTCGACACGGTGATCCTGGCCTACGCCGTGAAGTACGCGTCGGCCTTCTTCGGTCCGTTCCGCGAGGCCGTGGACTCGTCGCTGCAGGGCGACCGGAAGACCTACCAGCAGGACCCGGCCAACGCACGCGACGCTCTGCGTGAGGTCGATCTGGACGTGGCCGAAGGCGCGGACATCGTGATGGTGAAGCCGGCGCTGGCGTACCTCGACATCATCCGCCAGGTCCGCGACCACGTGAACGTACCCGTTGCGGCGTACAACATCTCGGGTGAGTACGCGATGGTCGAGGCCGCTGCTGCGAATGGCTGGATCGATCGCGAGCGCGCGATCATGGAAACCCTCACCTCGATCCGCCGAGCCGGCGCCGACACCATCCTCACCTACTGGGCCTCCGAAGTCGCCCAACTCCTCCACCGCTGACCCAAACGCGAGTACAGCACTGGGAGCGGTTTGTTCGCGATCCGGGCCCACCGCCTGTACGACCCGGGCTACGAAGGCTGCGGCTTCTGGGAATGCTGCCCGCCCTGGTACGAAGTCCGCGCCATCCTCACCACCACCGCCAACTTCCCCGCCGAGACGCCCGCCGCCCCCGGGCCCGACTCGACCGCCTGGACGAGCTGTGGTGAGGAGTTCCGTACCGAGGGACAGGTAGTTGTGCCATCGCTCAACCGAGGTCAGGCTCGGCTGTGGTCGGCGTGGGGCTGAATTGGCGACTACTACCTGTCGATCGGTACGGCGTTGCCGGCGTTCGGGGGAAACCGACGGCCTGCTCAGGCGCAGCTTCACCCCCGGACGTCAGCCGGTTGATCAGACTTGGCGTCGTACCGGCGGAAGGTCTTGTTGGTACTGAGGGCGAGGATGCCCAGGACGCAGGCGGCGCCGCCGGTGATGATGCTGGTGACCGGGCCGAAGAGGCCGGCTACCGCGCCGGCGCGGACGTTGCCCAGGTTGGGGCCGCCCAGGCCGATGATGAAGTCGAGGGAGTTGAGGCGGCCCCGGAGTTCGTCGGGGGTGTTGGTCTGCAGGATGGTGGCGCGGAAGACGGTGGTGACGATGTCGGCGGCGCCGGCGATGGCGAGGAAGGTGACAGCCAGCCAAAGGTTGTGGGTCAGGCCGACGCTGCCGATGCCGGCGCCCCAGACGGCGACCGAGATGAGCATCGCTCGGCCTTGGTGGCGGATGTGGCCGAGAGGGCCGGAGAGTACTGCGGCGATCAGGCCGCCAATGCCGATGCCGGCGAACAGGTAGCCGACGGTTTGTGGGCCGCCGCCGAAGTGGGTGGCGGCGAGGGCGGGGAAGAGGGCGGTCGGCATCGCCAGGACGGTTGCGTTGAGGTCGATCAGGAAGATCATCCCGATCGGTTTGTGGTTCACCGCGTACTTGAGGCCCTTGACCACCGACCGCAGACCGACACTCGAGCCGCCGCCCTCGGGTGGCATCGGTGGCAGTCGCTGGACGCTCACCATGACGGCTGCGAAGGTCAACGCATCGATCCCGTACGCCGCTTCGAGGCCGACCGTGGCGACCAGTACTCCGGCCAGCACCGGCGCGGCGATGATCGCGACCTGGAAGGACAACTGGCTCAACGCGGCAGCGGCCGGAAGTCGTTCGAGCGGGAGTACGCGCGGGATGAACGTCCGGCGTGAGGGGGTATCGACCGCGCTCAGCGCCGCGGCGGTTGCCGTGAGCAAGTAAAGCAGCCAGACCTGCTGCCACTCGAGCAATGCCTGCAGGGCGAACACGAACGACACCAGCATCAGCCCGCTGCTGGTGAACAGCACCAGCCGCCGCCGGTCGACCGCGTCCGCGATCGAGCCGCCGAACAACCCGAGCAGCAGGGTCGGAACCAGGCTGGCGAGGCTGATCGCGCCGACCGCCACCGACGAGCCGGTCAGGTCGTACATCTGGATCGCGACCGCGACCATGGCCATCAGGCTGCCGATCGAGGACAGCGACTGCCCGGCCCAGAGCCAGCGGAACTCCACCGACTCCCGCAGCGGCGTCACATCGGCGAACAACCTCCGGGCTCCAGGCACAAGGACCGATTATCGTCCGCCGCTCGCCCGCCGACCACCCAATTACCCATCACCCACCCCCGACCAGCACCGGGACCGGAGTACAGGTCAGCGGTGCCGGTCTCGACCAGCGGCGGGATCGGAGTACGGGTCAGCGGTGGATGGTGTAGTCGGATTGGATCAGGCCGGCGCCCAGGGTTCGGGTGGCGTTGTGGGTGAGGGAGATGTCGTGGTCGAGCTCGCCGAACAGCGGGATGCCCTGGCCGAGGAGGACCGGGACGACGGTGATGGTGAGCTCGTTCAGCAACCCGGCCCGCAGGAACGTCTGTACTACGCGGCCGCCGTCTGCGTAGATCCGCTTGGCGCCGCGGTCGTCCAGCGTCTGGACCAGTCCTTCGATGGTCCGGTGCACGATGATCCGCTCGTCGGCGTCCACCGGCAGGGTGCTGCTGAGCACCTCGACCTGCTTGCCCTCGTACGGCCAGAAGCCGAAGGTGAGGACCTTCTCGTAGGTGTTCCGGCCGAGCACGACGGTGTCGACCGCCGCCATGAACTCGTCGTACCCGGTGTCGCCGGCCTTCTCACCCCGCTCGGTGAGCCAGTCGATCGACCCGTCAGGGCGCGCGATGAATCCGTCGAGGCTGGTCGCGATGAAGACCGCGGCATGGAAAGTCACCTTTCCTTTGTACAGCCTGCCACCGACACCACACACCGAGGGACCGGTACTCCGGGCGTCAGCACCCCGTTCACGTGCTCCCGGCCCAGCCTCCCTGGCTCAGCCCTTCAGGCCTGCTTGGGCCAGGCCTTCTACGAACTGGCGTTGGGCGAGGATGAAGATGATCAGGACCGGGAGGGCGCTGAGGGTGGCGGCCGCGAGCTGGACGTTCCACAGGGCGCCGCCGTACGCGTCGACGTACTGGGTGAGGGCCTGGGGGATGGTGAACTTGTCCTTGCTGGAGAGGAAAACGATCGGTTCCAGGTAGAGGTTCCAGCTGTGCAAAAAGGTGAAGATCGAGACGGCGCCGATCGCGGGGCGGGCCAGCGGGAGCGACACCTGCCAGAACAGCCCGAGCCGGCCGAGCCCGTCGACCCGCCCGGCCTCCTCGAGCTCCTTCGGCAGGGTGATGAAGAACTGCCGCATGATGAAGGTGGCCAGCACGCTGGGCGCGCCGAGCATCGGGATCAGGATCAGCGGCCAGTGGGTGTTCACCAGGCCGAGCGAGTCGAACATCCGGTAGAGCGGGATGATCGTCACCTCGTTCGGCACCAGCAGGCCGGCCAGCACGATCACGAAGACCACTCCGGCGCCGCGGAACTTGATCCGCGCGAAGGCGTAGCCGGCCAGGGACGACACCACCAGCGTGCCGAGGGTGACGATCACCGCGATGTACAGGCTGTTCAGGTACTGCCGGCCGAACGGCTGCAGCTCGAACACCTGCCGGTACGCGTCCAGCGTCGCCGAGCGCGGCAGCAGCGACGGCGGGAACGCGAAGATCTCGTTCACCGGCTTCAGCGAGGCCGTCGCCATCCACCAGGTCGGGAAGACGAACGGAATGCAGCAGACCAGCAGGACGGAGTACACGATGAGCTTGCCGCGGCGGCTCAGCCCGGAGACGGACGACTTACGACTCATGGAACACCCACCTCCGACGCATCCTCCACTGGAGAACCGTCAACGCGAGCACGATGACGAACAGCAGCAGCGAGATCGTCGCGCCGTAACCGAAGTGATGGAACTGGAACGCCTGCTGGTACAGGTAGTAGACGAGCACGGTGGTCGAAGTACCAGGCCCGCCCTGCGTCAGTACTGCGATCTGCGCGAAGACCTGGAGTGACCCCACTACCGTGAGGATCGACGTCAGCAGGATCGTCGGGCTGATCAGCGGCACGGTGACCCGGCGGAACCGCGCCCAGGCCGACGCGCCGTCGATCCGAGCCGCCTCGTAGAGTTCGGCCGGAACCCCTTGCAGGGCAGCGAGAAACAGGACCATGTTCAACCCGACGCCCTTGAACAGCTGCACCACGATCACCGAGATCATCGCCGTCGCGTCGCCACGCAGCCAGTTCGGCCCGTTGATCCCGACCAGGTCGAGGAACCCGTTGATCCCGCCGTTGTCCTGCAGCAGGAATCCCCAGACGATCGTCCAGGCGACCAGCGTCACCACGACCGGCGAGAAGAACAACGTCCGGAAGACGACGGTGCCGCGGAGCTTCTGGTTGAGCAGCACCGCGAGGAACAAGGCGAGACTGAGGTTCAGCACCACAAGGCCGGCAGAGAACAGTCCGGTCGCCCGGAGCGCCGGACCGAGCCGCGGGTCCGACGCCAGAGCCTTGAAGTTGTCACCGCCGACGAAGTCGAAGGTGCCGGCCAGCACGTTCCACTCGTGCAGGCTGTACCAGACCACCAGCCCGAGCGGAACGATGACGAAGGCAACGATCCCGGCCAGCTGGGGCGCGACGAACAGCCAGCCGGCCAGCTCGTCGCGCCGCCGCATGGTCCAGTACGGCGCCCGCTCGGCGGGCGGGTCGGGCGCCGCCACTTGCTTGTCCAGAAGGATCGTCATTTGCTCAGCAGCGGGTTGATCTTCGTGCACACCCCGGACAGGACCGCCTTCACGTCGGCGTCGGGCTTCCACAGCGGGTCGAGCGCGGCCCGGACGGTCTGCTGGAGCTCGGCGTAGCCGGTGTGGCCCGTCTTGATGTCGCCGCGTTCGATGCCGTCGATCACCACACTCTGCAACTGCGCCGGCTTGAGCAACGGGTTCGCCTTGGCCAGCAGGTCCGTCGTCAGCTGCGACTTGCGCGGCGGCGGGAAGAACTGCGCGAGCTTGGCCGAATTCTCCTGGTTGGTGAAGTAGGCCAGGAACTTCTTCGCCTCGTCGGCGTGCTTGCCGCGCTTCAGAACGCCGATCCCCGCCTGGCCGACGACGGAGTACTCACCGGCCGGGCCCTTCGGCAGCGGCACCAGGTCCCACTTGAACTTCGCCTTCTCCAGCAGGGCGGCGCGGCTGATCTGGGTGAGCACCATCGAGGCGTCGCCGGCGAAGAAGTCGGTGGTCCGGCCCGGGCCGGGCATCGCCTTGTCGGTGAAGACCATCTTGTGGATGAACGTCATCGCGCCGACCATCTCGGGCTGGTCGAATCCGCAGGTCTTGCCGTCCTCGCTCCACGGCCGCGCGCCCCAGCCGGCCCAGATCGTGTTCAGCGTGTCCCAGCCCTTGTAGTCGAAGTCGCCGACCACGATGCCGCCCTTGCCGGTCTTCGCCTGTACCGCGGCGCCGGTGGCGACGGCCTGCTCCCAGGTCCACGTTCCGGCCGCGATCTGCTGGGCCGGGGTCGGTCGTCCGGCCGCCGTCACCAGGTCGGTGTTGACGAAGACGCCCAGCGGCGAGGTGGAGAACGGGTACGCGAAGAGCTTGCCGTCCTGCTCCCAGGTGGCGGTTGCACTCGGCAGCAGATCCGCGTCCTTGTCGATCTCTTCCAGCGCACCGGAGGAGACGAAGTCGGGCGCGGTGCTCTCCAGGATCCAGGCCAGGTCGGGCGCGTTGCCGCCGCCGATCTGGGTGGTCAGCGCGGTCGTGTAGGTGTCGAACGGGATCGACTCGAAGGTGATCTTCCCGACCTCCGGGTGGTCCTTCTTGTAGGCGGCGGCGATCTGGTCGAACAACGCCGTGTGCTTGGCGTTCGCGCTCCAGATCGTCATCCGCAGGTCGACCGGGCCGGACGCGCCGGCATCGTCGCCGGAGCCGCCACCGCAGCCGGCCAGCGCCAGCAGAGCTGCGGCCACACCGGCCGCGGTCAGCGTTCGGAGTTTCATCTCAGTCCTCCATCAGTAGCCGGTGACGTCCGGCCAGCTCAGTTCGACGCCCTGGGCGACCAGCCGTGCCTGGAAGTCGCTGAGCAGAGCAGGGGAGTTGCGGACCGCGCGCGGGCTGACGCCGCGGTCCAGGCAGAAGGCGGCTAGCAGCCCAGCGGCCTCGCCGACGTTCCACTCGACCGGGTGCAGCCGGTAGCAGCCGTTGGTGATGTGGGTGGTGCCTATGTTCTTGCCGGCCGGCAGCAGGTTCTCCACCCGCTGCGGGATCAGCGCCCCGAGCGGGATCCGGAACGGGCTGCTGGCCACGTCGATGTAGTTGTCGCCGCCCGTGGAAGGGTGCAGGTCGATCCGGTACATCCCGATACCGACGCTGTCGGAGTACTCGACCGCGCCCTTCGCACCCCGTACTGCGACCGACAGGTCCTGCTCGACGATCGTGTACTCCGCGGCGATCCGCCGGGCCTCCCGGATGTACGGCGCCTGGGCCAGCCCGTCGGTGGAGCCGAGCAGATCCCCCCGCAGACGGAGTCCGCGGAAGCCGGTCCCGCCGTCAGGCCGGGGAGCCTCGGTCTGCAACCAGTAGAAGACCGCCTGCGACAGTTCGCGGGCCCCGGCCAGATGCTTCTCCGCATCCGGTACGTCGATCACCGGGCCCTCGAGGTAGTCGATCATCGGCCAGTTCACCAGGCAGATGTCGCTCTCGTAGGCACCGGGTACGAAGTGCCGCCGCGCCGCGATCCGCCGGAAGGTCCACAGATTCGTGTCGCCGCCGGTACGTCGCTGGTCCGCGACCACCGCGAGCGGATCGTCGTCCGGGTTCGGCGTGAACGTGCGCCGCGAGGTAACCAACGTGCGCGGATCCGGTGCGTTCCACGACAGCATCCGGTCGCCCCAGAACGGCGGCTGGTAGTTCCGCCAGAACGGGTAGTTGGCCGGCGCGTTCCCGACCTGGTCGCCACCCACGTGGTCCACCGCGAAGCAGAACGAGACGGCCTGCATGTTCAGCGGCTGCGCCTCGTCCGGCGCACTCGGCTCACCGGTGACGGCCTGCGACTCGAAGCCGGTCACGTACTCCGTGCCCGTGAGCGGCAGGAGCTCGCCGGTCTCCGTGGCGTCCAGCACGTAAGGCGCAGTCAACGTGAGCTGGTCGCCCGTGTCTCGATGCTGCACGACCACGGAGGTGACCCGGTCGCCGTCGGTGTCGGCCGAGACCGGCTTGTACGGCTGGAGCACCTGCAAGCGGCGGCTGGCGCGGTACGGAGCGAGCATGGACTCCAGGACTGCCAGGGCGACTCGCGGTTCATGGCAGAGCTTGGACACGTACCCCGCGCCCGGGTTGAGCTCCGCGACGGCTCTGGAGGCTTCGGTCAGCGGGTAGTGGCGCCGGTAGTAGTCCCGGATGCCCTCGCGGAGTTGCCGGTAGGAGGCGGTGATGCCGAACTGCTCAACCCAGGTGTGCTCGTCGGGCGGCACGGCCTGGCTGGTCAGCTGACCCCCGAGCCAGTCGTACTCCTCGGTCATCACGACCGAGCGACCGGCGCGCAGGGCGGACAGGGCCGCGGCGACACCGCCGAGCCCGCCACCGATGACCAGGACGTCCGTTTCCATTCATGAACCCTTCGGCTTGGCGAGGGTGCTTCCCTCAACTAGTTCGCAGGACAGCAACTGCTGGGTCTCGGCCTCTTCGCCGGACAGGATCGCCTCGAGCAGGCCGACCGCTTGCCGGCCCATCTCCTTGCGTGGGATGTGGAAGCCGGAGTAGTCGGCATCACTCGGCACCGGCCGACTCGCATCACCGAGCGCGACCACCGAAAGATCCCCCGGTACGTCGAGCCCGCGCTGCCGCGACGCCTCGGCGATCGTCGCCGCATCCGCCAGATCCTCGACGAACACCGCCGTCACCTGACGAGCCAGCAACTCATCCAGCACGTCACCCAGCTCGCGATCCGCTGGAGAGAGGTGGAGGCCGCGTGAGGCGATCTGGTGGAACCCGCGGAGGCGATCGGCTGAGGACTCCGCGCCTTCGCCGGGGCCTACGAAGGCGAGTCGCTCATGACCGAGCTGGAGGGCCCGGGCGGTGACCGTGGCCGTCGCGCTCACGTAGTCGGCGCCGACGTACGGGATGGTGGCGCGAGCGTCGGGGAGTTCGGGGTCGTCGCGGCGGCCGACGGAGACGAAGGGGTACTTCTCGGCGACCAGGCGGCTGAGTTCCTCGGCGGGGATGCGGCGGCCGAGCAGGAGCGAGCCGTCCGCGATCCGGAGCCGGTTGTTCTCGTGGAAGACGCGGCGTCGGCCATCCGTCACGGGGGCGCTGGTGAACAGCAGCAGGTCGCAGCCGAGCTCCTCGGCGCTCTCCTCGATACCGCTCAGGAACGGGTGGTAGAAGTCCGCGCTCGCACTCGGGAACACCGACTCGTAGGTGAACACCCCGAGGATCTGGTTGCGCTGCTGCAGCAACCGACGAGCGAGTGGATCGGCGACGTACCCGGTCTCGCGGATCACCTTCAGCACCCGGTCGCGGGTCTCGGCCGGGATCCGCGCGGACGCGGCCGTGCGGTTGTTCAGCACCAGGGAGACGGTCGTCTGGCTCACCTTCGCCAGCCGGGCGATGTCGCGCTGGGTCAGCCGGTTCGTCATCGCCACCTCCCTTGAGTAATACGTATTGCCGGGCGTTGATCGGGAACGCTAGACCGCGCTGTCAGCAGCCGTCAAGAGTGGATCGACCTAGTAATACGAATTAGCACCGGCCTGCTCTTGACGCCACCGAGCACCGGACAGGAAACTCCTCGACCAGGGCAACCGCTTACCAAGCCGCTCCGCCCTCAACCTGCCGTCTCCGCCTGGACCAGGAGTGCCGCATGACCCTGAACCGCCGCACACTGCTCGCCGGTGCCTCCGCTGCCGCCGTAGCCCCAGCTCTCACAGCCACTCTCCCCGCTCACGCGGCCCTTCCCGCTCGTACCACCGCAGCCGCCGGGTCCCTCCCGCTGCTGCAGCCACTCCCCGCTGGTGCTCCCGATCGGCGGTTGTTCGCGCCGTTGGAGCAGCGGTTCGCGCCGTACCTGACGATCCTCGCGCCGATGGTGAACGACATCGTCGACGCCGACCCCGCGACGTACGGGTTCATGGGTGGGGGCTGGTGGCGGACGCCGGCGCAGCCGTTCAACGCGCGGGTGCAGGAGCACGTTTTCACGCTCAGCTGGTTCTACGCCAACAAGCGCGCCTGGAACCCGTACTACCGCGATCCCGCGCTGCTCGGGCGACTCGACGCGGCGCTGCGGCACTACCTGAACCTGCAGAACCCCGACGGCTCATGGCCGGAGTACGCGCCGGGGGAGCGGGGCAAGGCGTCGAGCGGCTTCGGCCTCGGCTACCTCGCCAAGACGCTGGCGAATCTCCGCCAGGCCAGCGCCCTACCCACCCGCCGCGCCGAGCTGGAAGTTGCCCTGCGTAAGGGAGTCGCGTGGTACCTCGAGCCGAGCAACGGTGTCGTCTGGGATGACCCGTTCCAGTACACGAACCAGGCGGTCGCGGGCGTGGCCGGCTCAGCGCTCTCGCTCACCCTGTTGCCGGATCGCGCGCTGTGGCTGCGACTTCAGGAGCGCATCCGGTACGTCGCGCGCTGGGCACAGAGCCCGGCCGGATTCTTCTACGACCCGCGCGGGATGGACATCAACTACAACTTCGAGGTGATGCTGCCGGAGATGGCCGAGCTGCACCTGCTCACGGGCAACCCAGCACTCGTCAACATGACCCGGAAGTTCAGCGACTGGTTCGGCTACAACCTGCTGCGCGAGCCCGACGGATCCGGCTGGCTCACCTACTACGCCGTCTCCGACCGCACCGCGACCGCCTACTACGACGACGTGATCCCGGACCCGGACCGGACGAACCTCGGCTCGCTCTTCGTCCCCGCAGTACCGGAGCTCGGCGCCTTCTTCACCTCACGGGAAGACCGAGCGGCGACCCGTGCGGCGTGGGCGGCCGATCCGGCGCCGGTACCGCCGCTTGTCAAGCAGGACACCTCGCCGCGGATCATCGCGCACGCGCCGTACGGCGAGCGGTTCCCGAGCAGGTCGGCCAAGGGTGCTGCGATCGCCCGGATCCCGTACCTCCGCAAGGACTCCTTCACCGAACTCCGTCGCGACGAGGTGGAGAACCAGCATTACCTCTACGTACGCCGCCCCGGCCTCTATCTGGGCGCGTACTTCGGAACCCGCGCGGGTAGTGCCGTCAAGGCAGGCACCGGCTTCCTCTGGCATCCGCAGGCCGGCACGGTGATCCACTCCCAGCAGACCGCCACCGGCTGCTGGGGAACGGTCCGCGCGGGCAAGGCCGATGCCGACAGCAACCTGGTTGCCGAGTACCCCTCGAAGGACCTGGTCCGCTACCGCACCACCGACTCGACGGTCGCGACAGAACTCGTCATCGGTCACGCCTCGGTGACCCGCCGGGTGACGGCGACGACGGCCGCCACCGAACAGATCCCCCTCGTCCTGCAGCCAGGTGATGAGGTCGTCTTCTCGGACGGCACGCGTGTCCCCTACAACGAGAGCCGTACCACGTCCGCCGACGGCCTGGTGATCCGTCGGGGGCGCACCACGATCAGCATCACCTGGACCGGCGTCCGCGCGGCGTCCGTCTCGACCTCGACCCGCACCTACCTCCGCGATCAGCGCCGCCGCATCCACGTCCTCCGCATCCCGCACGACGGCACCCTCGACACGACCGTGCGGACGGAGGCGTAGCCGGATGGATCAGCTCAGCCGCCGCACGTTCCTCACCGTCAGTGGTACCGCGTTCGCCGGCGCGGCCGTGTTCGGCATCTCCGGCGGAGTCCTGTAGGCCGAGGCCGTCGGCGGACCCAGCGGCGCCTCGATCACCCGGCGAGGCAAGACCTGGGTGCTGGAGAACGACGTCCTCCGCGTCAAGCTCGACGCGTCCGCCGGCGGTGTGCGGATCACCAGCATCTACAACAAGGAAGCTGGTCAGGACTACCTGACGTCCCGGCAGCCGTTGTTCTCGTACGAGTTCGACGGCACGACCTCGATCACGGCCGAGAACGGCTGGGAGCTCCTCGCACCGCGCGTCAGCGACCTGTGGATGCACACGGTCCAGGGCCGGGTGAAGGTCGGCCGCGAGCTCCGCATCCCCTTGCGCAGAACGGCTCCGCAGTCCATCACCGTCACCGCCGTCTTCGACCTGTACGACGGCCGCTCGGGCTGGCGTTTCCACACTCTGATCCGCAACGACTCGCCCACCAAGACGTCGATCACCAACTCCACCGTCCTGGCACTCGGTCTGCCGGATCGCCCGCACCGGCTGCACTACCCGCCGAACATGCGCTGGAAGAGCACCATCGGCTCACTCTCACCCGTCCCCGAGGGCAAGGCGGAACTGCCCAAGAAGGTCATCACCGTGTACGCCGAGGGGCACGGGTGGAGCCTCAGCCCAGAGATGAACTGGAAGACCCAGCGCGGCAAGGGGAACTACGCAGGCGAGTACATGCTGCCGCCCTTCGCGGCGCTCAACGCGTGGCACGAGATCGACCACGTCCGGGTGACGACCAACCCGCAGTCCCTGCAACTGGTGCTGTTCCCCGGTGAGGAGTTCGAGTATCTCTCGGTGAACCTGAGCGTGTTCACCGGTGACGTGATCGACGCGAAGATGGCCGAGGAGGAGCACTTCCGCCGGCGGTTCCGCTACAACAACGTCAGCACGCTGTTCAATACCAACGACTGGGACTACCGCGGCGGCCCGGGCAGCACACTGCCGGACAACTACTACTACGACGTGATCATCCCGAAGGCCAAGCGAGCCCGGTTCGACCTGGTGATGCTCGACGACCTGTAGAACACCACCCGCGACAGCATCGAGCCGAGCGCGGTGATGGCGAAATCGATCCGCAGCCTGGACGAGTTCTCCCGGACCGTCACGGACAACGGGATGCGACTCGGGCTCTGGTACAGCCTCAGCGGCGGTGGTCACGTGGAAGGCCGGGACCTCGCGGATCCCGCGCAGTTGCAGGAGAAGGGGGCGCGGATCGAGACGCTGATCACGCAGTACCGGATGAGTCATCAGATGATCGACCTGACGGAGTGGTGGCAGAACGAGTCCGTCACGACCTACTCGCACCCGAGTGACAACGTCTATCGCAAGGCGGTCCTGAGCCGTCGGCTGCTGAACGACCTGGTCGAGAAGTACCCGCACTACCTGCCGAAGGTGACGAGCGAACTGGACATCTGGCCGACCCAGGGCGACCGGAACACCAGCCTGATGCATGTCGCCTACAACGGCTGGAACACGGCCAACGGTGGTATCACCGGTGAGGATCTCTCGCTGCGGACGGCGGTCACCGGCTTCGGGCACCTGCCGATGAGCTCGGCGTACATGAACGACGGTCAGCTGACAGGCCGGATGGAGGACTACTACTCCTACCTGGCCGTGCGGAACGTGAAGTTCGGGCAGGACCCCGGCAAGCCCGGCACCTGGCCGGACGCGGCGGTCGACCTGATGGGCGCGTTCAACCGCTGGCGCAAGCACCCGCGCGTCGCCCGGCTGACCGAACAGCCCTTCCGGCCGGTGTACCTCGGCAGCGGCTGGGACGGTACGACGTGGAACTCGAGCAGCGGGCCGTTCGTGTGGTTGTGGACCGACGACGATGGCCGGGAAGCGCTGGTGATCGCCACCGGTAAGGGTGGATACGCGTCGACCGTGGTCGCCGATCTGCGCTGGCTGCGGCCGGGTCGGAGCTACGCGGTCGCCGACATCAGCCTGGACGACGACAGCTCCCATACCTACGCCTATCGGGGCACCTTCAGCACCGAGGAGTTGAAGGAGTTCCCGATCGACCTGCGAACGAACACCTCGCGCGGCAAGGCATTCTGGATCCACGAGACCCAGGGCAAGAACGTCCAGGTCCTCTATCCCGACGAGGACATCACCTCGTTCCAGCAGCAGGGATCGGCTCAGCGGATCGAGTTGAAGCTAACGGGGACTGCTGGCGCGCAGGCAGTCGTGGTCGTCGTCGATCCGCGGACGAACCGCGGTCTGGCCAAGCCGATCCAGCTCAGCGCAGCGGGCAAGGCGACGGCCACGATCAAGGCGTCCGAGCTGTTGCCGCCCGCACCCGTCAGCAAGGTCTTCGCCGAGCCGATCTACTGCGAGGCCGAGTTCTTGCCACGGACCACCGATGCCACCGCGACGGAGATCAGCGAGCCGAACGCGAGCAACGGCGCGTGGATCCTGGCCAACCTCACCGCCGTCGGGCAATCGATCGAGTACACGGTCGACGTCCCGGCAAACGGCCTCTACCAGGTGGACGTGCGCTACAAGGAGAACGAGTCCCGCGGACGCAGCCAATTGGCGGTCGACGGCACCGCGCTCGGCCCGGAGGCGGACCACTTCCAGCCGCGCGGCATGTACAAAGGGATCGAGTTCCGCGAACGCCGGCAGGGCAACCTGCAGCTCACCAAGGGCAACCACGTGTTTCGCTTCACCTCGACGGGGCGGACCGGAACGAGCTATGCGGTCGGCGTCGACTACCTGAAACTCACTCCGACCGCCACTCCGGCTCGGCTCACCTTCGAGGCGGAGACCTCGTTCACCGCGACGAGCGCCACGGTGGCGACAACAGCGGACCCGGCTGCCTCGAGGGGCCAGTGGCACGCGCTCAAGGCAACCACCGTCGGCGACTGGGTCGAGTACTCCGTAGCCGTTCCGTTGGCCGGGCGTTATCGGATCAGCTCAATGGTCAAGGTCCATGCCGAAAGGGGCCAGGCGCAACTACTGGTCAACGGCAACCAGCTCGGCGAGGTCTTCGACGAGTACCTGGCGCCCGCCGATGGTTCCTACCAGTATCGCGAGGTGACCCATGGCGAGGTCGACCTGCCGGCGGGATCCGTCGTACTGCGGTATCGGGTGACCGGCCGCAACCAGGCGTCGGCGTCGTACGGGCTGGCGACCGACCAGATCCTGCTCAGCCCGGTGCCGCGGTTGACCCTAGCGGGCAAGGGGAATCTCCGAGTCGGCGAGCAGGCGGCGTACACGGTCGGGTACCTGCAGTTCGAGCCGTACTACGCGCAGAACCGGTACCTGCTGTGGACCGTTGAGCAGGAGAGCACTCCGGGAGTCCTGACGATCGACCAGAACGGGGTCGCGCACGCGGCGGCGCGCGGCAGCGCCGTAGTACGAGTGACCAGCCAGATCGACCCGACCGCCACCGCGACGGTCGCGGTGACGGTCGGCTGAGATCAGGAGGTCCGCAGTTGAAGCGTGTACCGCGTCGGGGTTCTGCCGGTCAGGTAGACCCGGAGACCGTCGGGGACCAGGCTGCCGTTGAGCTGGGTGTAGCGCTCGCCGGGGTCCATCGTGACCCGGGTGGCGCCGTTGCCCGGGCCGAACTCGATCCGGTCGGAGCCGACCGTGTAGGCGCCGGTGCTCTCGGCAAGCTGATAGTTGCCGGTGCCCTCCAACGGCACGACGCCGCTCAGCGAGCCGCCGGGCCGGAAGCACAGCTCGATCGCGAACGGCACCTCGGACTGCTCCAGCTCGAAGGTCAGGTCGAAGCCGTTGCCGATCTCCGTCACCGTGACACTGGTGCGCAGAGTCCGGTACTGCTTCGGCCGGTGCGGGAAGTCCATCGAGGCGTAGAACCTGCCGTCGAGGGTGAGGGCGTAGGCGCCGTCCTTGCGCCGGTACCGCTTCGGCAGCGGCAGGTGGTACGGCACCTTCACCTCGTCCGACAACCGGAAGCTCCGCGCCCCCGTACGTTGCAGGCCGTCGCTGCGGAAGTGGCCCGTGCTGAAGAACTGCGGGGACAACCGCACAGAGTCCAGGATCGCGGCACCCTTGCGGAGCTTGAAGAAGGTCGGATTCGTGGAGAGACCGGAGGCGATCACCGGAATGTCGTGGAAGTCCGTGCCGCCGAAGAGCGTCGCGGTCCGGTCACCGCAACGGATCCGGGCCAGCTGGTGGGCCTCGTAGGGCTGGACGAAGTCGGCCGGGACGGGCTTCGCCGGCGGCAGCTGAGCGGCCAGCTCGGGCCGCTCGAGCACCTCCGCGAGGAAGTCGCCGACCTCGCCGGTGCCCCGCCGTTCGATGTCCTTGGCAACGGTCGCGAACCGGCCGTCGCGCTCGTGCAGAGCCAGCTCGCGGAACTGGGTCAGGTACCACCAGACGTCGCGGACCCGGGTCTGGTCCTGCCGGCGCGAGGCGGTCGTGTCCACCTCGCCGTTCGGCTCCAGCAGGTACAGGGTGGCCTCGAGGTTGCGGCGGACGAAGCCGACCAGCTCGGGCCGGTCCCGCAGCCACGCGATCGTCAGCAGGCAGGGGTTGGTGACCTCGGAGGCGTAGGTGGCGCTCCGCTCGCTGTAGATGCCGTCGGGGGTTGCGTCGATGCCCTCGTCGAGCCAGTCGTCGATGCGCGCGGCGTACCGGCCGTCCGGGAACAGATGGTGGGTCCGCGCCAGTGCGGCCGACACCTCCCAGCGGTGGTTGGGCGTGTGGACGCCACCCGTCGCCAGAGCGGGACCCGCATTGCGGAGGATCGTCTCGAGGATTGCTCGGTGCGGCTCGGTGGCGGCCTGGCCGTCGGCGTCGAGCAACGCCCACATCATGCAGAGGTCCTGGATGGCGAACGCGCTGTCGGGCGGCGAGTGCAGGTTGCCGACGTCGTAGAGGCCGTCCTCGTGCTGCAGCGTCGCGAGCCGGTCGCACAAGGTGCGGAGCGGATCGAGCAGAGCGTTGTCGTGGTGATAACGGGAACGACCCCAGACATATCCCGAAATCAGCCGGCGACCTTTCCGGGCAATGGTCCGGACGCTGTCGCCGGCGTTCTGGTAGCTGCTCAGGACGACCGGGATCTGCGCCTCGTTGGCCTTGGTGAGGAATGCCAGGAACTCCTCGTCGACGGCTGCCGCTGTCGGAGTGCCGGGCGCCGGAGTACTGGCTGTGGCGCTCGCTTGGCCGGGTATCAGCACTTCAGCGGACAGGCCGGTCAGGGATCCGGCGAGGAACGTTCGACGCTGCATGGAAGCCTCCGCAGGGACGGGAAAGCGATTGCCAAATGCCCAGAACTGTTGCTGCGCCACTTTGTCCTGTCAAGACTTCGCAGGTGTCCGGAATCGGTCACCGGATGTGTCGGCGAGACCTTGTCTGAACCGGTTCGCTGAACTAGTTTGTCCGATCTGGGTAAACGCTTTCCGTTGGCAGTTGAGGCTTTCTGGAGGAAAGAAAGTATGAGCGCGCTGAGTGAGCTGGGCACGCTCGGACGGAAGAAACCGCCCGGGCAGAAAAAGGATAATCTCGCGGCGTACCTGTTTCTCACGCCGTGGCTGCTCGGGCTGTTCCTGATCACCGTCGGGCCGATGGCCGCGTCGCTCTACCTGGCCTTCACGGATTACAACCTGATCCAGGCGCCGGAGTGGATCGGCCTGGAGAACTTCACCCGGATGCTGTCCGACGAGCGGCTGCACAATTCGCTGCAGGTGACCTTCACGTATGTGTTCGTGTCCGTGCCGCTGCAACTCGCGGTGGCTCTGCTGCTGGCCGTGGTGCTGGACCGCGGCGTCCGCGGCATGGCCTTCTACCGTTCGGTCTTCTACCTCCCGTCGCTGCTCGGCTCGAGCGTCGCGATCGCGATCCTGTGGAAGCAGGTGTTCGGCACCGAGGGCCTGCTGAACCAGGTGCTCGCGCCCTTCGGCTTCGACGGTCGGGGCTGGATCTCCGACCCGAGCACCGCGCTCGGAACCCTGGTGGTGCTGAACGTCTGGACCTTCGGCGCCCCGATGGTGATCTTCCTCGCCGGCCTGCGCCAGATCCCCTCCATGTACTACGAGGCGGCGTCGGTGGACGGCGCCGGACCGATGCGCCGGTTCGCGAGCATCACCCTGCCGCTGCTCACCCCGATCATCTTCTTCAACCTGGTGCTGCAGATCATTCACGCGTTCCAGTCGTTCACCCAGGCCTTCGTCGTCTCCGGCGGCACCGGCGGACCGTCCGACTCGACGATGTTCTTCACTCTCTACCTCTACGACCGTGGCTTCGGCAATTTCGACATGGGCTACGCATCCGCGATGGCGTGGTTCCTGCTCGTGATCATCGGGGCCTTCACCGCGGCGAACTTCATCGCCTCGAAGTACTGGGTGTTCTATGACGACTGAGACGATCCGCGTGGCGAACCGCCGGACCGCGACGATCAGCTGGGCCCGGATCCGGCCCGCCCTGACGCACGTCGCCCTCGCGGCCGCCGCCCTGGTGATGCTGTACCCCGTCATCTGGATGGTGGTCAGCTCGCTGCGGCCGGGCAACGAGATCTTCCGCGAGCCGGGCATCCTGGTCCGCGACCTGGAGATCAGCAACTACCGGGTCGGCTGGAACGCGCTGACCGAGCCGTTCACCCGGTACCTGCTGAACTCGGCCGCGGTGGTCCTCGGCGCGATCGTCGGGAACCTGGTGTCCTGCTCGATGGCGGCGTACGCCTTCGCCCGGCTGGAGTTCACCGGCAAGAAGTTCTGGTTCGCGATCATGCTGGTCACCATCATGCTGCCGATCCACGTGGTGATCGTGCCGCAGTACATCCTGTTCTCGCAGGCCGGCTGGATCAACACGTTCCTGCCGCTGATCGTGCCGAAGCTGCTGGCCACCGACGCGTTCTTCGTCTTCTTGATGGTGCAGTTCATCCGCGGCATCCCGCGCGAGCTGGACGAGGCGGCCCGGATCGACGGCTGCGGCCGGGCCGGGATCTTCCTGCGGGTGATCCTGCCGCTGATGGTGCCCGCGCTGGCGACCACCACGATCTTCACGTTCATCTGGACCTGGAACGACTTCTTCAGCCAGCTGATCTACCTGACCGACCCGAAGATGTACACCGTTCCGGTCGCACTGCGGTCCTTCGTGGACGCCACCGCGAGCACCTCCTGGGGATCGCTGTTCGCGATGTCGGTGGTCTCGCTCGTGCCGGTCTTCCTCGCGTTCTTGTTCGGCCAGCGGTTCCTGATCAAGGGCATCGCCACCACAGGCATCAAGTAACACCGACCAATCCGATTTGGCCCTGCCCCACCAGAAAGGTTCACCACCATGCGGTTGCCACCTCGTCCTACCGCACCGCCGCGCCCGCGGTTTCGTGCCCTCGCCGCCATCGCGATGGCGGGCGCCCTGCTGGCCGCCAGTGCCTGCGGTGGCGACTCCGGCGGCGGCGCATCCGCCGACGGGGAGGTCACCCTCCGCTTCAACTGGTGGGGGTCCGACACCCGCCACAAGATCACCCAGCAGGTGATCGACGCCTTCGAGAAGGACCACCCGAACATCAAGGTCAAGGGTGAGTTCGGCGAGTGGTCCGGCTACTGGGACAAGCTCGCCACCACCGTCGCCGCCAACGACGCGCCCGACATCATCCAGATGGACGAGAAGTACCTGCGCGAGTACGCCGATCGCGGCGCGCTGCTGGACCTGAAGAAGGCCGACGGCCTCGACACGTCCAAGTTCGAGCCGGACACCCTCGGGGCCGGCGAGTTCGACGGCGGGCTGTACGGCCTGAACGCCGGCATCAACGCCTTCACGATCGTGGCGAACCCGGCCGTCTTCAAGGCCGCTGGGGTGCCGCTGCCGGACGACACCACCTGGACCTGGGACCAGTACACCCAGATCGCCCAGCAGATCAGCGCGAAGCTGAACGGCAAGGGCTGGGGCACCGCGGCGTACGGGACCAACGACGCCAGCCTGAACATGTGGGCCCGGCAGCACGGCGAGTCGCTGTTCACCAAGGACGGCAAGCTCGGCGTCACCAAGCAGGGCGTCACCGACTTCTACACCAACCTGCTGAAGATGCAGGAGGTCAAGGCGACGCCGACGGCCGAGTTCACCTCGCAGGACATGAACGCGCCGCTCGACCAGTCCGGCATGGCGACCGGCAAACTCGCCATGTCGTATGCCTGGAGCAACCAGTTGAACGCCCTCAGCAAGGCGTCCGGCCAGCAGTTGAAGCTGCTCCGGCTGCCGAGTGTCGCCGGCAAGGCGACCGAGAACGGCGCGTACTACAAGGGCTCGATGTTCTGGTCGATCTCCGCGCGGTCGAAGCACCCGAAGGAGTCGGCCGAGTTCGTCAGCTTCCTGGCCAACAACACCTCCGCCGGGAACCTGCTGCTGGCCGAGCGGGGGGTGCCGCCGAACACCGAGATCCGCGCGGCCGTCGAGTCCAAGCTGCAGCCGGCCGACGCCGCCTCGCAGACCTTCATCCAGACCATCGCCAAGGAGCTCGGCGAGCCGTCACCGCCGCCGCCGGTCGGTGGTGGTCAGGTGGAGAAGATCATCCAGCGCTACACCACCGAGGTGATGTTCGGCCGGCTGAAGCCCGACCAGGCGGCCCAGCAGTTCATCGACGAGATCAACGGGGAGCTGACCAAATAGTGTTGCTGCAGGCAACTGATTCGCAGTGATCGGTACGCCGCGAGTGGCCGTGGCGGGTGTCCACGGCCACGGGGCGTCCCACGTGCGGCACGTCGCCCGGCTGGCAGCAGCCGGGCGCGTCCGCTTCGTCGCGGTCGCCGACCCGCGGCCACCCGCTGACGGGTTACTACCCGACGGAGTGGAGAACTTCCCGGATCTGGGAGCGTTGCTGGCGGCGCGGGAGATCGATGTCGTCGTGATCAGCACACCGATCCAGACTCACGTCCCGCTGGCCGAGCTGGCCTTGCGGGCCGGTGCGGACGTGCTGCTCGAGAAGCCGCCGACAGCGTCGATGGCGGAGTTCGAGCAACTGTCCGCGGTGATCGCCGAGACCGGCCGCAGCTGTCAGGTCGGCTTCCAGGTCGCCGGTTCCGATGCCGCCCGGACGCTGGCCTCGATGGTGGCCGACGGGCAGCTCGGGGAGCTCCGGGGAATCGGTGCGGTCGGCGCCTGGGTGCGGGCCGCGGAGTACTGGCAGCGGGCGCGCTGGGCCGGCCGACGGTCGCTCGATGGCGTGGCTGTGGTCGACGGCGTGGTCACCAATCCCTTCGCGCACTCGACCGCGGCCGCGTTGATGATCGACGGCTCGGCTCGCGCGGACCAGGTCGCATCCGTCGAGACGGAGCTGTTCCGTGCCAACCCGATCGAGGCCGACGACACCTCCTCGGTCCGGATTCGCACCACTCGCGGAACGACGGTGCTGACCGCGCTGACCCTGTGCGCGGAAGCCCCCGGCGCCGAGCCGATGGTGGTCGTGCACGGCTCCGCCGGCCGCGCGGTACTGCGGTATCCGTCGGACCGGCTGGAGATCACGCTCGGCGGCCGCACCACCGTCACGCAGTACGGGCGGGACGATCTGCTGGAGAACCTGCTCGACCATCGGGCAGACCCCGCGACGCTGTTGCTGTCGCCATTGGCCGCGACGGGTGCGTTCACCCGGGTCGTGGAGGCGGTCCGGATCGCGGACCCGCCCGCTGAGATCCCGGCCGAGCTGGTTCGCTGGCAGGGCGAGGGCCCGGAGCGCCGGCCGGTCGTGCTCGAGGTCGAGAAATGGGTGACCCGGGCGACCGAGGAACTCGCCTTGTTCAGTGAACTCGGCGCCCCCTGGGCACAACCACACACAGAGACGGAGTTCGGATAGATGACGCAAACCCTCGGCTGCAACCACGCCGTCGGCAAGTCCATCCAGGTGACCGCAGGCGACAGCGAGCTGTTCACCTACGTCTACCGCCCGACCGACCCGCAGCTGGAGTCTCCGCGGCCCTACCTGCACCCGATCCGCACCCTCGGCGGTGATCTCGTCTCAGTGTTCCGGCCGCACGACCACGTCTGGCACAAGGGCATGACCTGGTCACTGCCGCACTTCGGCCACGAGAACTTCTGGGGCGGACCGACGTTCTCGGTCGAGCACGGCTATCAGCAGCTCGACAACAACGGTTCGATGGACCACGACCGGGTGGAAGCGCTCGACGTGTCCGAGGACCTGGTCCGGTTCTCGCACCACCTGTCCTGGCACACCCAGGCGGGTGAGCACGTGGTGGACGAGCTCCGCACGCTGGAGGTGCGGCTCGCGGACGACGGCTGGGTGCTGGTCTACGAGACCGCGATGACCAACGTCTCGGACGCCACGATCCAGATCGGCAGCCCGACCACCGCGGGCCGCCCGAACGCCGGCTACGGCGGTCTCTTCTGGCGCGGCCCCCGCTCCTTCACCGGCGGCACCGTCCTCGCGCCCCAGGGCCTCGGCGGCGACGAGCTCCGCGGCCAGCGAGCCGCCTGGATGGGCTTCTCCGGCAAACACGACAGCACCGACCGAGCCTCCACCCTGATCATCGTCGACGCCGCCGAGAACGCGAACCACCCACCAGAATGGTTCGTCCGCTCAGAAGACTTCGCCGCCGTCTGCGCAGCCCCCTTCTTCAGCGAAGAACTCCCGTTCGCCCCCGCCTCCACCCTGCACTTCCGCTACGCAGTAGTGGTAGCCGACGAAGCCTCCGACAACGACCGCGCCACCCACCTGGCAGCCCAGGCCACCAAGTCCCTGACCGCCGGCTGACCTCGCGGACTTCCAGGATCTAAGGGGTCGTACGCCGGATCTGAGGGGTTCCCCCGATGCCACGATCGGCAGCGACGGCTGACTGTTGAGTGTGGGCGGCGAGGTACAGCCGCCTCGAGTGCTCTGAATGGCGGTCCCGACCGTCTGCTGACCCTCGCCCGAAACCTTGTTCGGCTGCTTCGGCGAGGTCGATACTCGAGACGTACCGGCCATCGCGGCCGTCTCGGGGCGGGGTCTGCCGGAATGTCAGCGGCAGCTGCAACACCTTGCTGTCAAGCGTTTGAAGGGGGAGTCATGACCACTGACCACGACCACAGCGGCGGAATGCCAGGTGGTGGAGGGATGAATTCGAAGGCGGACACCGGTCCAACAGGGGACACCGGTCCAGTAAAGACGGTGACCGAGGTCACGTACGGGCGCCTCTGCTGGGGACCTCCTCCTCCTGACGGATCCTCGGGGCCTCCGATGAAGATCACGCTGACGATCGACCTCGGCGCCGGCTCGCCTGATGCAGGCAGCCAACCGCCAGGATCATCGGGTCAGCCAGGGTCACCATCGAAACCGGCTGGCGGTCCTGTAGGACGAATGGGGGAGCTCGACAACGAATGATCCCGTCGAGGCCGGGAAGCGCGTTCGTGCTTCTCGGACACGCCGCTGTGGCTGAAGCAGTTTCCGTGGCCCTGTGTGCTGCAGGCCTACCTGCGGACGAGGTGGCTGGACAGGCGTATCCACAGCGTCGTGGAGATCTCCAGGAGTTGGTGCGAGGGGCGGATGCCGTCGTTGCGGTCGGCGACGGCACCCTGCCGGTGCTGCATCACTGGCTGAACGGGATCGGACTCCGGTCCGCTGTGCCGACGCTGCACGCCGAGCTGAGCGGCGCCCACGCCACGATTGGTCCGCTGGTGCTTCCGGAAGACGGAGCCTGCTACCTGTGCTGGCGAATGCGCGCACTTGCCTGTGCGGAGGACTTCGCCGGCGCGATGGCAGCGGAAGAGGAACTGGTCGCCAGACGGCCTCCCGTGACAGACGAACCGGTCTTGCCTGCCTTGGTGCCGATGGTCGTCGAAGCCTTGGTGACCGACCTGCTCGCGCTGAGGACGGGAAGTTCGCAGCTGCGGCTGAGTGGTGCCGTGCTCACAGTGGACGGGCGGAGAGAGACCCAGGAACTGCATTCTCTGCTCGCACGCCCTGATTGCCCAGCCTGCTCCAGTCACGGGCGCAGGTCATCCGCGGAGAAACCGGAGCGCGGTGAGCTTGACGGCGCCGCCACAGACTTCGACGGCATCGCTCGCTACACCGTCGACCCCGGCTGCGGGGTGATTCGAGCTATTGACCTGATTCCTGCACACGTCCAGGAGCCGGAGCCGCCGTACGTCGTTCGTGCCGAGCTGGCGAACGCTCGCTTCAGCACTGACGAAAACTGCTTCGTCGTCTGCGAAGGCAAGGGGTGGACTGAGCGGGAGGCCCGCGAGGGTGCACTCGGTGAGGCCCTGGAGCGCTACGCCGCGATGACGTGGCAACCCCGGCAGCGGGTCAGCTCGGCCTATGGGGGGCTGGATGGCCCAGGACTGCACCCACAGGACCTGGTGCTGTTCGCCGACTGGCAGTACGACATTGTGCCGTTCCGGCGCTGGCAGCCGCAGTCGCAGCTGGAGTGGGTGTCCGCCCAGTCGTTGGTGACGGGGGAGACGGTCTGGATTCCCTTGCTGGCAACGCATCTGAACTACTATCCGCCGCCTGCTGCTGCGCTGTTCCAGCCCAGCTCGAACGGTTTCGCGGCCGGCTCGGATTGGAGCGATGCAACCGCGCGTGCGCTGCTGGAGGTGGTCGAGAGGGACGCGTTCATGATCGCCTGGTCGCACCGGCTGCCCGGACGGCGGGTGGCGGCAGCTCAAGTGCCGGACGAACGGATCCGTGTGCTGGCGGCGTCGTATGCCGACCGGGGTGTCGAGCTGATGGTCCACCTCCTGCCAACCGACACTGTGGCGACTGTGGTCCTCGCGATCGCGTGGTCCGATCGGCCGCCTGCGGCGACGATCGGACTCGGGGCGTCACTCGACCCACTCGCCGCCGCGCGGTCCGCCGTACTCGAGGTCGGCCAGGTCCGGTCGGCACTCCGGACCCGCCTCGCATCCTCCGAGGTGCGGGCCCGGCTGGAGGAACTGTCTGCCGCACCGATCGAAGTCCTGTCGCTCGGAGACCACGATCTGATGTACGCCGCGCCGGCGGTGGCGGCCGCCGGGATGCGCTTCCTCCGCGAGGCTCCCCTCGAACCATGGCCGGACCTCACACCGCAACCAGCTGCTGCCGGCAATGAGTTGGACGTCTTGACGCGGTCGTTGGCCGAGGTGGCACCGGACGTCCTGGCAGTCGACGTCACACCGCCGGATGTCGCCGCGCTCGGGGTGAGCGTGGTCCGTGGTCTGGTTCCGGGGTTCGTGCCGATCTGGTTCGGAGCCAACGGGGCCCGGCTCGGCGGCACCCGGCTGCTGGAGATGCCCAGCCGGATCGGCCTGCGCTCGCGGCCCGCGCTGGTGGACGAGCTGAACCTCGATCCACACCCCCTGGCATGACCTGACCGACCGACAACCGGCTCAAGGCCGGCCAGCCGCTGTTTGGCCGAGTCGCAGGGCCAGAGCGGACACCTCCTGGCGTGACGAGGTTCCGGTCTTGTGGAGCAAATTCGACACGTGCGTGCTGACGGTCTTCTCGCTGATGAACAGCGCTGCTGCGATCTCGGGGTAAGTGCGGCCGACCACGAGGTGGGACAGCACCTCCCGCTCCCGCTTCGTCAGCGAAACCCAAGGCCCGGAAGTATCGCTCTGTGGCGCCACCACCGGTTCCCGGAGCGGAATCCTGCTGAGACCGGCCAGAGTTTCCACCTGCTGTTGCAAGGGGGTCGCGCCCACTTCGGTGGCGTACCGGTACGCCGATCTCAGCGGTCCGGCTATCGCGGCCCGGGCTGCTCCCTCCTTGAGCAGGGCTTGCGCCAGGCGCCATGAGGCCGAGGCTTTCTCGCCCAAGAGCCCAGCCGCATCGCACCGGTCGACGACTTCCTGCCAGAGGGACGACGTCGGGGTCTCTGCCTTGCAGCGTGCGCGCTCCGCGACGTACATGGCCTTCGTCGCCGGCTGGATCAGATCATCCTCCACCAGGACGCCAAAGGGTGCAGGCGGCACGCTTTCGCGTAGTGCGACGAAATCCTCGAAGGTCGCCAGAACCCTCCTGACCTGCTCGTCGTCGCGCCTGTCCCGCGCAGACTCGGCGAGGTCGGCGGCTGCACGCGCGCCCCACATCAGCATCTGGTCGGCATCGCGGGGATCGGCGATCTGGATGAGCAGCGTTCGGGACAGGAGGTCGAGCGCCTGCTCCGCCTCTCCGGTGGCGACCAGGTACTCGGCCAGCGTGGCGGCCGCGAATATTCCCAGGGCTTCCTCCGCGTCCGGCACCAGTTCCCTGGCTCGCTGCATATGCAGGCCCGCCGCATGCAGATCGCCCCGTCGGACCGCCAAGGAGGTCGCGGCGAAACGGACCATCGTGTTGGCGGTGGGCGCCGCGGGGAGTGAGAGCCCTTCGCGGATCACCTGCTCGCACTCGGGCAGACGGCCCAGCGTCAGCAGATCGTGAGCCAGGACACCCGCGACGAAGACCGCTATCGGAATCAGACCACGGTGCAGGACGAACGGAAGGAACTCGGCTCCCAGCGCAGCGCACTCGGTGACTCGGCCGCGCTGGATCAGATAGTTCATCCTGGACACCAGGGTTCGCCAGATCAGATCCGGATCATCGGTCAGCCCGGCCCAACGGACGGCCCTGTCCGTATCCTGGTCGGATCGTGGGTCCTGCCAGAAGGCGTTGGCCCGGGATGCATACGCGAGGCTGAGAGCCTCGGTGGACCGGGCGTGCTCTGCCGCCCGCACTGCTTTTTCGGCGTCCGCCCGTGCAGGTCCGAATTCGTTGTTCCACGCTTCGCGCCAACTGAGAATGGCCAGCGCCTCGGCGTACTCCTCGCTGTCCGGGAACGGCTGGCTCAGCTCGACCGCATGCTTGCCCTCGACAACGGGCAGTCCGGCCCCCCTTCCCGTCACCCACGCAGAGTCGGCCCATCGACGCACCAACCTGCTTGCCCGCAGTGGGTCGGCGTGCTCGTCGACGAGCTCGCGCAGGCGGGTCCATGCCTGGAAGCCCGCCTCCGAGTCCCCGAACAGGTCGTTGGCTCGCGCGACGCGCTCGAGAAGGTCGATCTCCGCGGCGACGGAGCTGTCACCGTCGTGGACCAGCCGCCAGTACTTCGACGCCCGGAGGAGATGCATCGCCTCCTCACGGGGCGATCTGAGGTTCTTCGCGAGGTCCGCCGCACGTACTGAGGCGTCGAGACAGGACGGCAGATCGTGTGCACCCTCGTAGTGGAGAGCCAGATCTCCCAGCCTGCGTAGCTCGTCGAGACCCGCCGCGGAGCGGGACTCGAGCGCCTTGGCCCACGCGGCGTGAACGGGTGCCGCCTCGCCCGGGACGAACGTCGCGTACAGCACCTCGGCGAGCAGCGGATGGCGGAACCAGCAGAGTTCGGTCCCGTGCGACACACTGATGCCCGTGTTCGTGGCCTCGGCCAGGGAGGTGGTCAGCGCCTCCGGGCCGATGCCGCGTCCTGCGCCGACCTCGGTCAGCGCTTCGATCGAGGTGGGTCGCCCTGCGACAGCGAGAATGCGCATCACTTCTCGCGAGACTGGGGAGAGGCGATGCCATGCGGCGAGCAACGCACCGGACAGCTCGTCCGGCAGGTCGGCAGGGAGCCGCTCGTCGGCGACAGTGAGACCGTGCACCAGCAGCTCGCTGAGGTACGGGTTGCCGTCGGATCGCTGAACGACATCGTCGACCAGCCCGAGCTGCGGAGATCCGCCAAGCAGCATGGACAGCTGCTCCTCCGTCTCGTCCCGGGTGAGCCTGTTCAGTCGAAGATCAGTCACGGCCGGCAGACGCCTCAGATCGGCCAGCCAGCCGTGCATCGGGTGTCCAGGCCCGAGCTCCTCATCCCGGAAGGTGGCGAGGATCACCAGTCGTTGGGTCCGGAATCCGGCGACCAGGTAGGCGAGTGCATCGCGTGAGGCCAGATCAGCCCACTGCACATCATCGACAACAAGGGCCGTCGGTCGTCGTGCGGCGATAGCCATCACCAGGGAGTCGGCGACCGCCAACAGCCGAACGGGACTGCCGGAGACCTGGGCGCCCAGGGATGGGAGCAGGTCACCGGCAGCAGGCACCGCAGCCAGCACTTGCGCCCGGTCGTCGGGGTCGGCTGATTCAACCCAACCCTCCAACGCGCTGATCAGTGGGACATAGGGGGAGTCCACCGAACCGAAGCGGACGCAGCGGCCCCAGAGAGTCGTGACTCCGTCGGCTTTCAGTTCGTCGCAGAGAGTGGCGGCCAGGCGGGTTTTGCCCACGCCTGCTTCGCCGTGTACCAGGACTGCACACGGTCGTCCTGTGCTGGCGCGCTGGGCTGCCGATCGCAGGGCCCCCAGTTCCTCGATTCGACCGGCTAGACCGGGCGTGCGGGCGATAGTTGCCCCTCCCACACGGCACAGTCTGCGCCTCTTTCGCCGGGAAGTCCTGGCTATTAAGGGGAACTGAGTCCCGGCACAGCGTCCGTCTCCGGCAGAAAATGTCGGTCAGAGGAGGACGCGGGCGGCTTGGTCAGGGGGAGGGCGAGGGCGAAGGAGGTGTTGCCGGGGTGGGAGGTGACGGTGAGGCCGCCGCCGTGGGCTTCGGTGATGGACTGGGCCAGGGAGAGGCCCAGGCCGGAGCCGCCGGAGTCTCGGGTGCGGGAGGTGTCGCTGCGGCTGAAGCGTTTGAAGACGGTGCGTTGGAGAGTTTCCGGGATACCGGGGCCGTTGTCGTGGATGGTGAGGACGGCCGAGTGGGAGTCGTCCGCGCCGAGGGTGATGGTCACGGTGGTGCCGGGCGGGGTGTGGCGGCGGGCGTTGGTCAGGAGGTTGGAGACGACCTGGTGGAGGCGTTGCTCGTCGCCGTCGACCATGACCGGGTCCTCGGGAAGCCTCAAAGCCCAGCGGTGGTCGGGACCGACGATCATCGCGTCGGCCACGGATTCCATCGCGAGCCGGGTCAGGTCCACCGGGCGGCGTTCGAGTGGTCGGCCGGCGTCGAGGCGGGCCAGCAGCAGGAGGTCCTCGACGAGCGATGCCATCCGGGTCGCCTCCACCAGGACCTTGCCCATGGCATGAGTCAGTTGTTCGGGATCGGGTCTGCGCAGACTAAGCTCGGCGTACCCGTGGATCGTGGTCAGCGGGGTGCGCAGTTCGTGGGAGGCGTCGGCGACGAACTGGCGTACCTGGAGCTCGCTGCGATGTCTGGCATCCAGCGCCTCCTCCATGTGCCCCAGCAGGGTGTTCAGGGCGACGGCGACCTGGCCGACCTCGGTCCGCTCGTCGGTCAGGTGCTCCGGAACCCTTGCGGTCACACCGATCTCGCCGGTGGCCAGGGGGATGCCGGCCACCTCCCGGGCCGTCTGGGCGACATCCCGTAGCGGTCGGAGCTGACGCCGTACGACGAGGACGGCCACGCCGCCGGCGGCGAGTACGCCTAGCGTCGACAAGGACGCCTCCCAGGCGAGCAGGCTCGCGAGGGTGTCGTCGACCTCCTTGGTGGGAAGGCCGGTGACGACCAGGGTGTCCCCGAGCCGCGACGCCTGAATCCGGTACTGGCCCAGGCCGGGCAGCTCGACGGTCTCGTTCTCGGCGGCGGGCGGGACGGTCCCGAGTACGTCGAGCGCCTGCTCCGAGAGCGGGTCCAGCTCACCGTCGGCGGTGATGACGTTGCCGTTGGCACCCAAATCGGTGCGATAGGCGGTCACCGTGCCGGCGTCCTGGCCGTGCGCGTTCTCGATGTCGGGCGGTGGCTTGGACTGCTGCCCCACGCCCTTGGTCAACGCCCCGACAGCCCGGCCGTGGGATGCGGCGACCTTCGTGTCCAGCTGCCTGGTCAGGTACGAGCTGATCGCGGCTGTGGTCAATCCGCTGATCAGCACACTGACCACGGCCACCAGCAGTACGACGGACGCAGCGACCCGGGCGGTCAGCGAGGTCGGCAACCACCGGCGTAGCTGAAGACGGCGGACTATACGGCCGAGCATGAGAGGTCAGCTCGCCGGCTTGAGGACATAGCCGGCCCGCCGCAGGGTGTGGATCATCGGCGCACGGCCGGCATCGATCTTCTTGCGCAGGTAGGAGATGTAGAGCTCGACCACGTTCGCCTGCCCGCCGAAGTCGTAGTTCCAGACCCGGTCGAGGATCTGCGCCTTGCTCAGCACCCGGCGCGGGTTGCGCATCAGGTACCGCAGCAGCTCGAACTCCGTCGCCGTCAGCGGGATCTCCGCACCACCACGGAACACCTCGCGGCTGTCCTCGTCGAGCGTGAGGTCCCCTACCCTGAGCAACGAGCCGGCCCGGCCGGCGACCGCAGTACGGCGTAGCTGCAATCGCAACCGGGCCACGAGTTCTTCGAGGCTGGACGGCTTGGTCACGTAGTCGTCGCCGCCCGCGGTCAGCCCGGTCACCCGGTCCTCGACCGCGTCGCGGGCAGTCAGGAACACGATCGGCACCTCCGGGAGCACCTGCCGGATCCGCCGCATCACTTCGAGGCCGTCGAAGTCCGGCAGCATCACGTCCAGCACCAGCGCGTCGGGGCGGGTCTCCTTGGCGAGCGCGACCGCCTGCGCGCCGGTGTGGGCGACGCTGATGTCCCAGCCCTCGTAGCGCAGCGCCATCGTGAGCAGCTCGGCGATGTTCACCTCGTCGTCCACGACGAGGACCCGCGGCGGGCTGCCGTCGGCGCGGGTCAGCGGACCGGGCACCGGAGTGGTCAGCGGGCTGGTGGCGGGGAGCGTCTGCGTGGTCATGACATCAGCTTGCGCGCCGATGCCTGGCGCTTCCTGGGCGATTCCTGTGGGAACGCTGTGAATGCCTGCTCTCACCTGACTGGTGGCTCACGCACAGGTCGGACACAGCTTGGGCCAGCAGGGTTCAGAACGTCGACCAGACGTCCTGACCCAGGAGGCAGCACGATGAACATCCACCCCACTCGCCGGATCGCGGCCCTCACCGCCGCGACCATGGTCCTGTCCTTCGCAACCATCGTCCCGGCCGCAAGCGCCCCGGCCCGACTCTCCGCCGACCCTCAATGGCCAGACACGATGCCGTACGACGCCTACGGCACGGCGCCGGACTGGTACTCCGTCGTGACGCCGTCGACCGCTGCCCTGGACACCGCGACCGCCACCGCCGACGAGCAGGCGGGTCTGGTGCTCGTGTCGACGACCCTGGCGGGCGACTCCGGCACTGCCGCAGGCACCGGCATGGTGATCGACGAGGACGGCATCGTCCTCACCAACCACCACGTCGTCGAGGGGTCCGACTCGATCAAGGTCACCGTCGCCACGACCGACACCACCTACACGGCCCGGGTACTCGGCACCGACGCGGTCCACGACATCGCGGTCCTTCAACTGGTCGGCGCCGACAACCTGACCACCGTCACCCCGGACAGCACTGTGGCCGTCGGGGACGAGGTCACGGCGGTGGGAGACGCCAACGGAGACGGCGGGAACCTGACCGCGTCGGCGGGCAGCGTCACCGCGTTGGCGCAGTCCATCACCGTCCAGGGCGAGGACGGGACCCCGAGCGAACTGGACGGGCTGATCGAGGTGGACGCCGACGTCATTGCGGGCGACTCCGGCGGCGCCCTGCTCGACGCCGACGGTCAGGTGGTCGGCATGACCACCGCGGCCTCCAGCGGGTTCGGCCGACATCACCGGGTACGCAGTACCGATCAACACCGCTCTCACCATCGCCGACCAGATCCTGGCGGGCCAGGAGACGGGCTCGGTCGAACTCGGGTACGACGGCTTCCTCGGCGTACAGCTCCGTACGTCGACCACGATCGCCGGTGTCGTCGACGGCTCTCCGGCCCTCGCGGCCGGCCTGGTCGCCGGGGACACCGTCACCGCGGTCGACGGAACCAGGATCACCACCGCGGAGCAGTTGCACACCGCCATCTCGTCCCACGCCGCCGGCGACAAGATCACCGTCACCTGGACCGACACGACCGGAGGCAGCCGGAGCGCGTCGATCACCCTCGCCGAAGCCCCGGTGTCATGACCTCGCTTGTGTGCTCAGTGGGATGTGTGGGTTTCGATGAACTCCTTGATGGCGGGGAGTTGGTCGCCGTGGATGGTGTGGCCGCCGTCGAAGGAGAGGAGTTCGACCTCTGCGTCGCGGCGGCGTAGCTGTTCGGTGAGGCGGCTGGTCTGCTCGGGGGTGGCCATCGGGTCGCGGTTGCCGTTGACGATCAGAACGGGCTTGCCGGCAAGAGCCTGGTCCTGCGGCTCGTCATCCTGGAAGGGCACCATTGCGGCGAGGAGTACTGCGCCGGCGAGTGACTCGGGATGGCGCAGGAGCAGCGCGGAGGCCATGTTGGCTCCGTTCGAGAAGCCGACGGCCAGCCAGGAGCCTGCCGCCACGCCGTACTTCTGCTCGGCGGCGGTGAGGAAGGCGGCGAGCTCATCCGTCTGGTGCCGGAGGTCGTCCTCGTCGAACACGCCCTCACGGACCCGGCGGAAGAACCGGGCCATTCCGTGCTCCGTCACGGTGCCGCGAGGCGACAGCACCGGGGCGTCGGGCGCGAGGTGCTCCCGCAGTACGAGCAGGTCGTGTTCGTCGCCGCCGGTGCCGTGCAGCAGCAACAGCGGAGGACTGCCCGACCCGGGCTCCCAGATATGGGGCCGCTGGAGCGCGTCGTCGCTCATCGGTCGACTTCTTCCGGTGTCGGAGGTGGCACGCGGAGGGTCGGCAGCGAGTTCTGGATCTGCTCGCGGTTCGGCTCCAGCCACGGCGGAAGCTTGAGGTGCTGACCGAGCTCCAGCAGCGGTTCGTCCACGGTGAACCCGGGTTGGTCGGTCGCGATCTCCAGCAGCACGCCGCCCGGTTCGCGGAAGTAGATCGAGGTGAAGTACTGCCGGTCGAGGATCTCGGTGACCTGGATGCCGGCATCGATCAGTTCGAGCCGCCACCTCGCCTGGGTCTCCCGGTCGGGCGCCCGGAAGGCGATGTGGTGGACCGTGCCGGCCGCCTGCAGACCCCGGGACGCCTTGCTGGGAAGGACATCCACCGCCGTACCGTCGTCGGTGCCGCCCTCCTGGCCGGACATCATGAACCGGGTCCGGTCGGTGGTGTTGTGGCCGTACTCCATCCCCAGCAGACCGTTGAGCATCTCGGCCGTGGGGTCGAGGTCCTGCTCCGTCATTGTCACCGAGAACAGGCCCCGGATCGCGTTGTCGGCCGGTACGGCGGCAGCGCCGTCCCACCCGGAGCGGGAGTCGCCGTCGGACGCGACCAGTTCGATCACCAGGCCGTCGGGATCACGCAGCCGCAGGACCTCCTCGTCGGAGCGTGCGACCGGGGCGTCCGCGTCGACGCCGAGATCCTTGAAGCGCGTCTGCCACCAGCCGAGCGCCTCCGGCGGGATGCTGAACGCGGTGGCCGTGGTCAGGCCGGTGCCCTGCCTGCCCTGGTCGACTCCCGGCCACGGGAAGAACGTCAGCAGGGTGGACGGCTTGCCCGACTCGTCACCGTAGTACAGGTGATAGGTGTCGGGGGCGTCGAAGTTGACGGTCCGCTTGACCAGGCGCAACCCCAGCACCGTGGTGTAGAAGTCGACATTCCGTTGCGGGTCCTCCGCAATGGCAGTGACGTGGTGAAGCCCGTGTGGTGCGACCGCTGCAGCCATCCGCTCGTCCCCTTTCGCTCGCTGCCCCCAGGATCCAGCTTGCCCCTTCACGGCTCCGGAAAGTAGCCCCGTGGCGGAAGGTGAACAGATCTCACCGGTTGCGGCCAGAGGAGGTCGCCGGCGGCCCGGCGGAGGGCTGCCAGCTCCTCATCGGCCCAGCCCTCACCCCGGGACTCCGTACCGCGGATCAGAGGCTTGTCGATCAGGTGGAAGCGGAGGTTGAAGATGCGGCCGACGACGGCGAGGTACGGAACGGCGGCCAGGTCGGCCTCGGAGATCGGGCCCTGCTCGCGGTAGCCGCGGAGGAAGGCCGGCCAGTGCGGGTCGCGGCGACGCCGGTGAAGTCGGCCGCGCGGTATCCCTCGGCGGACAGATCGAAGTCGTGCAGCGCGAGTCCGTCGTCGGTGATCAGCACGTTGTCGAGGCTGACGTCGCCGTGGCAAACACCCCAGCTCAGCTCCTCGGAGTACTGCGCGATGCTGTTCCGTACTGCGTCCGCCAGGTCCAGGAGCAGGTTTTCCTCCGCGGCGGCAAGGAACGGGCGAATCTGCGCCAAAGGTTCATCCAGCCGCCGGTGGAGGTCGGACCGGCGGCGCGGATTCGGCGAGGAAAGGTGTCGGCGACCGCGTGGAAGCGGGCCACCAGCCGGCCGAACCCGGAGTACAGGTCATCGGTGAAAGGTGGTCGCGGCTTGGCACCGGTGACGAACCCGGAGAGGACGAACGGGCGCTCTCCCTCGGCCGAATCGAGCATGCCGACCTCGTTGCCGTCGGCCAGCAGGTGGACCAGGGGGACCGGCAGGCCGGCGGCCAGATGTGCCGAAAGCCCTGTCTCCCAAAGGATTTCGGCCGGTTCCCAACCGTCCGCGAGGTACAGCTTGAGGACGTACCGGGCGTCCGGCGCGGCTAGTTCGTAAACGTCGTTCACGAGCGAGCGGAGCAACGTGCAGGTGGTGAAGGGGAGGTCGTAGACTCCGGCGAGATGGTTGCGCAGGGCCAATGGATCGGGCAGCGACCGGAGCGTCGGAATCACTCGGCCGACCCTACGCGCGAGCCGGACGGAATGCCTGGGAACAACCTCCGGAAATGGCCCGCGACGGGTATCCACAGGGTGGACGGCGGGTGTAAAAGTTGCCTTTCGCGGGCAGCAACGGAATCGTTGCCCGGATCACCTCCCCCTGAAGGCCCCGGAACCGGTAGCCTCATCCAGCCACCTGGGGAGGCATCGCATGACCATCACCGACGAACTGCCGGAGAGCCCAAACCGGTCAGGAGACCACGTCTTGCAGGAGAACACATCCAGCACCCGTACTGGCGAGCTCGCCAACGTACCCCTCACAGGTGCTGACAAAGTCGCCTACGCCTTCTATGCCACCGCGGCAACCGCCGCCCTCGTCGGTCAGGTCTGGGCCGGCGTCACCCACATCCCTTGGCCGGAGGAAGGCTTCTCGCCGTTCCTCAAGATCGCCCTCGTCACCCCGGCGGTCGCCGTCATCGAACTCGGTGGCGTCGCCACCGCCGCCCTCGCCGACCTGCGCCGGCGCAAGGGTGAGCAGGCCTACGCCTACCGGGCCATGTCGTTGTTCGCGGCTGTCGTCGCGCTCGTTTTCAACGTGGTAGGCCACTGGCGGCCGGAGGAGCGGTTCCTCGCCTTCGGCTTCGGTGGTCTGTCCGCGTTCGCCTACGTGCTCTGGCTGATCCACAGCTCCGCCCGCCGCCGTGACGCGCTGCGCCGCGCTGGGCAGATGGCGACCACCGGTCCTGTGTACGGCGTGGTGCAGTGGGCGCGGGAGCCCAAGGTCACCTGGCTGGCCCGGGGACTGGCTCTGGAGCACGGCTACGGCCTGTACGAGAGCCTCCGGGTGGCCCGTGTGCAGATGCGCAACAACGCGCGGCGCGACGCGATCGCCGGAACCGTTGCCGAGTACATCCGCTCCGAGCACCAGGACGAGCGACTCGCGAAGATCGCCGAGACGACGTACGACGCGGACCGGCTGGCCGGGATGCTCGAGGAGCGGATCAACTACGAGGTCGTCACGAACAAGCTGACGCTGGCGATCTCCCCGCCCCCGCCGGAGCCCGAGCCGCAGCAGGTCCAGGAAGCGCGGACCGATCTCCGCGCCGCGGTCTGGGTGGTCGAGGGCACCACCCCGCCGCCGGTGCAGCAGATCCCGGTGCAGCAGTTGCCGGCCCAGCGGATCCGTCCGACCGGCGGTGTGCCGATTCGTGACGACGAGCAGTGGGGCGAGGCGATGACCGGCGAGCTGATGGCCGTCGACTACCTCCCCTACGACCGGACCACGGACGAGGCGCACGACGCCGAGGTCGTCGAGGAAGCCGCCGCCGCTGCCGTTGCCCAGCAGCCGGTCGTGGCCAAACCTCGGCCCGAGTCACCTTTCGCCCAGCCGCAGCCGTCCGCACCGCCTGCCGTTCCCCAGCCTGCCGTCCCCCGGGCTGCCGTTTCGCAGCCTGCCGTCCCCCAGCCTGCCGTTTCGCAGTCTGTCGTCGAGCAGCAGCCTGTGGTTACGGAGCCGGTGGCGGTCGAGGAGCAGCACGTCGTGCAGGCGGCGCCGCAGCCGGTCGTGAAGGCTGCCGTGAGGCCGGCCGTAGCCAAGCCTGCTCCGGTCAAGAAGCAGCCGAAGACCGTGGTGCGCAACACTGTTCCGCAGTCCGTCGCCCCGGTGGCCGAAGAGCCGAAGGTCGTCGCGGCCCCGGAGCCCGAGCCGGTCCCGGCTCAGGTCGCGGAGCCCGCCGTCGTCGCCCGCGAGGTGACCTCTCGGACCACGCCGGCCAGTTCATCACCCCGGCCCGCGCCGAAGGCCGCGTCGTCCCGCGGCGATCTGGACAAGAAGCGGATGCGCGCCTGGGCCCTGCTGTCCGACTGGCCGTCGGACCGCCCGCGCAACGCCGAGACCCTCGCCTCCGCGATCGCCTCGACCGTCAAGGACGCCGGGGACTTCATCACGCAGTACGACGCCGAACACGGGTCCAGCAACCTCACGCTGGTCTCCAACTCGCAGAACTGAGCTCCACACCCGACAGGGGAAGTTGCTTGATCCAGGCAACTTCCCCTGTCGGGTTTCAGTGGGAGTGTTGTCCCAGGTTCACGGGGAGTTCGGCGAGGCCGCTGACGAGGACGCGGCGCCATTGGAGGTCCTCGGCGGGCTTGGCCAGGCTCAGGTCGGGGAAACGGCGGAGGAGGGCGAGCAGGGACTCCTGCAACTCGATGCGGGCCAGCTGGGCGCCGAGGCAGAAGTGCGGGCCGAATGAACGACAGGTGCTTGTTGTCCTTTGCGATCCGACCGCAGCTCGTCCGGTTCGTCATAGGCCCGCGGGTCCCGGTTGGCCGAGTTCAGTGTGGCCATGACGCCTTCACCGGCTTTGATCTGTACTCCGTGCAGTTCCACGTCCTCGAGCGCGACCCGCAACTGGCCGACCTCGCTGAACCGGTTGAACCACAGCAACTCCTCGATCGCCGAGTCCACCAGCGAGTGGCCGGCGACGAGCTTGGCCCAGTTCTCCGGCCAGCGCAGCAGGGTGGCGACGCAGCTCGAGATCTGGTTCGCGGAGGTCTCGTGGCCGGCGACGAGCAGGTTGACTCCGAACGAAATCAGCTCGTCGTGGCTGAGCTGGTCGCCTTCCTCGCGGGCCCGGACGAGTTCGTCGAGCAGGTCCTCGGCCGGCGCGGCGGTGTTCGCGAGCTTCCGGGTGACCAGCTTGTCGATGTACTCCGTCAGGTCCGGGCGCGGTTTGCCTTCCAAGACCCAATCACCCAGCCGATGCACCGGACGGCTGTACCGACGACAGGTAGAGGTCGCTCACGACGCCAGCCTCCACGCTCACCGAGGCGGTTGGGCCGCGGAGAGAACGCAGTACTTCGATCCGTACACACCGCCCACCTCGACCCCAGCGATTGCCAAGCGCAGTCGAGTCGGTGTCGCTGGAGTCGCGGTCAATCGAGCAGGGGCCCCTGCGCAGGTGCTGCTTCTTCCGTGCATCGGAGAACGCGCACTCGAGCGGAGGCGACTGCCTACTCCCAGACCGGGACTGATGGGAGGCCGCGGTGGCGGCGGGCTTCGTCGGTCAATTGTTGGATGAAGTCCGTTTTGCCAGCGGTATAGGCGAAGCCGGTGAGGCCTTCGGCGGCCAGGCGGCGTTTTAGTTCTGAGTAACTCTTTACGGCGTCAGGGGTTTTGCGGAGGTAGTCGCGGAGGATTCGTTGGTTGAGGGTGTCCCAGGCCTCGGTGGGGAAGACGTGGAGGTTGTGGGTGAGGGTGCCGTCGACGACGCGGGTGTAGGTGCGTCCCCGGGTGGGCCGGCCGGCTCGAGGGGGAAGCCGAGGGCCGCCAGACCTGGGTCCTTGCCTGCGGCAACCTCTAGGTTGACGGCCCGGGCGGCGATGTCGATCACCGGCTTTGCGACCAGGCCCGGTACCGCCGTGCTGCCGATGTGTTCCAGCTCCGTCACGGTGTCCCCGAACACCGCCCGGAGCCGCTCGGCCATCTCCGCGAACTGCCCCGGCCACGCCTCGTCGTACTCCGCCAGCACGGTCATCGCCCCACACCTCTCGCTCGCCTCCGAGGCTAACGGCGGGAAAGCCCAAGAGCCGAGATCATGACGGCGGTGCCGATGGTCAGCAGCAGAGCGCTGCCGATCAAGGCGCCGACGGCGATGCCCCGGATGGCGGGGAGCTTGCCGCCGACGCTGACGTCGACGTCGACAGCCGGTGATCCGTCCGCGTTCATGATCACGACGGCCCAGTCGCCTTCGGTTGCGTTCCAGCCGAGTGTCCGGGCTCCGGTTCCCGTGTCCGAGGCGACCCAGAAGGACTGCGTGGCCGGGGCTGCGGCCGGCCGTCCACCCGGGCGGGTCGTGGTGACGACCTCGAAGGGATCGACAGCGATGTCCGACACCTCGTCATGACCAAAGCCGACAAGGTACTTCGCCACCTCGGCGGCCGGGCCGATGCCGACGAACAGCGGTACGCCGGTGTTCCTCGACTCCAGCTGGATCCGGACGTCCCCCAGGAAGTCGCCGGCGTACAGGTCATCGGGGCCGGCGCCGCTCAGCTCGAGCAGGGGGACGGACACCGCGGAGGTCTCCGTGCTGACGCGCTCGGGGCCGGCACGGAAGTAGCCGTCATCGTCGCGCTGCTGGTTCGCCCACGCGGCGGTTCCGCCGATGGCCAGGAGGACGACGCCGGTCAGGATCAGGAGGGTGCCCAGGCTGACCAACAGTGCACGCGGGCCGTTGCGGGACCGAGGTGGTGTGGTGGCCGGTACCGGGGCGATCGGTGTGGTGGTCATGAGACTGCCTCCGGGACGTCGGCCGGACGCCGGCCGGGATTGGTGGTATGGGCGGGTGCGGGACTCGTCCAGAAGTGGCGGTTGAAGACCAGCAAGCCGACGGCCAGCGCGCACCAAACCGCGACGTACAGCCAGGTCTCGCGGCTCGCGTCGGGACCGGCAGACCAGAGATCGGCGGTGTTGATGCTGCCCTCGGTGGCGTGGGCGATGAGGGTGATGAGGACGCTGCCGGCGGCGTGGTTGAACAACCACGCGTACCAGAAGGTGACGGCGACGGTCGTCAGCGCCTCATAGGGATGCAGGCCGAACGAGGAGATGAAGAACAACGGCAGATGCCAGCCTGTGATCGCCGCGGCCATGATCGCGGTGGCGACGAGCGGGGTGCGCTTGGCCTGGAGGCTCGCCTGCGCGAAGCCGCGGAAGCTGGGCTCCTCGCTGACAGGCCCACCGAAGGGGTCGATCATGTTCATGCCGATCGCCAGCGCGATCCCGTACCACGGGGTGAACTGACCGCTGGACGGTGCGTCCGCCCCCAGCGCCTGGTTGATCGAGATCGTGACGAAGTGGATGAGCAGTGGGACGGCGATCGCGACGAGGTACCAGATCCACCGGACCCGCCACCTGATCACCCGGGCGCCGACGGCCCGGAGGCCGGCGACTCCTTCGGTGAGGAAGACCACGATGAGGGCGGCGACCAGGGCGCCCGGGGCGAAGAAGCTGCCGAACGGGACAGCTCCCCAGGCCAGTGCGTAGGCCAGTACGAAGAAGGTGAAAACGGGGTGATTGCGGATGAAGGACATGATGGATCTCCTTGGATCAAAGGTGGATGAGGCCGGCCCTAGCTCACGTCACGGCGAGCGAGGACAGCTGCGGCGAGCAGGGCGGACACGGCCGCGTAGCCGCTGAGACAGAGGACTGCCGTACCGCGGCCCAAGGTCGCGCCGTCGAGGCCGAGCAACTGGTTGATCAGGCCGTAGGGGAGGTAGGCGACCCAGTCGCCGAGCGCCAGTCCGAGCAACCTCTCGGCGGGGAACCAGCCGACGATGACGAGCACAGCGGCGGCCTGGCTGCGGCAGATGGTGCCGATGCTCACGCCGACGATGGCGAACAGCGGGACGGTGGCGATGGCGCTCACGACGATCACGGGGGTCAGCCCGAGCGTGAGGTCCTTGGCTGCGACGAGTGGTTGGGCGATCGCCAGGGCCAGGCCCATCGCGGCCGCGCCGACGACGAGGGCGAACGCCGCGTAGGTGGCCAGACTCGCCATCAGCAGGCGTGACCTGCGGGGCGCGGCGAGGAGGCGCTGGGTGATGGTGCCGTACCGGTAGTCGCCCGCCACCCCGCTCGCGGCGTACAGGCAGACGATGATCGTGACGATGACGCCGACGGTGATCATCACCGGCTCGCGTACCTCGACCGGCTCGACGTAGGTGACCCCGAGATTGGTGCCGAGGTCGGCGAGGACCATCACCAGTACGGCGGCCACTGCGCCGAGCAGGACGCCGTAGGTACTGCGGAGCGTCCGGAGACCGAGGACCTGGGAGTGAATCAGCGTGATCATCGGATCTCCTCGGATTGCGTGGTGAGCGCGAGGAAGGTGTCCTCGAGGCTCGGGGTCTCGTCAGTGATCTCGGAGAGCACGAGGCCGTGCTCGAGCGCCAGCCGGCCGATCTGTTCGGGCGGGCAACCGGTGACGACGACCGCGCCGTCCGGTCCGGCGATTGCGGTGAACCCGGCGGCGGCCAGGGCGGTGACCAGCACGTTCGGCTGCGCAGTACGGACGCGCACCTGGTGCGACGCGTGCGCCGCGAGGAGCGTGTCGAGCGGAGCTTGGGTGACGAGCCGACCGGCCTTGATGACCACGACGTCGTCCACCGTCTGCGCGACCTCTGCCAGCACATGACTCGAGAGCAGGATCGTGCGGCCCTCCGCGGCCAGACCGCGCAAGAACTCGCGCAGCCAGCGGATGCCTTCGGGGTCGAGACCGTTCGCGGGCTCGTCCAGGATTAGGACCGCGGGATCGCCCATCAGGGCGCCGGCCAGGCCCAGTCGCTGGCGCATCCCCAGGGAGAAGCCGCCGACCCGGCGGTCGGCGGCGGCGTCGAGTTCGACCAGTTCCAGCAGTGAACCGACCCGTGACCGCGATGCGCCGGCCTCGGCCGCGAGCATCGCCAGGTGGTTCCGTGCGGTCCGGGCAGGATGGGTCGTTGCCTCGAGCATCGACCCGACGGTGCTCAGCGGCCGGCGGAGGTCGCGGTACCGGCGGCCGTCGATGCGGCAGTTGCCCTCGGTCGGTGCGACGAGTCCGAGCAGAGCCCGCAGTGTCGTCGTCTTGCCGGAACCGTTGGCACCGAGGAAACCGGTGATCGTCCCGGCGCTGACCGAGAAGCTGAGCCGGTCCACCGCTCGTACCGAGCCGTAGTCCTTGCTCAGTCCGTCGACCTCGATGATCGACGGCGATCGGCCGGCCCCGGTGGGCTCGTTCTGGATGATTCGGGTCTTGAGCATCGTTCCTCCACTGGCAGCGTCTCCGTCGAGACTCGCCCCGGCGGGCGCGTTCGGCAGCCCGGTCAGCCGGTGGAGGTGGGGTACGGGTTTCTGGTGTACGTCGTCAGGCGCGCAGGTAGAGCAGGACGGCCAGCACCCGGCGGGACTCGCTGCGGGTGGACGGGATACCGAGCTTGGTGAAGATGCCGGAGACGTACTTCTCCGCGGCCCGCAGGGTGATCACCAGCGCGTCGGCGATGCCCTGGTTGGAGGCGCCGGTGGCCATCAGCTCCAGCGCCTCCCGCTCGCGCGGGGTGAGCAGAGCGAGCGGATCGTCGCCGCGCCGCCGTTGCAGCAGGGTGGAGACGATCTTCGGATCGATGGCCGAACCGCCGCCGGCCACCCGCCGGACCGCCCCCGTGAAGTCGTCGACGTCGCTGATCCGGTCCTTCAGCAGGTAGCCGACACCCTCGGCGGACTCCGACAGGAGTTGCATGGCCAGCCCGAGCTCGAGGTACTGCGACAGCACTAGGACGCCGACCTCCGGGTGGCGTTCCCGGATCTGCAGAGCTGCGCGCATGCCCTCGTCGTTGTGCGTGGGCGGCAACCGGATGTCGAGGATCGCGACCTCCGGCGGGAAGCTGCGCACGTACCTGAGCAGGTCGTCGGCGTTGTCGTACGCCGCGACCACCTCGAGCCCCGCGTCGGTCAGGATCCGGGTCACTCCCTCGCGCAGCAGGACGCTGTCCTCGGCGATCGCTACTCGCATGGGATCTCCGCCTCCAGCCGGGTCCCGCCGCCCGCGGGACTCCAGATCCGCAGCCGGCCGCCGATCGCCTCGACCCGGTCGGCGAGCCCGCGCAGTCCGGTCCCGCGCTCGGTGTCCGCACCGCCGAGACCGTCGTCGGTCACCTCGACGACTACCTTTCCGGCTGACCGGGTGACCCGGACGGATGCGTTCGCCGCGCGCGCGTGTTTGCCGATGTTGGTCAGGCTCTCGCTGACCACGTAGTACGCGGCGACCTCGACCCGCTCGGGCAGCCGGCCGCCGACTTCGACGTCAAGCGCGACCGGTACTGCGCCCTGCGCGGCCAGGGACTCCAGCGCGACGGCCAGCCCGTGACCGGTCAGCACGGCGGGATGGATGCCGCGTGCCACGTCACGGAGCTCGTCCAGCGAGACACTGATCTCCCGCTTCGCCCGCAGCAGTCGTGCCCTGGTCTCCGTCTCGGTCTCGGTCGCGGAGCCGCCGGCGATCAGCCCGAGCTCGAGCGCCAGCGCGACCAGGCGCTGCTGGGCACCGTCGTGCAGGTTGCGCTCGAGCCGCTGCCGCTCCTTCTGACCGGCGTCGAGGACGCGCGCTCGTGACCCTTGCAATTCACGCAGCCGGGCTCGCAGCTCGGCCTGCAGTCGGCTGTTCTCCAGGGCGATGCCGGCCGCCGCGGCCACGGCGTCCAGCAGTTCCCGCTCGTCCTCGAGCGACCGGTCGAACTCGAGTGCGACGATCGGCTCGCCGTCGCGATGGATCACCCGCGTCGCCCGTCCGTCCCCCGGACCGGCCAGGGTGACAGCATGCCCCTCGGCATCGGCCCAACTCCCGTACTGCGGCAGCCAGTAGGCGAGGCGCAACGAGGGATCGTGCAGAGCCCGGGCCAGTGGTTCGCGCAGATCCTTGGTCGGTTCCGCGCGCAACTCCAGTAGCAGGCCGCCGACATCGGTTCGTGCCAGCCGAGCGTCCAGCAGGCCAAGCAGGAACGCGACCGGCGCGAGCCCGAGTGCCGCGAAGGTGATGTGCCGGACGGTCTCGACGTGTGCCCAGCCACGAAGACCGGCGATGAAGAGGATGGCGAGCATGATCAGCGCCAGGCCGAAGGTGTCCACCAGCAGCGCGGCCGGGCGTCGGCGCGTCTGGCTCGCGATCGGCCGCCGGAGCAGCAGGGCGGCGCCGATCAGCAGCAGCGCGCTCATCGCGATCAGCTGGAACTGCTCGATCCGGCCGGCCGCCTCCGGGTTCGCCGTGACCGCGAACAGGCTGTCCGGATTGATCCCGAGCAGGACCTTCGCGAGCTGCAGGATCCCGGCGACGGCGTACCCGGCGAGCACGACCACCTGTCGCGGCCGGCCCTCCAGCCGTCCGCTGGGATACGCCAGGAAGACGTGCAGGAACATCGCCGACGGCAGCATGTCGAGCAGGTGACCGAGGGAGAGCAGGATGGGCACCGCCGACCACTGCAGGGCGGTCAGCGCCATCACGAAGGCCGTCGCGATCATCAGCGGACCGAGCCTGCTGGCGGGCCGGCGCCACCAGGCGATGGCTCCGCTGATCAGGTACGGGACGGTGATCCAGTTGAACAGGAACGCCTGCAGCCCGGGCCGGACCAGTTCGTCACCGGCCATCGCGAGGACGATCGAGACAACCAGCGTGGCGAGTCCGCCGACAACGGTCGCCCACAGGGCCAACGGCCCCGGGCCGTGCGGCAGCCGCCCAGCCGGTTCGAGCGTCGATGCCGAGCCCACAGACCCACCCCATCCTCTACCGGCCAGCCTGCTCCCATCACCCGGCCCAGGCAATGCCCGACCGCCGCGGACCCTTCGCTCGAGGAGTGCTGCGTCGTGGTACTCCGACCCACAAGGTGACTTGGCGCGTGCGGTGGTGATCAGGCGGCGCTAGGGGACAAGACGCCGATCTGGGCTGCTACTGCAGTGCAGCTGTACCGAGGAACAGGAAGAGCTCGATCAGGACGTCGACCTCCACGCTCATCGAGGCGGTTGAGACGCAGAGCGAACGCAGCATCTCCTGTCGTTGCGTACGCCGCCGGCCCGATCCACAGCGACTGCCAAGCCCACACGGGTTGGTGGCGCCTGTGCTTCACCCGGCGAGGGAGGTACTGCGCCCGTGCCGCTCGTTCGCTGCTTCACCCGGGTTCGCGGCTCCTTCGTCGCCGCTCGTTAGAACCTGGGATGGCATCGAGGTGGATCTGGTGATCGGTCGCGCCGACCAACCATTGACCGAGGTCGGTGGACACCGCGCTGAGAGGCACTGTCCGATGCAGCGGCGGTAGGAGTCGGCAACCACCTCGCCTCGATCAGCAACAGGCCGCCCGGCACCACAGGTGCCTTCCAGAGGCGACGGGGAGCCGCAACCTCGAGGTGGTGGTGGGAGCGGCGACGGAAGAGGCGCGTGGGGCGGCGTACAAGCATCCGCCCGCTCCAGTACACGACCGGAGGGGGCGGATGGGTGACGCCTATTTGGTGCCGAAGGAGTAGATGGTGGTGGAGGTGAAGGTCTCGCCGGGGCGGAGGACCGTGGAGGGGAAGTCCGGCTGGTTGGGGGAGTCGGGGAAGTGTTGGGTCTCGAAGGCGAAGGCGTCGCCCTGGCGGTAGGACTTTTTGCCGATGCCCTGGAAGGTGCCGTCGAGGAAGTTCCCGCTGTAGAACTGAGCGCCGGGCTGGGTCGTGTGGACCGTCACCGTGCGGCCGCCCTCCGGTTCCCAGAAGTGGGCGGCGAAGCGCATGCCGTCGTGGTCGGGTTTGCCGAGGACGAAGTTGTGGTCGTACCCACGCCCGATCACCAGTTGGGGGTGGTCGTCCCGGATCCGCTGGCCGATCGCGGTCGGCTTGTTGAAGTCGAACGGCGTCCCCGCGACCGGGGCGATCTCGCCGGTCGGGATCAGGCCCGCGTCGACCGGCGTGTACGACGGGGCGTCCAGCTGCAGGACGTGTCCGTCGATCGAGCCGCTGCCCTCGCCCGCGAGGTTGAAGTAGACGTGGTTCGTCAGGTTGAGCACGGTCGCCTTGCCGGCGACGGTGGCCAGGTAGTCGATCCGCAGGTTGTCCTCCTTGTCGAGCGTGTACGTGACGGTGCTGGTCAGTTCGCCCGGGAAGCCCATCTCGCCGTCGGGGCTGACGTAGGTGAAGGCCACGCCGACCGCGGCGGAGGACTTCACCAGCTTCGCCTTCCAGACCTTCTTGTCGAAGCCGATCGTGCCGCCGTGCAGGGCGTTCTCGCCGTTGTTGATCGGGATCTGGTAGGTCTGGCCGTCGAGGGTGAACCGGCCCTTGGCGATCCGGTTGCCGTAGCGGCCGACGGTGGCCCCGAAGTACGGGCTGAGGGCCGCGTAGTCGGGTAGGTTGTCGAAGCCGAGGCTGATGTTCTCGGTGTGGCCGCGCCGGTCGGGCGTCTCGACCCGCTGGATGGTGGCGCCCCAGGTCAGCATCGAGATGGTGACCCGGCCGTTGGTGAACGTGTAGACGTCCACTCGCTCGCCTTCGGGGGTGGTGCCGAACGGATCCTTGCGGATCTCGAGCCGGCCATGACCGCGCTGTGAACCCATGGGCGCGACCATATCCGGCCTACCGGCGGCTTCCGCGGGAGGTCTGGTAACGGTGCGGAATCGTCCGATGACTCGACCTTGCCGCGACAGCCCCCAGCAGGCTGACCAGATCCGTCCGGTCTGAGGCGGGATGGGGCCTTATCCCGGACCGGGCCGGACCCTCACGATGAGACGCATGACCCAGACAGCACTGATCGTGATCGACGTCCAGGAATCCTTCCGCGCCCGCCCGAACTGGAGCGTGGTGAACCACCCCGACATCGCCGACCGGGTGAACCTGCTGGTCGACGCCGCCAGAGCCAGGGGCGATCTGGTCGTCTGGGTGTTGCACACCGAGCCCGGTACCGGTGGTGTCTTCGACCCTGCCAAGGGTCACGTCCGGCTGATCGAGGGGCTCGAGCCGATCGCCGGTGAACCGGTGATCACGAAGACCTCCCACAACGCCTTCACCACGACGAATCTGCAGCAGCTGCTCACCCAGCACGGGATCCGGGAGGTCGTCATCAGCGGCATCCGGACCGAGCAGTGCTGCGAGACCACCACCCGGGTGGCGTCGGACCTGGGCTACGAGGTCGTGTTCGTCACCGAGGCCACCGCGACCACGCCGCTGCCGCACTGGACGATGCCGGCCGACGCCTCGCTCGAGGAGATCCTCGCCGATCCGCGGACGCTGAGTCCCGAGGTGATCGTGGAGCGCACCGAGTACGCGCTGGCCGGCCGGTTCGCCACCATCCGGACACTGGACGAGGTGGCCGGGCTGCCCGTGCCATCCTGATCGGACCATGTCTGACCGGATCATGCCCACCAAGGTCGTGTTCCTCCTGGTGCCCAAACTCCACCTGCTGGACCTGGCCGGTCCGGCCCAGGCCTTCTCCACCGCGAACGACCTCGGCTACGGGTACGACCTGTACTACGTGGCCGAGGCCGACGAGATCACCACCGCGCAGGGTGTTCCGATCCGAGCGAGCCTGGAGTGGCCCGCGCTTGGCCCGGCCGACCTGATCGTCGTACCGGGGTGGCGGTCGCCGCGGTTGTCGCCGAACACCCCGATCGCCGCGATGACGAGACAGCGCCTGCGTGCTCATCACGCGGCGGGTGGTTCGGTCGCGAGCGTGTGCTCCGGGGCCGACGCGCTCGGGGCGTCCGGTCTGCTGGACGGCCGGAAGTACACCACCCACCACGACCTGACCGACGAGCTCGCCGCGCGGTACCCGAAGGGCAACATCGTCCGCGACGTCCTGTACGTCGTGGACGACCGGGTGATCACCTCCGCCGGGATCGCCAGCGGGATCGACCTCGCGCTGCACCTGATCGCGGTCGCCCGGGGTGCCGAGGCCGCCGCCCGGGTGGCGCGCGAGATGGTCGTCTATGCGCGGCGCAACGGCGACGAACTGCAGGACAGCGCCATGCTGCGGCACCGCGGTCACCTGAGCGATCTCGCGCACCGGGTCCAGGACGTGATCGACAGCCGGTACGCCGAGCAGTTGAGGTTGTCCGACCTGGCCAGGGGAGCCGGGGTGAGCGAGCGCACCCTGACCCGGATCTTCACCACCGCGACGGGTCTCACGCCGCTGCGCTACCAGCAACTCCTCCGGCTGGAACGCGCCGAACACCTGATCGGCCACGGAGCCACCGTCGAAGCAGCAGCCCGCGCCGTCGGCTTCGAAGACGCCCGCATGCTCCGCCGCCTCCGGTCCCGCCCAGCCGCCGCCAGCTGACCCGTACTCCGGTACGCCGTACCCGCGCCCGTCCGGTCCGATACCGCGAAGGGTAGACCTAGCACCCCCAAGTGACGGGGTTTTGCACTCCTGAGATCCATCGCCGTTCACGCCAGGCTCATACCCGAGCGGGCATGGTGCCCGGGCGGGGCCGGCGAGAGGTAGAACCAGGATGAGCAGGGGATCGGTGACGGTGCGCGTCGCGCGCTGGAGTGCTACCCACCCATGGCGGGCGATCGGCCTCTGGCTGTTGCTCGTCGTCGTCGCGGTCGGGATGTCGGCCGTGATTCCGAAACAGCAGACCAAGGCGGACGACACCTGGATCGGGCAGTCCGGCGTCGCGTCGGAACTGGTCCGGCAGGCGAACCTCGAGGACAAGCCGAGCGAGACCGTCCTCCTCACCGACAAGGACGGCCCGCTGGACAAGGCCGCCGCCACCACAGCGCTGAACCAGCTCCGCCAGACGATGACCGCCATCGACGCGGTGGACGGAGTCGGGCAGCCGGTCTGGGCCGAGAACGGCAAGGCCGCGTTGCTGCCGATCCAGCTGAAGGGGTCCGCGGACGATGCGGCCGACAACGTCGACAAGCTGGTCGCCGCGACTGCTGACGTGCAAAAGGCCAACCCATCACTGCAGATCGAGGAGACCGGTAGCGCGTCGCTCGACGCCGGCATCTGGAAGCAGGTCGGGTCCGACCTGGCCCGGGCCGAGAAGCTCAGCCTGCCGATCACCTTCGCGCTGATGTTGCTTGCCTTCGGCGCCTTGATCGCGGCCGGAATCCCTGTCCTGCTGGCGTTCTCGGCGGTCGGCGCGGCGCTCGGCTTCTACGCGCCACTGTCCTACCTGTTTCCCGACGGCGGCTCGGTCGCGAACGTCGTACTGCTGATCGGTATGGCGGTCGGCGTCGACTACTCGCTGTTCTACCTGAAGCGTGAGCGCGAGGAACGCAGGCGTGGTCATGGCACGGTGGACGCCGTCGAGATCGCCGCGGCGACTTCGGGACACTCGGTGGTTGTCTCCGGCCTCGCCGTCATCGTCTCGATGGCAGGCCTTTACGTCGCCCAGGACCCGGTGTTCTCCTCGATGGCGACGGCAACGATCGTCGTCGTGGCGGTCGCGGTGCTCGGCTCGCTGACCGTGCTGCCGGCGCTGCTGGCGAAGCTGGGTCACCGGGTGGACCGCCCGCGCGTCCCGCTGCTGTGGCGGCTGAACCGGCGGATCGGACCGGGTGGCATCAGCCGCAGGATCCTTGCCCCGGTACTGCGCTTCCCCAAGGTCGCGCTGCTTCTCTCAGCCATCGCGGTGGTCGCGCTCGCAGTACCGGCGCTCGGGATGAAGACGGAGCCGGGTGGTCTGAGCACGCTGCCGCAGACCATCCCCGAGGTCAAGACGATGACGGCGCTGCAGCAGAACTTCCCGTCCGAGGGAATGGCCTACGACGTGGTTGCCAAGGGCAAGGATGCGGCGACCGGGCTGGCGAAGGTGCAGCAGTCCGCGGTGGACAGTGGCGAGTTCGTGGTGACGCCCGGCCAGGAGATCCGCAAGAGTGACGAGACCGCGGTACTGACGCTGGTCTCGGTGCGGCCGGACACCAGCGAGGACGCTCGGGTGGCGCTGGAGCGGTTGCGGAACGATCTGGTTCCGGCGGCGTTGACCGGTACGACTTGGGCGGTCGGCGGCGAGACGGCTTCGTCGGTCGACTACGGGGAGCACCAGCGCAACCAACTGCCCTACGTGATCGCGTTCGTCCTCAGTCTGACGCTGGTGATGATGGTGTTCACCTTCCGCAGCGTGGCGATCGCGCTGGTGACGACCCTGCTGAACCTGGCTTCGGTGGCTGCCTGCTTCGGAGTGCTGTCGCTGGTCTTCCAGCACACCTGGGCCGAAGGGTTGCTGGACTTCACCTCACCCGGGTTCGTGGTGTCGTGGATCCCGGTCTTCCTGTTCGTGATCCTGGTCGGGTTGTCGATGGACTACCACGTGTTCGTGCTGGGCCGGATCCGCGAGGGCGTGCAGGAGGGGCTGTCCCCGCAGGAGGCGGTCCGCAAGGGCATCACCGAGTCGGCCGGAGTGGTGACGAGCGCGGCGGCCGTGATGGTGTCGGTCTTCGCCGTCTTCGCCACGCTGGGGATGATCGAGATGAAGCAGATGGGCGTCGGCCTGGCGGTCGCCGTACTGATCGACGCGACGCTGGTCCGGATCGTGATCCTGCCGTCGATCATGGTCCTGCTGGGCCGCAAGGCCTGGTGGCCGAACAAGCTCTCCAAGGAGCCGGCCGCACCTGAGGTCCAGGAGCCGGAGCTGGTCTCGGTCTAGGACAGCTCGAACAACGCGGGGCGGTGGGTTCACAACCCACCGCCCCGCCTCGCTGTTACTTCAGTTTGTACGCCGCGGTCAGCTTGGTGATCGCGCCGGTCAGGTCACCGCTGAGCGCCAGGTGGTCGGCATCGGAGGTGAGCTTCGAGGTGGCCTCGTCCAGGTTCTGGCCGATCTGGTCCTGGGCGATCCAGCGGGCCGCCGAGACCACCGCGTCGTCATCGGCGAACGAGTCCACCATGGCCCGCTGCAGGTACTTGCCGGCCTGACCCAGAGCGGCGAGCGCGGTGGTTGCCTGCGGCCCCGACCAGTCCTGCACGTGCAGCGCGAGGTCGATATTGATGACCGCGGCGAGCACGTCCGGGGACAGGAAGTCCTTGCGCAGCAGCTCCTTCTTGGCGTCGGTCAGCTTCTGCCGAGCCGCCGCCTGAGTGGTCAGACCCCAGCCATACGGGTACTGCGGGTCGTAGGACGCGTCGCCGACGTTGATCGGCTGCTGTGCCTCAGACTTCGCCCAGGTGACGGGCAGCCGACCGCTGAACGGGCGCTTGCCGAACAGCACATCCGCGACGCCGGCGCCTTCGGTGCCGGGCAGCCAGGAAGCCACCAGGGCATCGATGTCGCCGAGCTGGTCGGCGATCACCTGAGGACGCCCCGACACCACCAGCACGACACACTTCATCGCCGCGCAGACCTTCGTCACGGCTGCCTTGTCGGCGTCGCTCAGCGCCAGGTCGTGACCGTTGCCGACGTCACCGATGCCTTCGGCGTAAGGCCGCTCGCCGACCACCACGACACCGACGTCGTGTCCCTCCAGCGGCGCCGAGGCGTCCTGGCTGAACGTTGCCGTCGGCACCACCTGCTTGATCCCGTCGAGGATCGTGGTGCCGGTCGTGGTGTTGCCGGAGGCGCCTTGCCAGGTGATGCTCCAGCCGCCCATCTGGTTGCCCAGGTCGTTCGCGTTGCTGCCGGCCACGTAGACCTTCGCGGTCGATGCCAGCGGCAACACGTTGTCCTGGTTCTTCAGCAGCACCTGCGACTTGGCCGCCGCCTCCCGGGCGACCACCCGGTGCGCCGCCGAACCGATCGAGCTCAGCCTGCTCGTGTCGGCGAACGGGTGCTCGAACAGGCCGAGCTTGAACTTCTGGGTGAGGATCCGGCCGACCGCGTCGTCCACCCGGCCCTGCGTCACCCGGCCGGCGGTGACCTCGTCGGTCAGCCCCTGGGTGAAGGCCTGGTAGTTGGTCGGCACCATGATCATGTCGAGCCCGGCGTTGATCGACGTCCGGATGTCGCTCGGGTAGTCGCCCGGCAGCTGGTCGATCGCCTGCCAGTCGCTGATCACGAACCCGTCGAAGCCCATCCGTTGCTTCAGCACGCCGTTGATCAGGGCCGCATCGCCGTGCATCTTCACGGGCCCTTGGTCGTCGCCGATGATGTCGAGGCTGGAGTACGACGGCATCACCGTGCCGACGCCGAGGTCGACCGACGTCTTGAACGGGTCGAGGTGGATCGCCTCGAGCTGCTGCGGCGTCACCTCGGTCACGCCCTGGTCGATCTTGTAGGCGCCCGTCGTCGACGACCCGTACGTCGTACCGCCGTCGCCGACGAAGTGCTTCGCGGTCGCGAGCACGTGGTTGTTCTGGTCCAGCTGGCTGCCGTCGGCCTTCCCCTGCATCCCGGTGATGACGGTGGCCATCGCCTTCGCCAGGGCCGGGTCCTCGCTGAAGCCTTCGTACGCGCGGCCCCAGCGGTCGTCGCGCACCACGCAGACGCAGGGCGCGAAGTCCCACGGGATGCCGGTGGCGCGGACCTCGGTCGCGGTCAGCTCGCCCGCCCGGCGGGACAGCTCCGGGTCGCGGGTGGCGCCCATGCCGATGTTGTGCGGCAGGAGCGTCGCGCCGATCACGTTGTTGTGCCCGTGCACCGCGTCGACGCCGTAGATCAGCGGCACCTGCAGCCGGGTCGCCTGGGCGTTCAGCTGGAAGCCGTCGATCATCGCCGCCCACGCGGCCGGTGTGTTCGGCGTCGGCACCGAGCCACCGCCGGACAGCAACGACCCGAGCGCGTACGTCGCGATGTCGGTCCTCGAGCGCAGCGCGTTCCGCTCCGCCTGGGTCATCTGGCCGACCTTCTCCGCCAGTGTCATCCGGCCGAGCAGATCCTTGACCCTGGTCTTCACCGGGAGCTTGCTGTTCAGGTAAGGCAGGTCGTGCGCGTTGATGACCACCTGCGGTGTGGCTGCCGGTGGCTTCGCGCCGGTCACCGTGAGCTCCAGCGGAATCGTCTCGGCGACCTCCGCGGAATTGTCCTTCTTGGTGACCACCTTGACGAGCTGGGACGTGCCGGACGCAGTACCGGCCGGGAAGGTGAAGGCTCCGGAGACCGGGAGGTAGTCCGTGGCGCCGGCTGTGCCCGTTCCCGTGCGGTACTCGACGGTGACGGGCTCCTCCAGCGGAGTACTGCCGGTGGTGGCGACGGTGAGCTTGACCTGCGCGGTGTCGCCCTCCTTGACCGGGTAGACGCCGGCGTCGGTGACCACGCTCGCCTTGAGCGCCGGGTCGGCCTTGCCGAAGACCTCGACCTGGTCGATCGCGAACTCACCAGGAGTCCCGACCGGCATGGTGAACGCGTAGCCCCACATCTGGGTCAGGTTCAGCACCTGGTCGATGCCGCCGACCGGTTGGTAGTCGCCGCGGTAGACGAGCTCGCTGAACGGGATCTCGACCTGGTGCCAGCCCTGCCAGTCGTCGGTGAAACTCGTGTTCCACAGCTCGGACGCCTCGGCGTTCGCGCCGCCGTCCTTGATCTCGAAGAAGATCCGCTTGCCTGAGCCCGGAGGCAGCGGCGCGGTGTTCTGGCCGTACCACCAGAACCGGATCCCCTTGTACGCCGACCAGTCGCCGGGGTTCTGGTCGAACGTCACGTCGTGGCTGAACCCGCCGTACCCGCTGATGTTGTACGTGCCGTGCAGCACCTTCTCGCCGACGGGTGCGTCGGCCCGCGCCTGCAGCTCCATCGTCGGCGGGTCGTCCGCGTCACTGCCCCAGCCGAAGATGCCGGCGTTCGGCGGCGAGGCGAACGGCTCCGCCCCCTCGAACGCCGCCAGTACGGTCGGCACCGGGTCGTCCGCCGCCGCCTGCGAAGCGACCCCGAGAGGCAGCAACCCGGTCAGCAGCGCGGCGGCGGTGACCAGCGCGGTACGAAGTTTCGGTCGCATCCGGCGACGGTCTGGTCTGGGGACGGCAGGCCACCTGGGCATGGGCGACTCCTCGAGGGGATGCTGCGCGAGCCTCACGCACGCGTCGGGCCCGACTCTCAGCCCTCCCCGCCCGCAAATCAATACCCCGCCGGTTCCGGAACTAGAGCGCTCTCACTCCGCAAGACGCAGCTTCACGGGCAGGTCCGGGTGATTGTGCGGGCTGCGTCGCGGTCGGCTGTGGTGATGGGGAGGGCGTACTTGTGCGCGACCTGGAGGTAGCGGAGGACGTAGGTGCAGCGGTAGGCGCGGTTGAGCGGGAGCCATTCGCCGGGGCCTTCGTCACTCTTGGAGGCGTTCGCTGGTCCGTTGACGGCAAGCAGGTTGGCTGCCTGGTCATTGGCGAAGTCGGTACGTCGTTGCTGCGTCCAGCGCGAGGCCCCCATGTCCCACGCCCGGGCCAGCGGGTACATATGGTCGATCTGGACTTCGGTCGCCTTGGCCTTGAGGAACTCGATCCGCTTGCCGGTGTAGGGGTCGGTCAGGAGCGTGCCGGAGATGACGACGCACTTGGAGCGCTCGCGGTACCGCACCCCGGTCAACTGAGCGGCGAGAACATCGTTGCGCGTATCGCAGCCGTTGTGCCCACCACGCCCGCCATGATCGTCAGTCCACGTCTGCCCAAACTTCTCCCGCTCATACCCCGCCACCTCAGGCCTGGTGCCGACAACCCGAACCTGCCGAAGCTCGGCGACGATCAACTTGCCCGTGCCGGCAACTGGCCCGCTGGCCGTCGGGCCGGCCCGTGGCCGCGGAGTCGCCCCCGCGGGATCAGCCCCAGCCGCATACCCACATCCAGAAACCAGAACACCAACCACAGCCAGGACAACCACAGGGCGGATCACGAGAGCGAAACGTACCCGCCCGCCGCCAGCGCAACCGCACGGCTCGTCGGTTGTTCTTCGGCGGATCTTGTAGCTGCCTACCCCCGCAGTACGGCCTGGTGGAGGATCTCGGGGCGCATGAGTGGGCGGGGTGGCGTGGGGCAGTGGTGGAAGCGGACCAGGTCGGCGGTGTTGATGGTGACCGCGCCGAGCGGGGTGTTGCGGTGCTTGTCCACCCAGTCGATGAGCGGCTGCGGGTCTGGGATGTCGGTGGTGAAGTGGAGGAGGTTCAGGTACCAGATGTCTCGGCGGCCGTGGGGTAGTTCGAACCAGGCGTCTGGGCCGAGTTCGAACGCCAGGCGGTCCAGGAACAGGTCGGCCTGGTCGTCCAGGGCGACAGCGCAGGCCATCACTGTGCCGGCGGTCACGGTGAGCCCGGTGACCTCGATCTGGGCCGGCCCGGTCTGAGCCGCGGCCCGGTGCATGGCTGATTGGTAGCGCCGGATCACTGGCTCCGTGCACTCGACCTCCGACCGGTAGGTCTCCAGCGCCCGGACCGTGAGATGGGCCGACCCCGCCTGACCGGTCTGCCAGTGATCCGGGCCTGCCAGGGCGGCTGCCTCCGCGGTGATCTCGTCGAGGCGGTGGATGAGGTCGGTGTCCGCGGGCGGTCGCAGTACGACGCTGACCGGCCAGCGGCCGCCCTCCACAGGCGGGGAGTCGCGCTGGTGGCGGCCGGTGGAGATCAGCGGTACTGCGGCGTCGAACAGCTGGTCGAACTTGGTCGGCTGGATGGTCGTTCCCCTCTCCGGTGACAGCGGGTACGACGCCGTCCCGGCGCGGCGGGTTCGGAGTGGGGCGGGTAACGGTGGTTGGGTGTGCAGCGATGGGGGTTGTGGGGGGAATGCCGACGCCCACAGAGCCGTCTCCCCGTCGGCCGATGCCCGTCGGTGTTGGTCCGCCGGAATGCGCCAGGCTTGGAGGAACTGTGAGAAAGCTGCCCTACCTGCTCACCAGTGTTGTACTGATAGTCCCGGTGCTGGTCGCCACCGCGGTCCCAACCGCGTCGGCCGGGCCCACCGTGGCCGCCGCACCGTCTGCCCCGTCCAAGATCCCCACTCTGCTGCGTGACAGCGCCAACCTGGCCGCCGCGGCCGCCAAGGCGAAAACCAGCCAGGCCGACCCGAAGGCTCGTTCGCTCGGCATCGACAGCAGCGGTCGTATCGGCGTCCAGCTGTACGCCGCTGCGCCCGTGACCGCGCAGCAGGAGGCCACCCTCGCCTCGCTCGGGGTGTCCGTGCTGAAGAACACCGCCGACTTCAAGCCGGTGCCCGGTGCCGAACTGCCGGCGACCGGCCTGGTGTCGACCACGATCCCGTACGACAAGCTCGACGCGGTCGCGGCACTCGGCTGGGTGACCGCCCTTCGACCGTCGCTGCGGCCGGCTGTGGACGTAGGTCCCATCACCGCCGAGGGAGTCCAGCTCCACAAGGCCGATGCCGCACAGGCACGCGGTCTGACCGGGCGTGGTCAGAAGATCGGCGCGATCTCCGGCGACGTCGACCACCTCGCCGAGTCCGTCGCCCAGGGCGAGCTACCCGCCAACGTCCAGGTACTGCGCCAGGCGGAGTACGTCGATGACGAGGGCACCGCGATGCTCGAGATCATCCACGACCTGGCCCCGCAGGCGAAGCTCGCTTACGCCAGCACCCGCGACACCACGGCGGAGTACGTCGAGGCGTTCCACGAGCTGGCCGCCGCGGGCGTCACGATGATCGCCGAGGACATCGCGCTGGACGACGACCCCGTGTTCCAGCAGGGCATCGGCGCCGCCACGGCCGAGGGTCTCGCCAAGCACGGCATCTGGGTCAGCTCGTCGGCCGGAAACCTCGGCAACCGGCACGCGCCGCGGGTCACCGCGACCGGGACCGGCAGTGGGCCGGACGGTGCCGTCGGACCCTTCACCGGCTGCCCGAACGCGCCCGACAACGTGGTGAAGCTGCGCGGCGCGGACACGACGTACGACCTCAACCTGCTCCCGGGTGCGGCGATCCTGCCGACGCTGCAGTGGAGCGAGCCGCGAGCGGTGTTCCCGACCGCGGGCCAGGGTGGATTCACCGACCTCAACCTGTACCTGGTGGACGCCACCGGAACCCGGTGCCTCGCGTCGAGCACCGCTGTCCAGGCGGACGGCGTGGGCGACACCATCGAGCAGTTCATCTACCAGAACACCACCGGGGTGGCGCAACCCGCCAAGCTCGTCGTCGACGTCCAGGGCACTTCGTCGGCCCGGAAGGCGCCGATCCTCGACCTGCGCTGGCGCGCGCTGTCGGCCGGCGTACAGACGATCGACCCGCCGGAACGCGCCGGATCGATGAACCCGGACTCGAACTACCTGGGCTTCGCGACCAGTGCCGGCGCCGTCAACGCCAGCCTGTCCGTCGACCCGGCGACGATCGCGCTCGAGCCGTTCAGCGCGGCCGGGCCGACCCAGATCGTCACGACCACCCGCTGCCCGGGTGGAATGCCCGGTCCGTGCCGGGGTGTCTCGGGCCCGCTGTCGCGGAGCTTCCCGGCGCCGTACTGGGTCGCGGCTGACGGAGTCTCGGTCAGTGGCGTCGGTCCGTTCGGATCCGGCACCTGCCCGACCGCGGTACAGGGCCAATGCCGCTTCTTCGGTACGTCGGCCTCGGCGCCCACCGCCGCCGGTGTAGCCGCGCTCACCAGGCAAGAGTTCGGCGGCCACATCCACCCGGTGGCTCTGAACGCGATCCTCGCCGCCCGTTCCGTCGACCGCCCCGGAGCCGCCTTCGGCGCCGGCGTCCTCTCCGCCCGCTGATTCGAGGCGAGTGCTCGCTCATTCGTGGATTCCGGTTGTCGGCAGAATCGGTTTCCGCCGTACGGGATCCACGAATGAGTGATCGCTCACCGCGAAGGTGCCGGCGCGGTACGGCGTGGGTGGGGGATTAAGAAGGTGGAGTGGGGGAATTGAGAAGGGATTCAGTGGACGGGGTGCTGGACCGGTTCAGGGGGCGGCCGGTTGGATGGGGGTATGACTACACGCTTCGGTTTGTTCGTGCCGCAGGGCTGGAAGATGGACCTCGCCGGGTTCAGTGACCCCGTCGAGCAGTGGGAGGCGATGACGGACGTCGCCAAGAAGGCTGACGAGGGGTCCTGGGACTCGATCTGGTTGTTCGACCACTTCCACACCGTGCCGGAGCCGAGCACGGAGAGCACCTTCGAGTGCTGGACCACCACCGCGGCGCTGGCGCGGGACACCAAGCGGGTGAACATCGGCCAGATGGTCGGCTGCAACGGCTACCGCAACCCCGCGCTGTACGCCAAGATCGCCTCCACCGTCGACGTGGCCAGCCACGGCCGCCTGTACGCCGGGATCGGCGCCGGGTGGTACGAGCACGAGTGGAAGGCCTACGGCTACGAGTGGCCGGAGCTGAAGGACCGGATGGGCGCGTTCCGCGAGGCCACCGAGATCATCTACAAGATGTGGACCGAGGACGAGCCGGTCTTCAAGGGCAAGTACTACTCGATCGACAAGCCGATCAACGAGCCGAAGGGGGTCCGCAAGCCGCACCCGAGCCTGTGGATCGGCGGCGGCGGCCCGAACGTCACGCTGAAACTGGTCGCCAAGTACGGCGACGCGGCGAACATCGGCGGCGGCAACCCCGAGGTGATCAAGGAGAAGGCGGCCATCCTCAAGGGCCACTGCGAGACGATCGGGCGCGACTACGACGAGATCATCAAGTCGACCGGGATCAACGCGTTCCCGATCGACAAGGGCGACGACCCGAAGAAGGCGACCGCGAAGGCGCTCGGGCCGATGAACTGGGAGAAGTTCAGCAACGACAACCTGATCGGCACCGAGGACGAGATCGCGGACAAGGTGGAGGCCGCCCTCGAGGCCGGCGCCGACTACGTCATCTTCTACGTCCCCGGCGTCGCCTACGACCTCGACCTGGTCACCCGCGTCGAGCAGGTAGCCAAGCGCTTCGCCTGACCCTCGGCGAGAACCTGTTGCCCGGGCCGGCTGATCCGGGTCGGGGCAACGGCACTGTCCGCAGCTCGTGACCGGAACCGGTCATGGCGAGTGTCCGCCAGCGGGATCGGTGGACCGTGGCCGGAGGCAACTGCCAGTGTCGGCAGCGATGGCCTCGCGCCCGTCGGGGCATCGGAAGGTGCCCCTGATGAGACCGTCACGCCCTGCCGCCAGGTTGATCTCGGCTGTGACGGTCGGCGCCCTGCTGGCGTCGACCGTCGCCGCGGCCTTCGCGGCGAACCCCTCCGCTGGTGGTGCCGACAACGGCACAGGCACCACCAGCTCTGCCCGGGCCACCCCGGGTGCCAGCACGCACCGCATCACGCTCGTCACCGGTGATGTCGCCGAGCTGACCGTGACCGCCGCCGGGCAGAGGTCAGCCCGGTTGGTGGACGGCGGCAACTACTACCTCGGCGACTTCGACGACGAACTCACCTTGGTCCCCGTCGCGGCGTACCCGATGCTGGTCGAGGGCCGGCTGGACCGCCGCCTCTTCAACCTGACCCAACTGGTTGCGCAGGGCTACGACGACGCGAGTACTCCGAACCTCCCGATGCTGCTCACGGCCTCAGCCACCACACGCAGTGCTCCACCAGCTCCGGCCGCCGCCACCCCACGCCTCACCCTGGCCAGCGTCGGCACGACCGCGGTGACCGTGCAGAAGTCCCGCGCAAAGGAGTTCTGGAACGGCGTCAAAGGCAACAACCTCCGGAGCAACGTCGGCAAGATCTGGCTCGACGGCCGCACCCGAGCCACGCTGGACCACTCGACGAAACAGATCGGTGCCCAAGCCGCCTGGCAGGCCGGGTACGACGGTCGCGGCGTCAAGGTGGCCGTGCTCGACACCGGCTACGACCAGAACCACCCGGACCTGAAGAAGCAGGTCGTCGAGTCCCAGAGCTTCGTCCCCGACCAGGCGGTCCAGGACGAACACGGTCACGGCACTCACACCGCGTCGATCGTCGCGGGTCTCGGTACTGCGTCCGCCGGCCAGCGCAAGGGAGTCGCCCCGGGCGCACAACTGCTGATCGGCAAGGTTCTCGACAACAGCGGCAGCGGCCTCGACTCGGAGGCCATCGCGGGCATGGAGTGGGCGGTCCAGCAGGGCGCCAAGGTGATCAGCATGAGCCTCGGCGGCCTGCCATCCGACGGCACCGACCCGATGAGTGAGGCGGTCGACCGCCTCTCCGCATCCAGCGACGCCCTCTTCGTTGTTGCCGCCGGCAACTCCGGGATGGAGGAGACCGTCGGTACTCCGGGCGCGGCCGAGGCGGCCCTGACTGTCGGCGCGGTGGATCGCGATGACAGGCTCGCGGCGTTCTCGAGCCGTGGACCGCGGCTCGGAGACGGCGCGCTGAAGCCCGAGGTGACCGCGCCCGGCGTCGAGATCGTCGCCGCCCGGGCGGCCGGCACCGAGCAGGGTCATGAGGTTGGTGAGTACTACACCGCATTGAGCGGCACCTCGATGGCCACACCTCACGTGGCCGGCGCGGCCGCCATCCTCGCGCAGCGGCACCCCGAATGGACAGGCGAACAACTGAAGTCCGCGCTGGCGGCAACCGCCGTTCCGGGCAAGGGCGCGACACCCGTCCAGCAGGGTCTCGGCCGGATCGACATCCAGAAGGCGCTCGACCCGAAGGTCCTGCCGGACACCGCGAATCTCTTCTTCGGTGACACCTCCTGGACCGGCTCCGCGCCCAAGCCGGTAGCCCGCAAGGTTGCCTACCAGAACAACTCCCGCTCGGTGGTGACACTGGACCTCAGCGTCGACGCGAAGTCGCCGGGCGGCGTGCACCCGGCGCTGCGAGTCAGTCCGGCCAGACTCACCATCGCCCCGGGCGGCAGCGCGTCGGTCACGGTCACCCTCGACCTGGCGAAGACCCAGCCGGCCAAGTACTCCGGCGAACTAGTCGCCCGCGACCGCGGTACGGCGTACCGGACCGGGCTCGGGTTCGCGGCGGGCGGCCGGCTGAACCAGGTGACCGTGAAGGCGATCGACCGCGACGGGAGGCCGGCGGCACCGACGGCGTTCGGCTTCAGCGGGGTGCAGTTGTGGAACCTCGACACCGGTGACGTGAACGCGGTCATCTTCGACGAGAACGGCAGCCGCACTCTCGACGTGCCGACCGGACGCTACAGCGTGATGACGTTCGTGATGGGCGGCGACGAGATCGGCTGGACGGACTCGCTCGCCCTGCTCGGTGATCCGGAGGCCCGGGTGACGGCAGATCGCACCTTCACCTTCGACGCGCGCAAGGCGAACAAGGTCACCGTCAAGACCCCGCAGCGCGCTGACACCAAGTCCGTGGGCATCGCCTGGCACCGCAAGGCCGGCGATCGGGACGCAGTCTCTGGCTGGGGATTCGGCCGTGAGATCGCCGACCAGGTCTACGTGCAGGACTTCGGTAAGGTGGCCGACGGCAACTTCCAGGTGGTTCAGCGCTGGGATCTTGCCCAGCCGAGGTTCACCGCCGACGTCTCCGGCCCCGGCGGCTTCCGTCTCCCGACACTGGACGAAGGCTCCTTCCGAACCACCTACGTCGGCAACGAGAAGCTCGCCCTGGTCAACGGGGGTGACGGCACCCCCGCGGAGCTCCAAGCAGCGAGGGGCAAGATCGTGCTGATCCGCTGGCGTGACCCTGACCAGACGCTCGCGCAGATCCAGGCCGCCAAGGATGCCGGCGCGAAGGTGGTCTTCCTCTACAACGAGCAGCCGGGCTTCTGGAGTGACGGCGCCGACATCGGCATCCCTGTCTACTTGCTCCGCGCGGCGCAGGGAGCCACCCTGCTCAAGCTCCTGAAGCAGCGTGAGGTGACCCTGCAGTTGGCTGGTCTGCTGGACAGCACCTACAGGTATGACCTGGCCATCGGCCCGTCGGTCGTGAAGGGCCCGCTGACCTACGACTTCGCCCGGCTGCGACCTGCGGCTGTGACCACGAAGTACAACCGCAACGACGCCTGGTTCAGTCACATCGATCAGCGCACGGCCCACCTTCCTGGGCTGGCCACGGGTCTGAGCTCCACCCGCACGGTCAACGGACCGGTCGTCCGCACCGACTACCTCGCGAGCGACGTCGGAGGAGTCACCTGGGATGAGAAGACCGCGGCAGGGGAGTGGAACGAGTCCGGCTTCGAGTACAGCCTCGGCCGCAGCTACCGGCCGAACGAGAAGGTCACCCGCGACTGGTGGGACTCGATCGCACGGCCGGCGATCCCGGACGCCGGTGGCAACGAGGCCGACGGACTCCCCGCAGCGCGGTTCGAGAACGCCCTACGCGTGGCGATCCCGCAGTACGTGAACGGCGATCGCAGCATCTACGGCTGGAGTGACGCGCGCGGCGACCAGACCTCGCTGACGCTGAGCAGCAACGGCAAAACCCTGGGCAGCAAGGACTGGTCGGTGGCCCAGTTCCCGGTGCCCGCGAAGACGGCGTGGTACGACCTCACCCTGGACGTGAAGCGCGCCGACGACACCTGGGCGACAACCTCGACCGCGACGCACACCCAGTGGCACTTCGTCTCCGGTACTGCGAAGTCGCGCGCGGTCCTTCCGCTGGTCCAGGTGGACTACAAGCTCACCGGGAACACGCTGGAGCTGAGGCCCGGATACCAGCCCGGTGTCCGCGGCGTCGGCTGGTTCCGCACCGAGGCCGAGTTGTCCTCGGACGGCGGTAAGACCTGGAAGCCGTTGGCCCTCAGGGGATTCGGCCGGCTGACGGCCAGGATCCCGGCGGCCAAGGGCGACGTGACGCTGCGAGTGATGGCGAAGGACCGCGCCGGCAACAGCATCACCCAGACGATCGAGAAGCCTTGGGCGACAAACTGAAGATCCTTCAAGTAAGCGCTTGACCAGAGCAACGGCGACGCCACGAAGCCGGGGGGAGAGGCTCCGTGGCGTCGCCAGCGGCGCGCCAAGGGAGGGGTGGGGGCAGGCGCGCCGGTCTTGTGCTCAGTTCCCGAGCAGACCTCCCCCGAGAACTCCGAGCAGACCCAGGACGGACAGCAGGTTCCGGATCACCTGGTCGACCGCGGCGGTGCCACCGGTCTGGAAGGCGGTCACGCACTTCTGCAGCTGGTCCTGGGTCGGGTGGGTGATGGTGACCTTCTTCAGCTCCGCCTGGCAGTAGGTCGACGCCTTGCTGAGCTCGGTCACGGTGCTGCCGACGGCGCCGACGATCAGGCCCGCGGCTGTCTGCAGGGTCGCGAGGCCGGGCTTCGGCGGAGTCGTCGGCGGCTTGCTGGTCGGCGGCTTCGAGGTGGGCGGCTGGTTCGTGCCCGGCTCGGTCGGGTTGGTCGTCGGCTTCGACGTCGGCGGCCGCTTGGTCGGGTCCGAGCCCGGCTTGCCGCTGCCCTGCTCGACCGGCTGCGGGGTCGGCCTGGCCTGGCCCGGGTAGGTGGGCAGGTCGACGGCCTGCGGCAGGTTGTTGTCCGCGGGGGCGTCGACGTCCGGGTCGCCGATCTGGTCGCCGGCCCGGTCCACGCCCTGGCCGTCGCTCTCGGTCCCGTTGCCGACGGCGATCCAGCTGCCGCCCGCGTAGGCCTTCGCGATGCTGACCACCAGGTCGACGTACGACTGGGAGTGGTTGTAGCGCAGGACGGCCTGGTTCAGGTCGCTCGCCTTGCTCAGGTTCGTCTTGCCGGAGCACAGGTAGACGGCGGTCGACATCGCCGCGTCGTCGATGTCCTGCGGGTTCCGGACGCCGTCGCCGTCGCCGTCGACACCCATCGAGCGCCAGGTGCCGGGGATGAACTGCATCGGGCCGACCGCGCGGTCGAAGGCGGAGTCGCCGTCGAACCTGCCCGCGTCGGTGTCGGTGACCCGGGCCGTGCTGGAGCCGTCGAGCCGTGGGCCGTAGATGCCCGGCACGGCGACGCCGTCGCTGTTCAGCGCGTTACCGCCGAAGCGGCCGTGGTTCGACTCCACCGGCCCGATCGCGGCCACCAGCGTCCAGGGGAGCTGGCAGGCCGCGTCGACCTCGGCGAGCACCTGCTGGGCTTGCGAGTAGGCCGTCAGTGCCGCGTTCGGGATGCCGTTGCGGGACAGTCCGGAGATTACCTGGGTCGGCTGCTCGCCCGGGTCGACGCCGTGGCCGACCACGCCGGGCACCGGCACGTTGGCCGGGTCCGCGATCGGGTCATTCGCCACGACGACCCGGTTCTTCCCGGACAGCCCCTGCTCCAGCGCCGCTGTCGCGACGGCCGGATCGTCCGTGGCGCTGACGGTGAATGCGCTCGCGAACAACGCCAGCGGAACGAGCGGCGCCACCTGACGCCACCCACTGCCGCTCAGGGCGCGACGCTTGCCCTTCGCCATCGATGATCCCCTCCGTGACTCATCGACCTGCCCCGCCCCACACTGCGGACACGTCTTGTCTTCGGTCCCGGCAACCGTCGTCTCTGATGGTCTAACGGCTGGTCCGTGCGTGGGTTACGGAGCGGCGCTGACAGTGCTCGGGCGGTCACCGGGAACCCATACTGGCGCGTAACAACGGACCTGTGAACCCCCTGGACGCTCCTGACCGACCGGATCGCGCGACGAGAGCAGTGGTCCCCGCCCACCTGGCGCTGTGGTCTGTCGGGGAGAATGGCGGCCGTGTCCGACCACACCGAACTTTCCGCCAGCCTGTTCGCCCGCGCCTCCGCCGTCACCCCGGGTGGGGTGAATTCCCCGGTCCGCGCCTTCCGCGCGGTGGGTGGCACTCCGCGCTTCATGGCGTCAGGTGACGGATGTCACATCACTGATGTCGACGGCAACACCTATCTCGACCTGGTCTGCTCCTGGGGACCGATGTTGCTGGGCCACGCCCACCCCGAGGTGACGGCCGCCGTCCAGGCCGCGGTCAGCCGCGGTACGTCGTACGGGACTCCGACGCAGGCCGAGGTGGAGCTGGGGGAGGAGATCGTCGCCCGGACCCCGGTGGAGAAGGTGCGGCTGGTGTCGTCCGGCACCGAGGCCACCATGTCCGCGCTGCGGCTGGCCCGCGGCGCGACCGGCCGGGCCAAGATCGTGAAGTTCGCCGGCTGCTACCACGGCCACGTGGACGCGCTCCTCGCGCAGGCGGGCTCCGGCGTGATCACCCTCGGCATCCCCGGCACTCCGGGCGTCACCGAGGCCACCACCGCCGACACGATCGTGCTGCCGTACAACGACCAGGCCGCGGTGACGGAGGCGTTCGCGCAGTACGGCGACCAGATCGCGGCGGTGATCACCGAGGCCTCGCCGGGCAACATGGGCGTGGTTCCGCCGGTGGACAACTTCAACGCCTTCCTGGCCAGGACGTGCAAGGAGAACGGCGCGCTGTTCATCTCCGACGAGGTGATGACCGGGTTCCGGATCACCAGGTCCGGCTGGTACGGCGTCGACGGGGTGAAGCCGGATCTGATGACCTTCGGCAAGGTGATGGGCGGCGGCTTCCCGGCGGCGGCGTTCGGCGGCCGGGCCGACCTGATGTCCCACCTGGCCCCGGAAGGCTCGGTCTACCAGGCGGGCACGCTGTCGGGGAACCCGATCGCCACCACGGCGGGGCTGACCACGCTGCGGCTGGCGACGGACGAGGTCTATGCCCGCCTCGACCAGACCTCGGCGACGATCCAGCGGCTGGTCGCGACGGCACTGGAGAAGGAAGGTGTGCCCTATGTCATCCAGGCCGCCGGGAACCTCTTCAGCGTCTTCTTCGTGGAGTCCTCGGAGGCTCCGGTGACAGGAGCACAGCAGATCCGGGACTTCGCGGGGGCGAGCGCCCAGGTGCTGCCCAGGTTCGCCGCGTTCTTCCATGCCATGCTGGACGCTGGCGTCTACCTGCCGCCGAGTGCCTTCGAAGCCTGGTTCGTGAGCGCCGCCATTGACGACGACGCGCTGGCCAAGCTCGAGACCGCACTGGCCACCGCTGCTCGCGCGGCAGCGGCTGTCGAGAACTGAAGGGATCGGCTCGGTGACCGAAACGACGGTCGTGCACCTGATGCGTCACGGCGAGGTGTACAACCCGACCGGTGTGCTCTACGGCCGGATCCCCGACTACCACCTGTCCGAGCTCGGCCGGAAGATGGCCGAGCGGGTGGCCGAGCACGTGGCCGGGCGAGACATCGTGCACCTGGTCAGCTCGCCGCTGGAGCGGGCCCAGGAGACGATGGAGCCGATCGCCGCCACCTTCGGCCTGACGCCCGCCGTCGACGAGCGGGTGATCGAGGCGGCGAACCTGTTCGAGGGCAAGAAGTTCGGCGTCGGCGACGGCGCGCTGCGCAACCCGAGCGCCTGGTGGTTGCTGCGCAACCCGGTCAAGCCGTCCTGGGGTGAGCCGTACCAGCAGATCGTCCGGCGGATGCGGGACGCGATCGAGACCGCCCGGCAGAAGGCCGCCGGGCACGAGGCGCTGATCGTGTCCCACCAGTTGCCGATCTGGATCGTCCGGAGCGCCATCGAGGGCCGCCGGCTGCCGCACGACCCGCGCAAGCGGCAGTGCAGCCTGGCCAGCCTGACCTCGTTCACCTTCCACGGTGAGTCGATCGTGTCGGTCGGCTACGCCGAACCCGCCAAGGACCTGCTGCCGGTGAAGAACCCGAAGAAGTTCGTGGGCGGCGCGTGATGCTGTCCCGCTCTCGGTCCCGCCGCGCCCAGTTCCGTCGTACCCAGTTCCGTCGTACCCAGTTCCGTCGTACTCCGCTCCTGGCCGCCGCGGTGCTGCTCGCCGCGACGGCCTGCAGCTCCGGGCAGCAGGCGAGTGAGAACCGCGACGGCCAGACCGGGTTCGTCAGTGACTCCGGCCGGGTCTCGACATTCGCGGCGGACCAGCGCAAGCCGGCTCCGGTGCTGGCGGGGCAGACCCTGGACGGCAAGGAGTGGAAGCTCGCGGACCAGCGCGGCAAGGTCGTGGTGATGAACGTCTGGGGTTCCTGGTGCCCGCCGTGCCGGGCCGAGGCGCCCGACCTGGTCGCCGCGTCGAAGGAGCTGGGTTCGTCGGTGCAGTTCATCGGGCTGAACACCCGCGACCTGGACCAGGCGCCGGCCCGGAAGTTCGTCGAGGCGTTCGGCGTCACCTTCCCGAGCATCTTCGACCCCAACGGCAAGCAGTTGCTGAACTTCCGGGGTCAGATCAACCCGTCCGCGATCCCGAGCACGCTGGTGATCGACAAGGACGGCAAGGTGGCGGCGCGGGTGCTGGGTCCCGTGACCAAGCAGACCCTGCTCGGCATGGTGAACGATGCAGCCGCTGGTTGACCAAAGGATCCAGCACAGTGGGTGAGTGGTTCGCCCAGTCGATGACGGGCTCGATGCTGGTGGCACTGCCGATCGCGGTGCTCGCCGGTGCGATCTCGTTCTTCTCGCCGTGCGTGGTGCCGCTGCTGCCCGGTTACCTCTCCTATGTGACCGGGCTGTCCGCCGCCGAGCTGGGGTCGGAACGCCGCGGCCGGATGGTGGCCGGCACCGGCCTGTTCGTCGCGGGATTCTCCGCCGTCTTCATCCTCACAGGCGTGCTGTTCGGTGCCGTCGGCAACGCGCTGCTCGACCACCAGACCCTGATCACCAAGATCCTCGGTGGTGCGACGATCGTGCTCGGGCTCGTCTTCCTGGGTGGGTTCGGTTTCCTGCAGCGCGATCTGCGGGTGCACCGGGTGCCGGCCGTCGGAATCGCGGCCGCGCCGCTGCTCGGCGTACTGTTCGGCTTTGGCTGGACTCCCTGCATCGGGCCGACCCTCGGTACCGTGATGACGCTGGCGGCGACCGAGGGCAGTACGGCGCGAGGTGCGGCGCTGGCACTGGTGTTCAGCCTCGGGCTGGGCATCCCGTTCATCGTGGCGGCGCTCGCGTTCCGCCGGATGCTCGGCGCCGTCGCCTGGGTGCGCAAGCACCAGTTGATGGTGATCCGGATCGGCGGCGTGCTGATGATCGTCGTGGGGCTACTGCTGTTGACAGGGGTATGGGATTCGATGACCGCCGATCTCAGGCAATGGGTCGCCAACTTCGGGTCGGCGGTGTGAGATGACGGACGTCAAGGACCGGATCGAGACGCCGACGCCACCGCCGGACCTGCCGAAGCTGGGGCTGATCGGCTGGTTGCGCTGGACCTGGCGGCAGCTGACCTCGATGAAGACGGCCCTGGTGCTGCTCTTCCTGCTCGCGCTCGGGGCGGTGCCGGGTTCGCTGATCCCGCAGACCGCGATCGACCCGGTGAAGGTGTCGGACTTCTTCGAGGCGCACCCGAAGCTCGGTCCCTTCTACGACAAGCTCGGGCTCTTCGACGTCTACAAGTCGGCCTGGTTCTCAGCGATCTACCTGCTGCTGTTCATCTCGCTGATCGGCTGCGTGGTGCCCCGGCTGCAGGTCTACCTGAAGGCCCTGCGAGCCCGGCCGCCGAAACCGCCGCGCAACCTGAACCGCCTGCCCGGGTACCAGCAGTTCGAGCCGGGGGTCGACGACGACGTACTGGACCTGGCCGCCAAGGAGCTGCGCCGCCGTCGCTTCCGGGTCGAGTCGTACGACGGTGCGATCGCCGCCGAGCGCGGGTATCTGCGCGAAGCCGGCAACCTGCTCTTCCACTTCTCCCTGATCCTGGCGCTGATCGGGGCCGCGTGGGGTGCGCTGTTCGGGTACCGCGGTACCGTGCTGGTTGTCGTTGGCAACGGATTCTCGAACTCGGTGGCGCAGTACGACGACTTCAGCCCGGGCCGGATCTTCACGCCGGACGACCTGCCGCCGTTCTCGCTGACGGTGAAGGACTTCACCGCGAAGTTCCAGACCGACGGCCCGCAGCGTGGCGCCGCCCGCGAGTTCAACGCGGACATCACCTACCAGGAGACGCCGGACTCGCCGGAGAAGTCGTACGACCTGCGGGTCAACCACCCGCTGCAGGTGGACGGCAGCAACGTGCACCTGCTCGGCCACGGGTACGCGCCGCGGGTGACCGTGCGTGATGGCAAGGGGCAGGTCGCGTTCTCCGGGCCGGCGCCGTTCCTGCCGCAGGACAGCAACTTCTCCTCGTTCGGCGTGATCAAGGCTCCGGACGCGCGGCCCGAGCAGCTCGGCTTCGAGGGCTTCTTCCTGCCCACCGCGGTGATCGACCAGCGCGGCCCGATCTCGGTCTTCCCCGACTCGCTGAACCCGGCGCTGGTGATGACCGCGTACTACGGCCGCCCGTCGCAGGAGACCGGCAAGCCGCAGTCGGTGTACCAGCTGGACAAGACCAAGCTGACCCAGTTCGACAACGGCAGCGGGGACAAGCTGCGGTTCCAGCTCGCCCCGGGCCAGAGCATCACCCTGCCGGACGGCCGGGGCTCGCTGACCTTCGACTCGTACGACCGCTGGGTGAAGCTGCAGATCAGCCACACCCCCGGCCTGGACCTCGCGCTGGCCGGGATCCTGCTGGCCATCCTCGGCCTGATGGGCTCGCTGTTCATCCACCCGCGGCGTACCTGGGTGCGGGTCCGGACGCAGGACGGGCGTACCGTGGTCGAGGTGGCCGGCCTCGACCGGGGACCCGAGCGCGGCCTCGGTGACGAGCTCCAGGCCATCGCACAAGCTTTGCAGCACCCTGAATCCAAGAAGCCGGACGAACCGACGAAGCAGGAGCAGCCATGAGCCCGGAGGCCTTCGCGCACGTCTCCAACCTGGTCATCCCGACTGCCACGGTGATCTATGCGCTGGCGATGATGTCGCACGCGCTCGAGTGGGCGATGGGCCGCGGCGTCACGGCGACCGCCGCCGCGGAGCAGCCGGCCGAGGTACTGGTGGCTTCGAGCGCCGCCGGCACGCAGGACGTCGCAGTACCTGCTGCTGGCGGCGCTACTGCTGCTGCGGGATCTTTTACGGGTGAAGGTGGGTCGGCGCGGGCCGAGGCGGCCAGCCGGATCGGGCTGATGCTCACCTGGCTCGCGTTCGTGCTGCACCTGACCGGCGTCGTCACCCGCGGTCTCGCGGCTGGTCGGGTGCCGTGGGGCAACATGTACGAGTTCTCCATCACGGCCTCCCTGGCGGTCGCGGCGGTCTACCTGCTCTTCGTGCACCGCTACAAGCTGCAGTGGCTCGGCCTGGGCGTCACCCTGGTGGTCGCCGCCGTGCTCGGCCTGGCGACGCTGGCGCTCTACACCCCGGCCGGACCGCTGGTGCCGGCGCTGCACTCGTACTGGCTCGTCATCCACGTGTCTGCCGCGGCGATCTCCGGCGGTGCGTTCACCATCGGCGCGCTGGTCTCGATCCTCTACCTGGTCAAGTCCCGCGCCGAGCGGCGGGTCCTTGCCGGCGGCACCATGTCCGCGTCGCTGAAGCGGCTCCCGAGCGCCGAGGCGATGGACGGTACGGCGTACAAGGTGCTGGCGTTCGCCTTCCCGCTCTGGACCTTCGGCGTCCTGGTGGCCGGGCCGATCTGGGCCGAGTACGCCTGGGGCCGCTACTGGGGCTGGGACCCCAAGGAGGTCTGGTCGCTGGTCACCTGGGTCGTGTACGCCGCGTACCTGCACGCGCGGGCGACCGCGGGCTGGCGGGGACGCCGGGCGGCCACGATCGCGATCGTCGGCTGGTTCGTCTTCATCTTCAACTTCGTGGGCGTGAACCTGCTGGTGTCGGGCCTGCACTCCTACGCCGGGGTCTGACCATGAAGGAATTCGCCATCTACACCGGCCTGCGGCTGGCGTTGTTCGCGGCCTGTTTCGCGGTGCTGTGGTTCGCGCTGAACAACTGGCTGACCCTCTTCCCGCTGCTGCTGGTCGCGCTGATCGTGTCGTCGATCCTGTCGATCTTCGTCCTGCGCGCCGCCCGCGACCGGCTGGCCGGCACCATCGAGCAACGCGCCGGCCGGATCAGCGAGCGGATCGAGCAGTCCCGTCGCGCCGAGGACGACGACTGAGTACTGCGCTCCACCGGACCTCCGAAGGCACCTGCTCCTCGAGCGGGTGCCTTCGTCGTTCGAGCTGAGCCTGCAAAGTCCATACCAGCGCCCAACTGGTACAGAGAGTGACCTAGGCCACTGCGGGATTTCTCTGAAAATCGTTTGTGCAAGCCTTCATGTGAGTCGTACTGTGGTTGATGAAACGAAACCGTTTCGTTCTATCAGCTACCAAGTACTAACTCAGGGTGATCAGCGAACCATGACAGATGTTGCCACCGGTGCCACCGAGACCGGACCGCGCCAGCGGCCGCGGGTGGAAGGCGGGCGCGAGGGGGAGATCCTCGACGCGACCGTCGAGGTCGTCGCCGAGCTCGGCTACGACCGGTTGACCATGGACGCGGTGGCGACGGCCGCCAAGGCCAGCAAGGCGACGCTGTACCGGCGCTGGTCCACCAAGGCGGAACTGGTGGTGGATGCGATCAGCCGCGCGAAGGGCTGTCCGGTGCCCGACGACGTCGACACCGGCTCGCTGCGGGGCGACCTGATCTCGCTGTCCTGTGAGGACGGCGGCTTCACCTCCGAGATGCCGATGTCGGTGATCGCCGGCCTGCTGACCGCGCTGCACCGCGACGCGGACCTGCAGCGGGCGTTCCGGGAGCGCTTCCTCGCCCCCCGGATCGATGTGGTGAACCGGATCTACGCCCGCGCCGTACGGCGTGGCGAGATCGCTGCCGACGTGGACATCGAGCTGCTCTCGACGACGCTGCCCGCCGTGATCATCCACCACGCCTTCATCCTCGGGATCGAGCCGACCGACGAGCTGATCCTGCGGGTGATCGACAACGTGATTCTGCCTGCGGCGCGGGGGTCGCAGGCGCGCTGACCGGTGTGAGGCCTCAGTCAGCGACCAAACAAGCCAGCAATACGCAAGAGGGGATAGTCCAGCATGTCCGAAGACGTCATCAAGGCCGATCCGCCGGACCCGCGGCGGGTCGACGGGGCGGCCGACTCAGGAGCCGAACCGTCGGCCCACGGTCACCGCAACCTCGGCATCGCGCTCGCGCTGATCAGCATGGCGCAGCTGATGGTGGTACTCGACGGAACCATCGTCAACATCGCGTTGCCGCACATCCAGACCGACCTCGGCTTCACCAACGCCTCGCTGCCGTGGGTGGTCAACGCCTACGCGCTGGCCTTCGGCGGCCTGCTGCTGCTCGGTGGCCGGATGGGGGACATCCTCGGCCGCCGCAAGGTGTTCATCTTCGGTGTCGTGCTGTTCGGCGTCGCCTCCTTCCTGGGCGGTATCGCGCAGAGCGAGACGATGCTGCTCGCCAGCCGGATCCTGCAGGGTGTCGGGGCCGCGGCGGCCTCGCCGAACGCGCTCGCCCTGATCACCACCACCTTCCCGGCCGGCAAGGAGCGCAACCGCGCGATGGGCGTGTACGCCGCGATGTCGGGTGCGGGTGCCGCCGTCGGTCTGATCCTGGGGGGCGCGCTGACCGAGGCGTCCTGGCGCTGGACCTTCTTCATCAACACCCCGATCGGCCTGATCGTGGCCGTGCTGGCGCTCCGTTACCTCGGTGAGTCGGCCCGCCAGACCGGCAAGTTCGACCTGCCGGGCGCGATCACCGGAACCGTCGGTCTGACCTCGCTGGTCTACGGTCTGACCCACGCCGCGCAGAGCAGCTGGAGCGACGCCACCACGGTCGCGTTCATCGCGGCCGGGGTGGTCCTGATCGCGGTCTTCCTCACCATCGAGGCCCGCTCGCGGCACGCGCTGATGCCGTTCCGGATCCTCGCCAACCGCACCCGCGGGGTCAGCTTCTTCGTGATGCTGATCGTCGGCGCCGCGCTGTTCTCGATGTTCTACTTCCTGGGCATCTTCATCCAGAACGTGATGGGCTACAGCGCGCTGAAGACGGGCTTCGCCTTCCTGCCGTTCAGCTTCGGCATCGTGGTCGCCGCGCAGGTCGCGTCGGCGCTGATCGCCCGGCTCGACCCCCGTTGGATCGCCGGCGCCGGGACGTTGCTGGCCGCGGGCGGCATGTTCGGCTTCAGCCAGCTGGAGGTGGACTCGACCTACCTCACCCACGTGCTGCCGTACATCCTGCTGCTGTCCTTCGGCATGGGCCTGCTCTTCGTGCCGCTCACCTTGACCGCGGTCAGCGGTGTCGCCAACGAGGACTCGGGCGTCGGCTCCGCAGTATTGAACACGGTGCAGCAGATCGGTGGTGCGATCGGCCTGGCGCTGCTCGGCACGGTCTCCACCACCGCGATCAAGGACAAGTTCACCGAGCTCGCACCGGGGATCGCCAAGGCCGCACAGTCCGGCAGCTCGCCTGACCAGGTGAAGCAGTTGCAGGCACAGGCGGAAGGGATCGCCACCACGCACGGCTTCACGGTCGCGTTCATGGTGTCGGCCTTCCTATTCCTGGGCGCCGCGGTGGTCACCCTGGTCGGCCTGTCGGTCAAGCACGCCGACCTGGCCAACGACGGCCAGCCGGTCCACGTCGGCTGACCCACCCCACACACGAGGGGCCGCATCCCGGGAGGGGGAATGCGGCCCCTCGTCCTGTACTACGCCCACGCCGCTCCGCCGGCCGACAGCCTGCTCGGCCGGACGATGCCTGGTTGTTCGGGTGGTGGTCAGTCCGTCAGGGGTTTGCGCATGACGAGCTCGCGGTGGATGCCGTCGGGCATCAGGTCGCCGGACTCGTCGGTGTCGATGAAACCGGCGCGCAGGTAGAGGTTGTGGGCCTTTTCGTTGCCTGCGACAACCGAAAGCTTCAGTACCCGGGCGTCGGCCGCGCGGGCCCACTGCTCGACCTGGGCCATCAGCTGGTCGCCGATACCCCGGCCGCGGCCGTCCGGGGCGATCCACATCGAGACGAGCTCGACGACACCGTCCTCCTCGGCCCGCAGGCCGCTCGCCATCCCGACCGGCCGGCCGTCGAGCTCGGCGACCACGTTGCGGGAGCCGGGCAGCTCCAGCCGTGCCCGCCAGCGGTCCTCTTCGGCGTCCGCCCAGTCCGACAGCCGCGATCCGAACGCGTACGGCGCCTCCTCCAACGCCGCCAGCCGCAGCGCCCGCCAGACCTGCCAGTCATCCGAAGTCAGTTCACGAAGTTCGATCACCCCGCCTACCCTTCCAGACGCACCCGCGCCCCTCGCCGCCCCACCACCCGACCTTTTCAAACCTCGAAGGTGGGCGTGGACGGGTCGGTCATCGGGTCAGCGTGGGGGGAACTTGGCGGAGACCCACTCGCGGACTCCGCCCAGGCCCTCGCTCATGTCGCGGAGGAACTTGGCCAGGGGGTCCTGGGAGCGGTTGAAGGCTTCGGAGTACGACTTGGCCGCGTTCTTCGCCTCCTGGGACATCGAGGCGTCCTTGTCGTCCTGGCGCTTGGGGTAGGTGCCGGAGACGATCGCGGTGTAGTCGCCCTCATCCACCCAGCGCCGCAGCTCGGAGGCGCGGATCACGGCGAAGGGGTGTGTCTGGGCCTCGAGCAGCAGCAGCTTGAGCACGCTGTCGCGCAGGTCGCCGGCGCCCTCGTACTCCTTGCCCTGAGCGAGGAAGGCGGTCGTGTCCAGCTCACCGAGCTGTCCGCCGCTGGCCAGCTTCATCTGCACCCGCAGGGCGACCGCCGGATCCTGGACCGCGAGCAGGCCGGCCCGGTCGCCGGACAGCTCCGCCTTGCGGGACCACTCGTGCAGTGCGGCGATGATCCCGCGCAGGCCGAGGGCGCCGATCGGCATCCAGTTCAGCGCGCCAGTGAGTCGCATCAGCCAGAACAGCAGCGACTGGTAGAGGGCGTGACCGCTCTGCGCGTGGCCGAGCTCGTGGCCGAGGATGAACCGGGTCTCCTCGTCGTCCAGCCCCTGCAGCAGCGCGCTGTTGACCACGATGAACGGCTTGTCCATGCCGATGGTGACCGCGTTCCAGACCGGGCTGTTGGTGACGTACAGCTCGGGCAGCTCGCGGACGTCCAGCGTGCTGCCGGCCTCGGTGTAGAGCCGGTGGACCTTGGGGAACTGCCGCTCGTCGACCCGGATCGCGGAGCCGAGGAACTGCAGCCGGAAGGCCCGCTCGTTGATCAGCCCGGACATCTTGCGCAGCACGAAGTCGAAGCCCTTGAGCTGCCGCAACGCCACCAGCGCGCCCCGGTCCGCCGGGTGCTCCCAGGTCCGGGAGCTGATGTCGGTGAGCGTGGCCCGCCGCCGGGTCGGCCGCTCGTCGTGCTCGGTCATCGTTCCCCCACAGGTCGGCGTGTAGACCCCCAACGTAGCTCGCCCAGGGGTCCGCGTCGCCGCGGCCACAGCAGTCCCGCGGCCGCCAGGCCGGGGAGCCAGCCGACCGGGATCGAGTACCAGCCGAGGTCCAGGTTGAACCCGACGACCATCGCCCCCCAGGTCAGGGCCGTACCCCAGAACCAGTACCAGATTCCGTTGCCCAGCCCGGGCCGTCCGGACCGCTGGGACCGGACCGCCCCGACCGTCGCCAGCGTCAGGCTCGCGGGCATCGCCGCGGCTGCCGCGAGCAACCCCAGGACGACCAGCACCAGAGCATGCTCGACCGGCGACAGATGCATCTCGAACCCCAGCGGAATCATGCGTCGATCCTTCCGCCGCCGCCGGTGGTTGCAGAGAGTAGGAATACTCAATAGCGCCTTGCTGTCCTAGCCTGACCCCATGAGTGAGGTATCTGGATCGTCCAGCAAGCCCATGCCGTCGCGCGAGGCAGACCGGTACAGCGAGAAGGACCGGGCCTGGGTGTCGGAGGCGATCCGCCTGGTCGACGCGGACGCCAACCGGTCCGCGGACACCCATCTGCACGTGTTCCCGATGCCGGAGAGCACAGGAGTGGACCTGTACCTCAAGGACGAGTCCGTGCACCCGACCGGTTCGCTCAAGCACCGGCTGGCCCGGTCACTGTTCCTCTACGCCCTCTGCAACGGGTGGATCCAGGAGGGCACCACGGTCATCGAGGCGTCCAGCGGCTCCACCGCGGTCAGCGAGGCGTACTTCGCGCGCATGCTCGGGCTGCCGTTCGTCGCGGTGATGCCGGCCTCGACCAGCCCCGAGAAGGTCGAGCTGATCGAGTTCTACGGCGGCCGGTGCCACTTCGTCGAGCGCTCCGGGCAGATCTACGGCGAGGCCAAGCGGCTGGCCGAGGAGACCGGCGGCCACTACATGGACCAGTTCACCTACGCCGAGCGGGCCACCGACTGGCGCGGCAACAACAACATCGCCGAGTCGATCTTCGGCCAGCTCTCCCTGGAGCACCACCCGATCCCGGCCTGGATCGTGGTCGGGGCGGGCACCGGCGGCACCTCGGCCACCATCGGCCGCTACATCCGCTACCAGCGCCACGACACCTGCGTGGCCGTGGTGGACCCGGAGAACTCGGCCTTCTTTCCCGCGTTCGAGGCCGCCGACGGCGACTACTCCACCGGCCGCCCGTCCCGGATCGAGGGCATCGGCCGGCCGCGGGTCGAGCCGTCGTTCGTGCTCGGCGTGGTGGACCGGATGATCGCGGTGCCGGACGCGGCGTCGATCGCGGCGATGCGGTTCTGCTCGGAGGTCACCGGCCGGCTGGTCGGCGGCTCCACCGGTACCAACCTGTGGGGATCCCTGCGGCTGGCGGCGGAGATGCGGCGTACGGGCGTCCGCGGGAGCATCGTGACGCTGCTGTGCGACGGCGGCGAGCGCTACGGCAACACGTACTACGACGACGGCTGGCTGAAGCGGAACGGCCTGGACATCGCGCCGTACCTGGAGACCCTGGAGAGCTTCGCCTCGACCGGCCGCTGGCGCGAGCCCGTCCGCTAGCCTCCCAGCGCGAGACCGACGGCCAGGCCGATGGCGTACAGCAGTTCGGTCAGGCCGGTGTCCTTCAGCACAGGGATGAGTGCCGGGCCGACCGCGTCGCTGACGACGACCTTGACGGCCCGGAACCCCAGCGGCAGCGCGATGAGCGCCAGCAGAGCCCACGGAGTTGCCAAGGCCGACAGCGCCGCCAGGATGAACGCCAGAGCAATCAACCCTGCATAGAGCCGCCGCGACCGAGCAGCACCCAGTACTACGGCCAGGGTGCGCTTGCCGGTCTCGGTGTCCGTCGGGATGTCGCGAAGGTTGTTGGCGACCAGCAGAGCGCAGGCGATCGACCCGATGGCGACTGCACCGGCTACGGCCGTCCAGTGGAGCGTCTCGGCCTGCACGTAGGTGGTGCCGAGCACAGCGACCAACCCGAAGAAGAGGAAGACGCTGACCTCGCCGAGCGCGCGGTACCCGTAAGGCTTCTTGCCGCCGGTGTAGAACCACGCCCCGACCAGCGAAGCGGCCCCGGCGACCAGCAGCCACCAGTTGGACGTCGCACAGAGCACCACACCCAGTACCGCGCCGACACCGAAGCAGGCGAACGCAGCCGTCTTCACCTGCTGGGGAGTGGCGACCTTGGAGCCGACCAGGCGAAGCGGCCCGACTCGGTTCTCGTCCGTGCCGCGGATGCCGTCCGAGTAGTCGTTGGCGTAGTTCACGCCGATCTGCAGAGCCAGCGCGACGCCGAGGGCCAGCAGGGCCTTCCACCAGACGAAGCCGTCCAGGTAGGCGGCAGCACCGGTTCCGACGAGCACTGGAGCGATCGCGGCGGGCAGTGTTCGCGGACGGGCGCCTTCGATCCACTGGGCAGGGGTAGCCATGACTAACGATTCTGTCAGCTCGTCGGTAAGGGCTTGCGGGCGGCACAGGCTGCGGAGCCGCCGCGGCCGCGTCGTAGGCTCAGGTGGACATGTCTACGTTGCGCCTGGTCCCAGGCACCCCGGATGCCGTGCTGTCGGCGCTCACCGCCGTACTCGACGGCTCCGGTACGCCGTTCGCCCCGTTGCCGGCTGACCCCGCAGCGGCCGAGCGGGTCCGGCAGGCGGTGGCTCCGGACGAACCGCTCGAGTCGGACGACTGCGCGGTAATCCTGACCACCTCGGGCTCCTCAGGCGAACCCAAGGGCGTCATGCTCTCCAGAAGCGCGCTGCTCGCCTCGGCCACGGCCACGCACCACCGGCTCGGCGGACCGGGCCAGTGGCTGCTCCCGATGCAGCCGTACTTCGTGGGCGGGCTGCAGGTACTCACGCGCTCAGTGCTCGCCGGATTCGCTCCTGTGGTCTCGGCCGATCACCCGGGCTTCGCGGAAGCGGTCGCGGCGCTGACCGGACCGCGCAAGTACAGCGCGATGGTCCCGACGCAGCTGGCTCGCTACCTCGACACCGAGCTGGACGCGTTGCTCAGCTTCGACGCGATCGTGATCGGCGGCGCCTCGATGCCGGCCGACCTGAAGGCCCGCGCCCGGGCCGCGGGCGTCACCGCGGTCCCCGCCTACGGCATGACCGAGACCGGCAGCGGCTGCGTGTACGCCGGTGAACCGCTCGCGGGTACGTCGTTGCGCCTGGAGGACGAGCGGATCCTGATCAGCGGGCCTACGTTGTTCTCGGGCTACCGGCTGCGACCTCAACTGACCGCCGAGGTGTTCCACGACCGCTGGTTCCGGACGCAGGACCGCGGGCGGTTCGTCGACGGCCGCCTGCAGGTGATCGGCCGGCTCGACGACGTGGTGATCTCCGGCGGCGTCAACATCACGCTCACTGCCGTGCAGGCGCGCCTGCTCGAACACCCCGGGGTCTCGGACGCAGTCGTCCTGGGCGTGCCCGACCCGGAGTGGGGCAGCCGGGTGGTCGCGTTCGTCGTCGGCCGCCCAGGCGGAGGCGAACCAGGGCGCAACGAGCCGGGTCGCGACGAGCTCCGTGACTTCGTGGCCGAGGTCCTGCCGCGCACCTGGGCTCCCCGGGACGTGGTCCGGCTGGCAGCTCTGCCGATGCTTGCCTCGGGCAAGGTCGACCGGCAGGGACTGCTCGAGGGCGTCGCCCGGTGATCACCTATGCGATCGGCCTGCGGAATCGCTTCCGGGGCATCATTGTTCGCGAGGGCATGCTGTTCGAAGGTCCCGCGGGCTGGGCGGAGTGGAGCCCGTTCCTCGACTACGACGACGCCACCTGCGTGTCCTGGCTCCGGGCCGCCCGGGAGGCCGCCGTGGACGGATGGCCCGCGCCGCTGCGTTCCGTAGTACCGGTGAACTGCACTGTGCCGGCGATCGGTCCGGGGCAGGCTGCCGAGATCGTGCGAGCTTCCGGCTGTGCCACTGCCAAGGTCAAGGTGGCCGAGCCGGGACAGACGCTTGCGGACGACCTGGAGCGCGTCGAGGCTGTGCGGGATGCGCTGGGGGCCGACGGACACGTCCGGATCGATGCGAACGGCGCTTGGTCAGTGGATGAGGCTCTGCGGAGCTTGAAGGAGCTTGCGCGGTTCGACCTGGAGTATGTGGAGCAGCCGTGCGCTTCTGTGGAGGACCTGGCCGCAGTACGTCGGCGTACTGACGTGCTGGTGGCTGCGGACGAGTCCATCCGGCGGGCGGAGGATCCCCTGCTGGTGAAGAAGCTCGAGGCGGCGGACATCGCGGTACTGAAGGTGCAGCCCATCGGAGGCGTCCGGGCGTGCCTCGAGATCGCCGAGCAGATCGGTCTGCCGGTGGTGGTGTCGTCGGCGCTCGAGACCTCAGTGGGTATCGCTGCGGGGGTAGCCCTGGCTGCGGCGTTGCCGGAGCTTCCTTATGCGTGCGGGCTTGCCACGGTGTCGCTGTTCACGTCAGAGGTCGTCGCCGAACCACTGCTTCCTGCGGGCGGGTTCCTGCCGGTCAAGCGGCTCGAGCCGGATCCAGCCCTGCTTGCGGCCGCTACGGCCGACCCAGTGACCACTGCCAAGTGGAACGCTCGACTGGCCCGAGTCGAATCACTGAAAGGTAGGACCGGATGAACCCGTCCACTGCGTTCGCGACTGTGGTGGTCGACGAGCTGATCCGCTCCGGCGTCCGGGAGGCCGTACTGGCTCCGGGTTCGCGCAGCGCGCCGCTTGCGCTGGCACTGGCCGCCGCCGACCGCGAGGGACGGCTGCGCCTCCACGTGCGGATCGACGAACGGACTGCGGGGTTCCTGGCGCTCGGGCTGATCCGCGGCACCGGACTGCCGGTACCAGTCGTCACCACCTCCGGTACTGCGGTGGCCAACCTGCACCCGGCTGTCCTCGAGGCGTCGCACAGCGGGCTGCCGCTGATCGTGCTGAGCGCCGACCGTCCGCCGGAGTTGCGGGGGAGCGGGGCGAACCAGACGACCGACCAGCTCAAGGTGTTCGGCTCCGCCGTGCGCCTGTTCCACGAGATCGGCACACCGAAGCGAGAGCTCGGCCAGGCCGCCTACTGGCGTTCGCTGCTCGCGCGGGCGGTCTCGACCGCAGTCGGCGCCCGTACTTCGGACCCGGGGCCGGTGCACCTCAACTGCGCACTGGTCGAACCGCTGGTCCCGACGAACGACGGCGATTGGCCGGAGTCGCTGGAGGGACGCAGCGGCCCGTGGACGAGCGTGCACGCGACCGCCGCCCTGCCGTCGTCGATCGCGCCCGGTCCGAAGACCGTCGTGGTGGCCGGTGACGGCGCGTCCCAGGCCGCGCGGCTTGCTGCCGAGGCCGGCAACTGGCCCTTGTTCGCCGAGCCGTCCAGCCGGGCCAGGACCGGGCCGGCGGTCATCTCGGCCTACCGGTTGTTGCTGGCAGCAACTTCTTTGACGGACGAGATCGAGCGGGTGCTGGTCTTCGGCCACCCGACGCTGTCCCGGCCGGTCGCCAAACTGCTCGCGCGCCCGGACGTCGAGGTGATCGTCGTCGCCCCGACCGGGCTCTGGCCGGACGCCGGCCGCCGGGCCACCGCGGTCGTCACCGGCCTGGAGGTCACCGCCGCGGACCGGACCGACTGGTTCAGCCGCTGGCAGCAGTTGGACGAGCAGGCGCGCCCCGCGCTCGACAAGGTGTTGTCCGACGGGCTTCCCGGTCCGGCCATCGCCGCGATCGTCGGGGAAGCGGTCGGGGCCGACGGCATGCTGGTGGTGGCGTCCTCCAACCCCGTGCGCGACCTCGACCTGGCTCCCGTCGTACCGATCCGGACAGTGGCGAACCGCGGGCTGGCCGGCATCGACGGCACCCTCTCCACGGCTGTCGGAGCCGCCCTCGCCAACGCCGGCCCGACGTACGCGCTGGTCGGTGATCTGGCCTTCCTGCACGACGCCAACGGCCTGGTGATCGGTCCGGCCGAGCCCCGGCCCGACCTGCGCATCGTGGTGGTCAACGACAACGGCGGCGGTATCTTCTCGACCCTGGAACAAGGGGATTCCAACCACGGCGACTACTTCGAGCGTGTCTTCGGCACGCCTCACAACGTCGACCTGGCAGCTCTCTGCGCGGCCAGTGGCACGCCGTACACCTTGGCTGAGACAGCGGACGCTCTGCGGGCGGCTCTGGTCCGCACTGTCGCGGGCATCGACGTAGTAGAGGCTCGGGTCGACCGTGCCACCCATCGCGACTTGCAAGCCGAGCTGCTGCGGGCAGTCAGCCAGCTGTAGCGACCACCTTGGGCTGTGGCTGTGGCTGCATGGTCCTGAGCCTTCCCAGCAGGGTGCCGACGACTACCAGCACCAGCGAGGTCGTCATGAGGATGGGGATCACCGCGCCGCGCAGCGAGGAGTTGAGCGGCGCGGCGACGGTGAGGATGATGCTGACGCCGATCAGAGCCGTGGTCAGCTTGCGGCCGGGACGGGCGACCGCGAGGAACGGTACGCCCCAGAGGAAGTACCAGTCGTGAGCCGTGGGACCCAGCAGAACCACTGCCAGCAAGGCGATCCCGACCGCCCGGGCGGCGTTGTGGATGGACGAGAGCAGCCCTAGTACTGCGATCAGGCCGAGCGCGGTGAGGATGCCGAGCAGTCGCACGATCTGCAGGGCCTGTTGGGCGGCGCCGTCCTCACCGAGCCACGCCAGTACTCCGGACGCCCCGAGGCCGATGAGGTTGGCGATCGACAGCGGCGACCTCACCAGCCCTGGTACGTCGAGAGCGCTCAGCCAGCCGGAGCCCACCCCAACCAATTCACCGATCGTCACCAGAGTCAGTACCGCGACGGAGCCGGATATGGCGAGACTTGCCAGCCGCAAGCGGGCTCTTCCTGCTAGTGGGCTCATCACTGCGGCTATGGCGATCACCACGAGTCCGCCCGGTGCCTTCACTGCAGCCGCAGCCCCGGCCAGTACGGCGGCAGTGCCCCAATGGCCAGTCAGAGCCAGCGCAAACGCAGAACACGCAAGGCCCAGCATCAGTACGTCGTTGTGCGCCGCGCCCAGGCCGTGCGTGATCAGCACGGGGTTGGCAACGACCAACCAGGTCGCGACTGTCGGGTCCACCCTGCAGGCGGTGGCCAGTCGCGGGACAGCCCAGGCGATCAGCAAGATCCCCAGCACGGCCAGAGCACGGTGAGCCAGCATCAGCACATACGGGTCAAGGGTGAGCCGCGCCGCGAGACCGCCGTACGCGAGCGGCAGTGGCCCGTACGGCGCTGGGGTGCTCATCCACATCGGGTCAACCGCTTCGGTCACGTGGCCCGACAGCACGCCCGGGCCCACGCTGTACGGGTCGTAGCCCTTGGCGACGAGAGCACCCTGGGCGGCGTAGCTCCACGCGTCGCGGCTGAACAGCGGCGGCATCAGCAGCAGCGGCGCACTCCACCAGGCCGCCAACGGGACCAGCCGATGCCGGACCCCGGCTAGGACCTCCCGGCCGACCGACAGCCAGGCCCACACCATCAGCCCGAGCCCGGCCACCATCAAGGTCAGCCCGGTCATCCGCCCCGGCAGGGTGGCCCGTAGGTCACTGGCGATCGGCAGCGACGCCACCCACGACGACTCCGGCACCACCGACGTCACCAGGCTCGCGGCGGCCACCACACACGATCCGACGACCCCACGAACCAACGCCGACGGCACCCGCATGCCGCCGACGCTAACCTCGCTCGGCGACTCCCCGATGAACAAAGGCCCGGCGTTAGGCGGATTCCTTGCGGAAGGTGCGGGCGCCTACGGCCAGGCCGATCACCGTCAGGAGGACTACCCAGAAGAGGCCCCAGAGCGAGGCGCTGCTGCCGATGTCGCCGCGGAAGAGGGCGCGGACGCCGTTCACCACGTGCTTCAGCGGACTGATGTCGGACAGGCGCTGCAACCAGGTCGGGCCGATCTGCATCGGCAGCAGGATGCCCGAGAGTAGCAGCAACGGCATCGCGATCCCGTTCAGCAGCGGAGCCAGGGCGTCCTCGCTCTTGGTGATCAGGGCGACCGAGTACGACAGCGAGGCGAAGGTCGCGCCCAGCAGAGCCACGATCACGAGGGACAGGAGTACGCCGTCCCACGGTGCGCGCAGGCCCATCGGGATCGACACCACCAGCAGCAGGATCGACTGGACCACCAGGACCACGACGTCCCGCAGTACGCGTCCTGCCATCAGGGCGATCCGGGACGCGGGCGTGACGCGGTCGGCCTCGATCACGCCGGCCCGGTACTCCGCGATCAGGCCGAAGCCGACGAACATCGCGCCGAACATGCCGAGCTGCACGATCAGGCCAGGGATGAACACCTGGTAGGCGTTGGTGGTCGCGCCCTGGCTGATCTGCGCGGTGATCGGCTTCAGCAGCGGGCCGAACAGGAACAGGTACAGCAGCGGCTGGCTGAGCATCAGGATCGACCACATCGGGTTGCGCAGCGACAACCGCATCGCGCGGTTGAAGACGATCCAGGTCTCTCGCAGCACCGATCCTGGGCGGTGGGTCGGGGTCAGGGTCAGCACGGTCATGCCGCCGCCTCCTTCTGGGCCCCGGCCGGCGTCTCGCTGCCGTCGCGCAGAGAGCGCCCGGTCATGGTCAGGAACACGTCGTCGAGCGTCGGCCGGTGCACCTCGACGCCGTTCAGCTCGATGCCCTGGGCATCGATCGTGCGGAGCAGCGACGGCAGCACCGACCCACCCTTGGGGATCCGGAACCCGACCACGTCACCCTCGGTCTCAATGGCGACCGCGCCCGGCAGTTCCTTGACGATCTTGGCCACCGCAGGCGCGTTCTCCGCGTCGGCCAGGCTGAGCCGGACACCGTCGCCGGAGACCTGCTGCTTCAGCTCCTCCGGCTTGCCCGCGGCCACGATCTTGCCGTGGTCGATGACCAGGATCCGGTCGCACAGTGCGTCCGCCTCGTCCAGGTAGTGGGTGGTGAGGAAGATCGTCGCGCCGCGCTCGCGGAGGTCCCGGATGTGCTCCCACAGGTTCGCCCGGGCCTGCGGGTCGAGGCCGGTGGTCGGCTCGTCCAGGAAGATCAGCTTGGGGTCGTGGATCAGCCCCATCACGATGTCCAGCCGCCGCCGCTGACCGCCCGACAGGGTCTTGCACTGCCGCCGCCAGAGTCCGGGCAGGTCCAGCTCTCCGAACAGCCGCTGGCCGTCGGCGATCGCCCTCTTCTTGTCCACGCCGTACAGCCGGGCGTGGTCGACGACCTCGTCCCCGGCGATCGCCTCGGGCAGCGTGGAACCGCTCTGCGGCACGTACCCGATCCGGCGGCGGACGCCGACCGGGTCCTTCGCCAGGTCGCACCCCGCGACAGTGGCGGTGCCGCTGGTCGGCTCGATCAGGGTCGCCAGCATCCGCATCGTGGTCGTCTTGCCGGCCCCGTTCGGGCCGAGGAAGCCGACGATCTCCCCGTCGGCCACATTCAGGTCTACCCCCTGCACGGCCTGCACCGGCCCGCGCTTGGTCTTGAAGGTGCGGACAAGCCCGCGAGCTTCGATCATCATGCCCCCAGTCTCAAACACTCAACATTGAATAGTCAACATTGATTAACCCTGAAACGCCCCTGACCGCGAGTTGATCAAGGCATGCTGCATCAGTAACTGCTGCGAGCTCGCGTGACCGACCGGAGCATTGGGTGACTGTGGAGGCCGCCTCAAGGGCGCGGCCGACTGAGAGGTGTCTATCAGTCCGGTGGGTCGGGGATGACGTTCCAGTACGGGAAGGTGCCGGGGGCGGGTTGCCAGGTGGGGGGTTCGCCGGCGAAGGAGTAGGCGCCTTCGGTGACTCGGGTATGGAAGGCCTGGGTCCACTCGAGCTCGCCTTTGTCGCGGGCGGCGCTGATGCGGAACATCTCGACGACATGGTCCGGGGTGCTCGGGTCCTCGACGATCTGCCGCTCCGAGAACGGCTCCGCCTTCATCCGCTGCTCCAGTTGCACGACGCGCGACTCCAGCGCGGCCACGACCTCGTCACGCCGCAGCGACCACAGGAAGCTGAGAGCCGCCTGCATCTGGTCCGGCCGGAAGCCGTCCACGCTCCACAGCGCCTTCCGCAGCAGCGTGAAGTACTCGCTCTCCCCGTCCGCGGTCAGCTTGTACGACGTACGCCCCGGCTTGCGTCCGGCGCCTTCCTCCAGCTCCTCCAGGAAGCCGTGCTTGGCCAGCGTGCGAAGTCCCGTGTAGATGGAACCGGGGTTGATGTTCGCCCAGTGCTGCACGTCCCACGTGATCAGCTCGCGGCGCAGCTGGTAGCCGTACGCCGGCTGGAAGATCCGGACGACCCCGAGCAGGAGCAACCGCGTGGTGGACATGCTCGCAGTGTAAAACCACCTGCCCGGCCGAGCGCCGCACACTAAGGTGACCAGGTATGGGTGTCCGGGTGACGAGTGACGCGGCCGAGTTCCAGGCGACGGTCTTTCCCTTCCTGGAAAGGGATCCCGTGCTGCACACCCTGATCATGACCAACGTCGGCGAGCGCGCCGCGGGCACCTACCGCATCGAGCCCGATCCGGCGTACTACGCCTCCGTGCACGACGGAGCCGGAGAGGTGATCGGCGCGGCGATGCGTACTCCGGACCGCCCGGTCTACCTCGGCGCCCTGCCCGCGGACCTGGCGGCGGACGTAGCCGATGCGTACTCCGAGCTGGTGCCGGACCTCGCCACGGTGGCGGGTGACCGGGCCGCGGTGACGGCCTTCGGCGATCGCTGGTCCGAGCTGCACGGCACCACCTGGACCGAGGGCAAGGGGACGCGGCTGCACAAGCTGGTCTCGCTCCATCAGTTGCCGGCCGAGGGCAATCCCCGTCCGATGACCTCGTCCGACGTCCAGCGCGCGGCCGAGTGGAGTTTCGACGGATTCGGTGGCGAAGAGATCAAAAGTGTCGACCTGGACTGGGCCGAGCGTCACCTGGAGGCCGGCACGATGTGGTTCTGGGAGGTCGACGGGGTGCCGGTGAGCATGGTCGGGTACCACCGCCCGCAGTACGGCGTCTGCCGGGTCGGGCCGGTCTACACGCCGCCCGAGCACCGCCGGCACGGGTACGCAGGCGCTCTGACCGTGCACGTCACCGCCGGGATCCTTGCTGACGGCAACCAGGCCTGCCTCTACACGGACCTGGCGAACCCGACCTCGAACAAGATCTACGCGCAGGCGGGCTACGTCCCGGTCGCCGACTTCGTCGACCTCACCTTCGCCTCGTGAGTACGACGGTGCGCCATGTCTAGACGATCTCGACCGAGTCGCCCGGGGTCACCAGCAGGTAGGGGCGGTCTTCCTGGCCGTCGAGGAAGCGCTTCATCATGCCCTGGCCGATCTGGCTGAGCAGGGCCTCGTGGATGCCGAGGGTCTGCGTCGCGTTCACGGCGCGGGCGTACTCGACGGCCGGCGGCAGGGCGAACCACGGGCCCGAGACCGGGACCAGGTTGGTGTGCACCTGGCGGTCGGGCCGGGTGAACGAGTCACCCGGGTGGTAGACCGCGTCCTCGACCAGGAAGCCGATGTTCTCGCACGGAACCCCCAGCTCCGGCAGGATGATCGCGTGATCCTTGCCGTAGGCACGGACCGAGAACCCGGCCGCTTCGAAGCTGCTGCCGTCGGCCACCACGTTGACCCGGTCGCCGAGCTCGGTGAGTTGCGACGCGGCGCCGGCGTTGGTCCAGATCGGGGCGTCGAGGTCCTTCACCCGGTCGGTGTCGATGTGGTCGCCGTGCTCGTGCGTGACCAGGATCGCGTCCGCGGCGGCGAACGCCTCGTCCTCGGTGAAGGTGCCCGGATCGATCAGCAGCACCTTCCCGTCCTTCTCGAGCCGGACACACGCATGCGTGTACTTCGTGAGCTTCACGGTCAATCTCCCAGAGCGTCTCTCATCGGAACCAACTTGGCGTTGGTCTCGGCCAGTTCGGCCTCTGGGTCGGAGCCGGCGACGATGCCGGCGCCGGCGAACAGGCGCATCCTGGTCGGGTCTTGGGGGTCGGCCTGGCCGCAGCGCAGTGCGATGCACCACTCGCCGTCGCCGCCTGCGTCCATCCAGCCGACGGGGCCGCTGAACCGGCCGCGTGACATCCCCTCGATCTCACCGATCACGTCCCGCGCGACGTCGGTCGGCGTACCGCAGACTGCTGCGGAGGGGTGCAGGGCGGCGGCGAGGCCGAGCGCGGAGGCGCCGTTCGCGGCGACCCCGGCCACGTCGGAGGCGAGATGCATCACGTTCGGCAGGTGCAGCACGAACGGGGTCTCGGGCACGTTCATCGACTTGCAGTGCGGCTTCAGCGCGTCGGCCACCGAGCGGACCGCGAACTCGTGCTCCTCGAGGTCCTTGCTCGACCGGGCCAGCGACGCGGCCAGCGCGAGATCGTGTGCGTCGTCGCCGGTACGCCGGATCGTGCCGGCCAGTACCCGGGAGGTGATCAGGCCCTTCTCCCGCCGGACCAGCAGTTCCGGAGTGGCGCCGATCAGCCCGTCGACGGAGAACGTCCAGCAGTTCGGGTACGCCGCGGCGAGCCGGCGCAGCGGCCAGCGCAGGTCGATCGGCTCGGACGCGATCGCGACCAGGTCGCGCGCCAGCACCACCTTGTCGAGCTCGCCACCGGTGATCCGCTGGACCGCGTCGGCCACGATCCCGGACCACTCGGCGCCGGACCGGGCACCGTCGGCGAAGGCGACCTGGCCGACCGGCTCGGGCTCGTACCGGGTCAGCTCCGGGGGAGCGGCGATCGAGCTCGCGCCGGAGATCGTCGTCACCCAGGTGATGCCGCCGCGGCGGCCGACGATCACCTCGGGCACCACCAGCTCGCTGGGGTCGGCGTCGGTGAAGCCGAAGGAGCCGAAGCAGACCAGGCCGGAGCCCGGCACACCGACTTCGTCGCGGACCACCGCGGCGCCGGTCAGGTCCTGCCACCAGGTCTGCGCCTCGGTGAACCGGTTGCCACCAGCAATCGCGAGCCGGGCGGCGACGCCCCAGCCGACGTGACCGTCGCCCCGCCGTACCCAGGCCAGTCCGCCGGTCTCGGGCAGGTGATCCATCAGGGCCGCGGCGACGCCTTCGATCCGCTGGCTGCGAACGACCAGCTGGGGAGCCGGCTCGTGGCCGGGTACGACCGGGTCAGACAAGCTCACGGCAACACTCCTCGCTCGCTTCCCGGCCCCGGGTCTCGATGGCCGGCCGGCTCAATGGAGATTCGCTCACGGCAAGTAAGCGTATGCCGCCCGCGTGTCCAGCGAGTTTCGGAGCCTGTCGGAGCCGTGATCCACTAGACACTGTGAACCGCGCAGACCTCACCAAACAGCCCGAAGCCGTCGCTGCGATGTTCGACAACGTGGCTGAGGGCTACGACCGGACCAACGCGGTCGCCACGATGGGGCTGGAGAAGCTGCACTGGCGGCCCCAGACGCTGGCGGAGATCGCGCCGCGGAAGGGGATGAGGATCCTCGACCTGGCCGCCGGGACGGGCGCCTCCAGCGTGAAGCTGCGCGAGGCGGGTGCCGAGGTGGTGTCGTGCGACTTCTCGGTCGGCATGCTCCGGGTCGGCAAGCGCCGCAACCCCGAGCTGGACCTGATCGCCGGCGACGCGCTCCGGCTGCCGTTCGCGGACGAGACCTTCGACGTGGTCACCATCTCCTGGGCGCTGCGGAACGTGAACGACGTCACGGTGGCACTGCGGGAGATGCTCCGGGTGACCAGGCCGGGCGGCCGCCTGGTGGTGCTGGAGAACTCCCACCCGACCTGGAAACCGTTCCGGGTGGCCTACCTCGAGTACATGATGCGAGCCGTCCCGGTGGTCGCGAAGGCGGTCTCCACCAACCCCGACGCCTACGTCTACCTGGCCGAGTCCGTCCGCGCCTGGCCAGGTCAGGAGCCACTCGCCCGGACGATCGAGGCCGCCGGCTGGACCCACGTCCAGTGGCGCAACCTGACCGGCGGCCTGGTGGCCATCCACCGCGGCGTGAAGCCGCTCTAATTACGCAACGGAAATCGCGCATAAATGAGTTGCAGGCAAGGGGTTACGGGCCGGTTTCGTGTCCAAGTCAGGCAGTCCTAGACTGTCAGCTGACCAGGCCTCGTGAATCCCTTCACGAGTGACAGCCCAACCTTCAGGCCGGGATGAGATGAGCCAGAGCGCGCCGAACAGGCAGCAGGCCGAGACCGCTGATGTGATCGTCGTCGGTGCGGGGCCCGCGGGCTCGGCTGCCGCGTACCATCTGGCCAACGCCGGCCTGGACGTGCTGCTGCTGGAGAAGACCGCGTTCCCGCGCGAGAAGGTGTGCGGCGACGGGCTCACCCCGCGCGGTACCAAGCAGCTGATCAACATGGGCATCGACATCTCGCCCGAGGCCGGCTGGATCCCCAACTACGGGCTGCGGATCCGCGGCGCCGGGCACGTGCTGCAGCTCGACTGGCCGGACCTGGCCAGCCACCCGAACTACGGGCTGACCCGGAACCGGATGGACTTCGACGACATGCTCGCCCGGCAGGCCGTCAAGGCCGGCGCCCAGCTGCGGGAGCGGACCAACGTGACCGCCCCGATCCTGGACGACCGGGGCTTCATCGTCGGCGTCACCGCGAAGCCGGTCGACGACAACGGCCGCCGGGCCGGCGCCGACCTCGAGTTCCGGGCGCCGCTGGTGATGGCCGCCGACGGCAACTCCTCGCGGCTCAGTGTCTCGATGGGCCTGCACAAGCGCGACGACCGCCCGATGGGCGTGGCCGTGCGCACCTACTTCACCAGCCCGCGCCACGACGACGACTACCTCGAGTCGTGGCTGGAGCTGTGGGCCGACGACCCGCAGCAGCCCGGTCAGCGCAACCTGCTGCCCGGCTACGGCTGGATCTTCGGGATGGGCGACGGCACGGTCAACGTCGGCCTCGGCATCCTGAACACCTCCGACGCCTTCGGCAAGGTGGACTACTCCGACCTGCTGAAGCAGTGGCTGAAGAACACTCCCGAGGAGTGGCAGTTCCGCGACGAGTTCCAGACCATCCCGATCCGGGGCGCGGCGCTGCCGATGGGCTTCAACCGGCAGCCGCACTACACCCGTGGACTCATGCTCCTGGGTGATGCGGGCGGCATGGTGAACCCGTTCAATGGCGAAGGCATCCCGTACGCGATGGAGTCCGGCGCGTTCGCCGCCGAGGTCGCCTCGCAGGCGCTGCGGCGGCAGCCGAACCAGCGCGAGCGGGCGCTGTCGGCGTACCCGAAGGCGCTCAAGCAGGAGTACGGCGGCTACTACACGCTCGGCCGGGTGTTCGTGAAGCTGATCGGAAATCCGGAGGTGATGCGGCTGTGCACGAAGTACGGTCTGCCGCGCACCACCTTGATGAAGTTCACCCTGAAACTGCTGGCCAACCTCACCGATCCGCGCGACGGCGACGTGATGGACAAGATCATCAACGGTCTCACCAAGGTCGCCCCGGCCGCCTGACAACGGCGGGGCGGGTGACCTGAGACACAGCGGTACTGATAACACAGTCCTGTCCCGCAACAGGACAGGACTGAAGAGCAACAGACAGCCACCGACCAGGCAGTACGGACGCAAGAAGGAGGGAGCACCCACAAGATGCACCCTTACGTACCGATCCTCATCCTCGGTGTGCTCGCGACGATCTTCGTGGCGGGCACCTTGGTGACGAGCGCGCTCGTCGGCCCGAAGCGCTACAACCGGGCCAAGCTCGACTCGTACGAGTGCGGGATCGAGCCGACCCCGCAGCCGGTCGGTGGCGGGCGTTTCCCGGTGAAGTACTACATCACCGCGATGCTCTTCATCGTGTTCGACATCGAGATCATCTTCCTCTATCCCTGGGCCGTCGCCTTCGACCAGATGGCGCTGTTCGGGTTGGTCGAGATGGTCATCTTCATCGCAACCGTGTTCATCGCGTACGCCTACGTGTGGCGTCGTGGCGGACTTGAATGGGACTGAGCAAATGGGTGTTGAGGAACAGCTTCCGGCCGGCGTCCTGCTGACCACCGTCGAGGGCCTGTCGGGCTACATGCGCAAGGCGTCGTTGTGGCCGGCAACCTTCGGCCTGGCCTGCTGCGCCATCGAGATGATGACCACCGGCGCGCCCCGGTACGACGCGGCGCGGTTCGGCATGGAGGTCTTCCGGGCGTCGCCGCGGCAGGCCGACCTGATGATCGTGGCCGGCCGGGTGAGCCAGAAGATGGCCCCGGTGCTGCGCCAGATCTACGACCAGATGCCGAACCCGAAGTGGGTGCTGGCGATGGGTGTCTGCGCGTCGTCCGGCGGCATGTTCAACAACTACGCGATCGTGCAGGGCGTGGACCACGTCGTACCGGTCGACATGTACCTGCCCGGCTGCCCGCCGCGGCCGGAGATGCTGCTGGACGCGTTCCTCAAGCTGCACGCCGACATCCAGAACGGCAAGCTCGGCGCGAACAAGAAGGCACTGCAGGCCGAGGAAGAGGCCGCGGCCCTCACCGCGTCCCCGACGCTCGAGATGAAGGGGCTGCTTCGGTGAGTGATATCCAACCGGAGAACCTGCCGGCGACCACGCCCGGTGGCGACGCTCAGACGCCGGCGGCCGAGGTCGTCGACCAGCGCGAGGGCATGTTCGGCGTCCGCGGTACCGGTGACACGTCCGGCTTCGGTGGCCTGCGCCGCCAGGTCGCGCTGCCCGGCGGATCGGCCAAGCCGTACGGCTCCTGGTACGACGCCGCCACCGAGAGGCTGGAGGGCCTGGTCGGCGACGGCGCGATCGAGAAGGTCGTGGTCGCCTACGGCGAGCTGACCCTGCACGTCCAGCGCGACCGGCTGGTCGAGGTCGCCCAGCACCTGCGCGACGACGAGGCACTGCGGTTCGAGTTCTGCTCCGGCGTCAGCGGCGTGCACTACCCGAACGAGACCGACCGCGAACTGCACGCGGTCTACCACCTGCTCTCGATCACCCACAACCGGCGGATCCGGGTCGAGGTGTCCTGCCCGGACTCCGATCCGCACATCCCGTCCATCGTCTCGGTCTACCCGGCCAACGACTGGCACGAGCGCGAGACCTGGGATTTCTTCGGCATCATCTTCGACGGACACCCGGCGCTGACCCGGATCCAGATGCCCGACGACTGGCCGGGTCACCCGCAACGCAAGGACTACCCGCTCGGCGGCATCGACGTCGAGTACAAGGGCGCCGTCATCCCGCCGCCCGACACGCGGAGGTCGTACAACTGATGACCACTACAGATCCCTACGCCACTGCGGATCCCTACGCACAGGGCCGCGACACCACCGAGGGCAAGGTCTTCACCGTCACCGGTCAGGACTGGGACTCGGTCGTGTCCGGGCTGGGCGAGGAGCCCGAAGAGCGCATCGTCGTCAACATGGGCCCGCAGCACCCGTCCACCCACGGCGTGCTCCGGCTCATCCTCGAGATCGAGGGCGAGACGGTGACCGAGGCCCGCTGCGGCATCGGCTACCTGCACACCGGTATCGAGAAGAACATGGAGTTCCGCAACTGGACGCAGGGCGTCACGTTCTGCACCCGGATGGACTACCTTTCGCCGTTCTACAACGAGACCGCGTACTGCCTCGCGGTCGAGCGGCTGCTCGGCATCGAGGACCAGATCCCGGAGAAGGCCAACGTGATGCGGGTGCTCCTGATGGAGCTGAACCGGATCTCCAGCCACCTGGTCGCGATCGCCACCGGTGGGATGGAGATCGGCGCGCTGACCGTGATGACGATCGGCTTCCGTGAGCGGGAGATGACGCTCGACGTGTTCGAGCTGATCACCGGACTGCGGATGAACCACGCGTTCATCCGGCCGGGCGGTGTCGCCCAGGACCTGCCGCCGGGGGCGCTGGACAAGATCCGGGACTACATCACCTGGATGAACAAGCACCTGCCCGAGTACGCCGAGTTGTGCAACGCGAACCCGATCTTCAAGGGCCGGCTGCAGAACGTGGGCTACCTGGACCTGACCGGGTGCATGGCGCTCGGCATCTCCGGCCCGCCGCTGCGCGCCACCGGCTACGGCCTCGACCTGCGCAAGACCCAGCCGTACTGCGGGTACGAGACGTACGACTTCGACGTACCGACCTGGGACACCGCCGACTCGTACGGCCGCTTCCGGGTCCGCCTGCAGGAGATGTGGGAATCGCTGAAGATCGTCGAGCAGTGCGCCGACCGCCTCGCCAAGATGGAGGGCGAGCCGGTGATGGTGGCGGACAAGAAGATCGGCTGGCCGGCCCAGCTGGCCGTCGGCAACGACGGGATGGGCAACTCCCTCGACCACATCAAGCACATCATGGGCGAGTCGATGGAAGCGCTGATCCATCACTTCAAGCTGGTCACCGAGGGCTTCCGGGTGCCGGCCGGGCAGGCCTACGTGGCGGTCGAGTCGCCGCGCGGCGAGCTGGGCTGCCATCTGGTCTCCGACGGCGGCACCAAGCCGTACCGGGCGCACTTCCGCGACCCGTCGTTCGCAAACCTGCAGGCGATGCCGATCCTGTGCGAGGGCGCACAGGTCGCCGACGTGATCGTCGCCGTCGCCAGCCTTGACCCGGTGATGGGTGGAGTGGACCGATAGATGTCTGACACAACCGTTCCCTACAGCACAGGCGAGACGAAGCTCGGCGACACCACGCTCGCCGAGATGCGCGAGCTGGCCGCGCGGTACCCGGTCGGCCGGTCCGCCCTGCTGCCGATGCTGCACCTGGTGCAGTCGGTCGAGGGCCGGATCACCCCCGAGGGCATCGAGGCCTGTGCCGACGTGCTCGGCCTGACCGGCGCCGAGGTGTCGGCGGTCGCGACCTTCTACACGATGTACAAGCGCCGCCCGGTCGGCGACTACCACGTCGGGGTGTGCACCAACACGCTCTGCGCGGTGATGGGCGGCGACCTGATCTTCGAGCGGCTCAAGCAGCACCTCGACGTCGGCAACGACGAGACCACCGAGGACGGCAAGATCACCCTCGAGCACCTCGAGTGCAACGCCGCCTGCGACTACGCGCCGGTGATGATGGTGAACTGGGAGTTCTTCGACGACATGACCCCGGAGTCCGCCACCCAGCTGGTGGACGACCTGCGCGAGGGGACCGAGGTGAAGTCGCCGCGCGGTGCCACCGTCTGCACCTGGCGCGAGGCCGAGCGGGTGCTCGCCGGGTTCCCCGACGGCCGCGCCGACGAGGGTCCGACCGGTGGCAAGGCCACCCTGGCCGGCCTGCGGCTGGCCCGGGAGCGCAACTGGACCGCGCCGCAGGGCAACCACTCCGGCCGTGCGCCCGAGCCGGAGCAGACGGTCTCCCCGGACGCGGCCTCCGGTCCGCGCCCTGAGAACCAGCCCGGCAAGGAATCCCAGACGGTCCACACCGACGACGCGCGGAAGGAGGACTGATCGCCGTGCTGACTCCGGTGCTGTCCGACAACTGGGACCAGATCCGTTCCTGGCAGCTGGCGAGCTACCAGCGCTCCGGCGGCTACGAGGCGCTGAAGACCGCGCTGCGGATGCAGCCGGCCGACGTGGTCACCGCGGTGAAGGACTCGGGCCTGCGCGGCCGTGGCGGTGCGGGCTTCCCGACCGGCATGAAGTGGTCCTTCATCCCGCAGGACAACCCCAAGCCGAAGTACCTGGTGGTGAACGCGGACGAGTCCGAGCCGGGCACCTGCAAGGACATCCCGCTGATGCTCGCCTCGCCGCACACCCTGGTCGAGGGCGTGATCATCTCGGCGTACGCGATCCGCGCGAACACGGCGTTCATCTACGTCCGCGGTGAGGTGCTGCACGTGGTCCGCCGGCTGCAGCAGGCGGTCGCCGAGGCCAGGGCGGCCGGCTTCATCGGCGTCGACATCCTCGGCAGCGGCTACGACCTCGACGTGGTCGTGCACGCCGGCGCCGGCGCCTACATCTGCGGCGAGGAGACGGCGCTGCTCGACTCGCTGGAAGGTCGTCGTGGTCAACCTCGGCTGCGTCCTCCGTTCCCCGCGGTGGCCGGCCTGTACGGCTGCCCCACTGTCATCAACAACGTCGAGTCGATCGCGTCAGTTCCCTCGATCATCGCCAACGGCCCGGACTGGTTCGCCTCGATGGGCACCGAGAAGTCCAAGGGCCCGACGATCTACTCGCTGTCCGGGCACGTCACCCGGCCGGGCCAGTACGAGGCGCCGATGGGGATCACCCTGCGGGAGCTGCTCGACCTGGCCGGTGGGGTCCGCGAGGGCCACACGCTGAAGTTCTGGACGCCGGGCGGATCGTCCACCCCGCTGCTGACCGAGGAGCACCTGGACGTCCCGCTGGACTACGAGGGCGTCGCGGGCGCGGGCTCGCTGCTCGGCACCAAGGCGCTGCAGATCTTCGACGACACCACCTGTGTGGTCCGGGCGACGCTGCGCTGGACCGAGTTCTACAAGCACGAGTCGTGCGGCAAGTGCACGCCGTGCCGCGAGGGCACCTGGTGGCTGGTGCAGATCCTGGAGCGGCTGGAGGCCGGCAACGGCTCCGAGGCCGACCTGGAGACGCTGCTGGACCTGTGCGACAACATCACCGGCCGTTCCTTCTGCGCCCTCGCCGACGGCGCGACCGCGCCGATCACCAGCTCGCTCCAGCACTTCAAGGACGAGTACCTGGCGCACTTCACCCACGGCGGATGCCCGTTCGACCCGATGGCGGCTGCCGTCTTCGCGACCGCTGGAGCTAACGCATGACCATCCAAGCGAACCCGCCGGCCGGCTCCCAGGTGGAGCGCACCGACCTGGTGACGGTCACGATCGACGACATCGAGGTGAAGGTTCCGAAGAACACGCTGGCGATCCGTGCCGCCGAGCAGATCGGCGTGCAGATCCCGCGGTTCTGCGACCACCCGCTGCTCGACCCGGTCGCCGCCTGCCGGCAGTGCCTGATCGAGGTGGTCGACGCCGGCAACGGCCGGGGGATGCCGAAGCCGCAGACCTCCTGCTCGCTGACCGTTGCCGACGGCATGGTGCTGCGGACCCAGATCAGCTCGCCGGTGGCCGACAAGGCGCAGCAGGGCCAGATGGAGTTCCTGCTGATCAACCACCCGCTGGACTGCCCGGTCTGCGACAAGGGCGGCGAGTGCCCGCTGCAGAACCAGGCGATGACGAACGGCCGGGGCGAGAGCCGCTTCCACGAGGTGAAGCGGACCTACCCCAAGCCGATCAACATCTCCGCGCAGGTGCTGCTGGACCGCGAGCGCTGTGTGCTCTGCGCCCGCTGCACCCGGTTCTCCCAGCAGATCGCCGGTGACCCGTTCATCGAGCTGCTCGAGCGGGGTGCCCTGCAGCAGGTCGGCATCTACGAGAAGGAGCCGTTCGAGAGCTACTTCTCCGGCAACACGATCCAGATCTGCCCGGTCGGCGCGCTCACCAGCGCGGCGTACCGGTTCCGGTCCCGGCCGTTCGACCTCGTCTCGGTGCCGTCGGTGGCCGAGCACGACGCGTCCGGCTCGGCGATCCGGGTCGACTTCCGGCGCGGCAAGGTGATGCGCCGGCTGGCCGGCGACGACCCCGAGGTCAACGAGGAGTGGATCTCCGACCGCGACCGGTTCGCCTTCAACTACGCGACCACCGGTGACCGGCTGACCCACCCGCTGATCCGCGAGGACGGCGAGCTGCGGCCCGCGTCCTGGCCGGAGGCGCTGGACTTCGCGGCGAAGAAGCTCACCGCCGCCCGGGGCAACGCCGCCGTCCTGACCGGTGGCCGGCTGACGCTCGAGGACGCCTACGCGTACTCGAAGTTCGCCCGGGTCGCCCTCGGCACCAACGACATCGACTTCCGGTCCCGGCCGCACTCGGTGGAGGAAGCCGACTTCCTCGCCGCCGCGGTCGCCGGCACCGGGATCGGTACGACGTTCGGGGACCTCGAGCGCGCGGGATCCGTGCTGCTGGTCGGGTTCGAGCCCGAGGAGGAGTCGCCGACGGTCTTCCTGCGGCTCCGCAAGGGTGTTCGCAAGATCGGCACCAAGGTCTTCACCGTGGCGCCGTTCGCGTCGCGCGGAGTACAGAAGCTCTCGGGTGTCGTCGTCCAGACCTCGCCGGGCACGGAGGCCGCGGTACTGGGTGATCTCCGGAGCATGGGCGAGGCCGGAGCCGCGGCGCAGGACGCGCTCGGCGCCGACGCGATCATCATCGTGGGCGAGCGGCTCGCGGCCGTGCCGGGCGCGCTGTCCGCGGCCCTGCGGCTGGCGCTGGACACGGGCGCGCAACTGGCCTGGATCCCGCGCCGTGCGGGCGATCGTGGCGCGCTCGAGGCCGGCTGTCTGCCGGCCCTGCTGCCGGGCGGCCGCCTGGTGTCGGACGCTGCCGCGCGGGTCGACCTGCAGGCGGCCTGGGGCGTCGAGCACCTGCCGGGCACCATCGGCCGCGACACCGGCGAGATCATCGAGGCGGCCGGATCGCTGCAGGCGCTGGTCGTCGCCGGGGTCGAGATCGACGACCTGCCGGACCCGGCGGCGGCCCTGGCCGCGCTGGAGGCCGCGCCGTTCGTGGTCAGCTTCGAGGTGCGCAGCTCGCAGGTGACCGAGCACGCCGACGTCGTCTTCCCGGTGGTTCCGCCGGCGGAGAAGGACGGCACCTTCGTCAACTGGGAGGGTCGCGAGCGGCCGTTCCCGGTGGTGCTCGAGGTGCCCGCCGCGATGCCGGATGTCCGGGCCCTCGCCGCGCTGGCGCAGGAGATGGACACCCCGCTGGGGTTCGGCACCCCGGCCGGTGCGAAGAAGGAGTTCGACGAGCTCGGCCGCTGGGACGGCGACCGGGCCAGCGAGCCGACGTACCAGGCCGGTCCGGCGCTGGGCGCCTTCGACTCGACCCGGCTGGCGACCTGGCGGATGCTGATCGACGACAGCCGCGGCAACGACGGGGAGCCGCACCTGGTCGCGACCGCCCGCCGCCCGGTGGCGCGGATCTCGCTGACGACCGCGCACCGGATCGGTGTGCACGACGGTGACGAGCTCGTGGTGAGCACGGACGCCGGCTCGATCCGGCTGCCGGTGCTGATCACGCAGATGACCGACAACGTGGTCTGGCTGCCGACCAACTCGGCCGACTCGCACGTCAGAAGGTCGCTGCACGCCGACCATGGCTCGATCGTGACGATCGCCGGAGGGAACGCATGAGCCCCATCTCCCTGGTGGCCCGGCCACTCGCCGTGCCGGACGCCGGAGTCGGCAACGATCCCTGGTGGGTCGTTGTCCTCAAGGTCCTGATCATCTTCGTCTTCCTGATCGTGCTGACGCTGTTCAACATCTGGTGGGAGCGCCGGGTCGTGGCCCGGATGCAGCACCGGATCGGACCGAATGTGCACGGCCCGTTCGGTCTGCTCCAGTCGCTCGCCGACGGTATGAAGCTGATGTTCAAGGAAGACCTGATGCCGAAGGGCGTGGACCGGTTCGTCTACGTCGCGGCGCCGGTGATCGTGTCGATCCCGGCCTTCCTGACCTTCGCGGTGATCCCGTTCGGGCCGACGGTGAAGATCCCCTTCACCGACACCTACACCCGGCTGCAGCTGACCGACCTGCCGGTCTCGGTGCTGTATGTGATGGCGATCGCCTCGATCGGCATCTACGGCATCGTGCTGGGCGGCTGGTCGTCGAACTCGACCTACTCGCTGCTCGGTGGTCTGCGCTCGAGCGCCCAGATGATCTCCTACGAGGTCGGCATGGGCCTGGCGCTGGTGACGGTCTTCCTGTTCGCCGGCTCGATGTCCACCTGGGACATCGTCCAGGCGCAGGGCTCGCACCAGTCGATCGGCCTGTTCGGCGCGGACATCCCGATCCCCGGCTGGTACGCGTTCCTGCTCTTCCCGTCCTTCGTGATCTACGTGGTCTCGATGATCGGCGAGACGAACCGGGCGCCGTTCGACCTGCCGGAGGCCGAGGGCGAGCTGGTGGCCGGCTTCCTGACCGAGTACTCGTCGATGAAGTACGCGATGTTCTTCCTGGCCGAGTACATCAACATGGCGACGGTGTCGGCGCTGGCGACCACCCTGTTCCTGGGCGGCTACCGGGCGCCCTGGCCGATCTCGATCTGGGACGGCGCGAACTCCGGCTTCTGGCCGGTGCTGTGGTTCGTCGGCAAGATGATGTGCTTCATCTTCTTCTACATCTGGCTGCGCGGGACGCTGCCGCGACTGCGCTACGACCAGTTCATGAAGCTGGGCTGGAAGATCCTGATCCCGGTCTCGCTGGGCTGGATCGTGCTGGTCGCCACCGTGCGCGCCGTCGGCCGCGAGGTCGACTTCCAGCGCAACTGGCTGCTGGTGGCCGCGGGCATCGTCGCGCTGATCGCGGTGATCACGATGTTCCTGCCGCAGAAGAAGACCGAGGACAAGTCCGGACTGCCTGAGGAGGACGCCGACTTCGACGCCTTCGCCGGCGGGTTCCCGGTTCCACCACCGCTCGTCAAGACTCCGAGCCGAAGCGAGGAAGCCGACCGTGGCTAGTGTCAAAGAATCCCTCTGGGATCCGGTAGCCGGGTTCGGGGTCACCTTCCGGACGATGTTCCGGAAGGTGTTCACCGAGCAGTATCCGTTCGACAAGAAGCCGACCGCGCCGCGGTTCCACGGCAGGCACCAGCTGAACCGCTGGCCCGACGGCCTGGAGAAGTGCATCGGCTGCGAGCTGTGCGCCTGGGCCTGCCCGGCGGATGCGATCTACGTCGAGGGCGCCGACAACACTGTAGATTCAGCAGGCGGCTCTGCTAGATATTCGCCGGGTGAGCGCTACGGCAGCGTCTACCAGATCAACTACCTGCGCTGCATCCTCTGCGGACTCTGCATCGAGGCGTGCCCGACCCGGGCGCTCACGATGACGAACGAGTACGAACTGGCCGACCGTAGCCGCGAGTCCCTCATCTACGAGAAGAAGGACCTGCTGGCCCCGCTGCTTCCCGGCATGCAGGAGCCGCCGCACGAGATGCTGCTCGGCACCACCGACAAGGACTACTACCGCGGCCTGACCGGCGCGGCCGTGCCCGCCGAGGGAGGTGCCGAGCAGTGATCGGTCTCGTCACCGGCGGCCAGTTCGCCTTCTGGATGCTGGCGCCGATCATGGTGCTGGCCGCGATCGCGATGATCCTGGTCCGCAAGGCGGTGCACTCGGCGTTGCTGCTGGCAACGGTGATGGTCTGCCTGGCCGTGCAGTACGCGGCCCTGGACGCGCCGTTCCTGTTCGCGGTGCAGATCATCGTCTATACCGGCGCCATCCTGATGCTCTTCCTGTTCGTGCTGATGCTGGTCGGCGTCGACGCCTCCGACTCGCTGGTCGAGACGATCCGTGGTCAGCGGCTGCTGGCCGGCCTCGCCTTCCTCGGCTTCGGCATCCTGCTGGTCTCCGCGGTCGGCGACGCCGTGTACGGCGACCCGGTGGGCCTCGCGCAGGCGCAGCCGGACGGCAACCCGAAGGGAATCGCCCAGCTGCTGTTCGGCAAGTACGTGTTCGCCTTCGAGGTGACCTCGGCGCTGCTGATCACCGCGGCGCTGGGCGCGATGATGCTGGCGCACCGCGAGCGGCTCAAGCCGAAGCGGACCCAGCGCGACGCGGCCGAGGACCGGATCCGCAAGTACGCCGAGACCGGCGTGCACCCGGGCCCGCTGCCGACCCCCGGCGTACTGGCCCGGCACAACGCCGTCGACACGCCGGCGCTGCTGCCCGACGGGTCGATCGCACCGACCTCGGTTTCGCGCGTACTGCAGGCACGTGGCACGGTGTTCCCCGAGACCGAGGAGCGCGACGAGATCGAGACCGTCCGCCGGATCGCCGAAGGCGACGCCGGCGACGTGGTCCCGCCGGAGCACACCGGCACGGACCTGACCGGATTCGGTGAAGGAGAGAAGCTGTGACCACCGAGCCGTACATTGTCTTGTCGGCGATGTTGTTCAGCATCGGGGCGCTCGGCGTGCTGGTGCGCCGCAACGCGATCGTCGTCTTCATGTGTGTCGAGCTGATGCTGAACGCGACCAACCTCGCGTTCGTCAGCTTCGCCCGCCAGCACGGCAACCTCGACGGCCAGATCGCCGCCTTCTTCGTGATGGTGGTGGCGGCGGCCGAGGTCGTGATCGGCCTGGCGATCATCATGGCCATCTTCCGCACCCGTCGCTCGGCCTCGGTCGACGACGCCAACCTGCTCAAGTACTGAGGTCGATCACCGATGAGTCATGAGCTGACGTGGCTGCTGGTCGCGATCCCGGCCGTGTCCGCGGCGATCCTGTTGCTCGGTGGCAAGGCCACCGACGCCTGGGGTCACCTGCTGGGCACCGCCGCGCCGCTGGCCTCGTTCGTCTGCGGAGTCCTGCTGTTCTTCCAGATGCAGGCCAAGCCCGGCGAGGAGCGGGCCGAAACGGTCAAGCTGTTCGAGTGGTTCTCGGTCGGCGGCATCAAGGTGGATGTGACCCTGCTGGTCGACCAGCTGTCCATCCTCTTCGTGCTGCTGATCACCGGTGTGGGTTCGCTGATCCACATCTACTCGATCGGCTACATGGCCGGCGACCCCCGCCGGCGCCGCTTCTTCGCCTACCTGAACCTGTTCATCGCCTCCATGCTGCTGCTGGTGCTGGCGGCGGACTACCTGGTGGTCTTCGTCGGCTGGGAAGGCGTCGGTCTGGCGTCGTACCTGCTGATCGGCTACTACCAGGCCAAGCCGTCGGCCGCGACCGCCGCGAAGAAGGCGTTCGTGGTGAACCGGGTCGGTGACATGGGCCTCTCGCTCGCAGTGATGAGCATGTGGGCGTTGTTCGGCTCCTCCGCGTTCACCACGGTGAACGCGGGCGCCGAGCAACTGTCCTCCACCTGGGCGACGCTGCTGGGCCTGATGCTGCTGCTCGCGGCCTGCGGCAAGTCCGCGCAGGTGCCGCTGCAGTCGTGGCTGCTCGACGCGATGGAAGGCCCGACCCCGGTGTCGGCGCTGATCCACGCGGCGACCATGGTCACCGCCGGCGTCTACCTGGTGACGCGGTCGAGCGCGATCTACGAGCAGACCGACGCGGCCTCCACCGCGGTGGTGATCGTCGGTACGGCGACAGTCCTGGTCGGCGCGATCATCGGTTGTGCCAAGGACGACATCAAGAAGGTGCTGGCCGGTTCGACGATGAGCCAGATCGGCTACATGATGCTCGCCGCCGGTCTCGGCCCGGTGGGTTACGTCTTCGCGATCTTCCACCTGCTCATGCACGGCTTCTTCAAGGCCGACATGTTCCTCGGGGCCGGCTCGGTGATGCACGGCATGAACGACGACGTGGACATGCGGCGCTACGGCGGGCTGGCGAAGTACATGAGGGTCACGTTCGTGACGTTCGCCTTCGGCTACCTGGCGATCCTCGGCATCCCGCCGTTCTCCGGGTTCTTCAGCAAGGACAAGATCATCGAGGTCGCCTTCGCGGAGAACACGGTGGTCGGTCTGTGCGCGCTGCTCGGCGCCGGCATCACCGCGTTCTACATGACCCGGCTGATGATGATGACCTTCTTCGGCGAGAAGCGCTGGAAGGAGGACGTGCACCCGCACGAGTCGCCGAAGGTGATGACCGGTCCGCTGATCATCCTGGCGATCCTCTCGCTGGTCGGCGGCGCGCTCTACTTCGTCGGCCACTGGATCGTCGACTGGCTGGAGCCGGTCACCGGTTTCGAGGAAGCCCACCCGCCGCTCAGCGAGCTGGCGATGACGCTGATCATCCTCGCGGTGGTCGTCGCCGGCGCCGCCATCGGAGTCGTGCTGTACCGCCGCGACATCCCGAGCGAGGCGCCGGTCCAGGTCTCGCCGGTCACCACCTTCGCCCGTCGTGACCTCTACGGCGACGCGCTGAACGAGGCGGTCCTGATGCGCCCGGGCCAGTACCTCACCCGGACGCTGGTCTGGCTCGACAACCGCGGGGTGGACGGCCTGGTCAACGGGCTGGCCGCGCTCTTCGGTGGGCTGTCCGGCCGGTTGCGCCGGTTCCAGACGGGCTTCGTCCGTTCGTACGCACTCAGCATGGTCTTCGGCGCCGCACTCGTGGTCGTCGCCCTCCTCGCGGTGAGGTTGTCGTGAACATCGGTTGGTTGACCCTGACAATGCTCCTGCCGCTGGTGGGTGTCCTGGCGACGATGGTGGTGCCGAAGGCCAAGGCGCTGCTGTCCAAGCAGATCGCGCTGGGCTTCTCGCTGCTCACGCTGGTGCTGACCCTCGTGATCGCCGTCGGCTACCAGCAGAACGGGCCGGCGGACTACGAGGAGACGCACACCTGGATCGCGGCCTTCGGCGCGCACTACGCGGTCGGGCTCGACGGCGTCGGCATCGTGCTGATCGTGCTCACCGCGCTGCTCACCCCGGTCGTGCTGGCTGCCTCCTGGAACGACGCCAAGAGCGGTCGCTGGAGCGAGAAGTCCTTCTTCGCCTGGATCCTGGGCCTGGAGGCGCTGTCGATCGGCGTGTTCGCCGCCACCGACGTGTTCCTCTTCTACGTGCTCTTCGAGGCCACGCTGATCCCGATGTACTTCCTGATCGGTGGCTTCGGCGGCGCCCAGCGCTCGTACGCCGCGGTGAAGTTCCTGCTCTACTCGCTGCTCGGCGGTCTGCTGATGCTGGCCTCCGTGGTCGGCCTGTACGTCGTGTCCGCCAAGGCCGGCGACCCGTCGTACCTGCTCAGCGACATGATGAAGCTCGACATGAGCCAGAACACCGAGCGCTGGCTGTTCCTCGGCTTCTTCTTCGCCTTCGCGGTGAAGGCGCCGATGGTGCCGTTCCACACCTGGCTGCCGGACGCCGCCGCCGAGGCGACGCCGGGTACGTCGGTGCTGCTGGTCGGCATCCTGGACAAGATCGGCACCTTCGGGATGATCCGGTTCTGCCTGGGCCTGTTCCCGAACGCGTCCGAGTGGGCCACCCCGGTGGTGCTCGTGCTCGCGCTGATCAGCGTCCTGTACGGCGCGCTGGTGGCGATCGGGCAGACCGACATCAAGCGGCTGATCGCGTACACCTCGATCTCGCACTTCGGCTTCATCGTGATGGGCATCTTCGCGCTCACCTCGCAGGGCCTGACCGGGTCGACGTTGTACATGTTCAACCACGGTCTCTCCACGGCGGCGCTGTTCCTGATCGCCGGCTACCTGATCTCGCGGCGCGGGTCGGCCCGGATCGCGGACTACGGCGGTGTCGAGAAGGTGGCTCCGGTGCTGGCCGGCACCTTCCTGTTCGCCGGCCTGTCCAGCCTCTCGCTGCCCGGATTGTCGCCGTTCATCTCCGAGTTCATGGTGCTCGCCGGGACCTTCAGCAGGCACAAGGTGATCGCGGTGATCGCCGTGCTCGGTATCGTGCTGGCCGCGCTCTACATCCTGATCATGTACCAGCGCCTGATGACCGGGCCGGTGCGTGAAGGGATCGACAAGATCAAGGACCTGAACTTCCGCGAGGTGTTCGCGATCGCACCGCTGGTGCTGCTGATCGTCGGCATCGGCCTCTACCCGAAGCCGGTGGTCGACATCATCAAGCCGGCGGTCGAGTCGACGATGCAGCGCGTGGGTGTCACCGACCCGGCCCCGCAGGTTCCCGTGACGGAGGGACAGAAGTGAGTGCAGTGCTGATGCCGCTGGCGGCGGAGATCTCCAGGCCGCTCGCGGACTTCGTGGCACCGAAGATCGAGTACAACGAGCTCGCTCCGCTGCTTGTCATCTTCGGCGCGGCGTGTGTCGGCGTTCTCGCGGAGGCGTTCGTACCGCGGTCGTGGCGGCACCTGGTGCAGCTGGCGATCTCCATCCTCGCCCTGCTCGTCGCCGGCGTGCTGACGGTGATCCTGGTGGCCGACAACAAGGAGCTGATCGCGGCCCAGGGCGCGATCTCGGTGGACGGCCCGGCGCTGTTCACCTGGATGCTCCTGCTGGCGCTGACCCTGATCAGCGTGCTGCTGTTCGCCGAGCGCTCGGTCGACGGTGGCCTGTCCGCGTTCGCGGGCCAGGCGGCCGCGGTACCGGGGAGTGAGGCGGAGCGGGAAGCCACCGCCGCCAAGGTCGAGCACACCGAGGTCTTCCCGCTGACCTTGTTCGCGGTCGGCGGTATGATGCTCTTCGCCTCGGCGAACGACCTGCTGACGCTGTTCGTCGCGCTCGAGGTCTTCTCGCTGCCGCTCTACCTGCTCTGCGGGCTGGCCCGCCGTCGCCGGCTGATCTCGCAGGAAGCCGCGATGAAGTACTTCCTGCTCGGCGCGTTCGCCTCGGCGTTCCTGCTCTACGGCATCGCGCTGCTCTACGGCTACTCCGGCACCATGTCGCTCGGCGGCATCTCCGACGCGCTGGCCACCCAGACCGGCGGCGACGCGATCCTGCTGGCCGGTACCGGCCTGATCGGGGTCGGCCTGCTGTTCAAGGTCGGCGCCGTGCCGTTCCACTCGTGGACGCCGGACGTCTACCAGGGTGCGCCGACGCCGATCACCGGGTTCATGGCGGCCTGCACCAAGATCGCCGCGTTCATCGGGCTGATGCGGGTCTTCTACGTCGCGCTCGGCGGCACTCGCTGGGACTGGGCGCCGATGATGTGGGTGGTCGCCATCCTGACCATGGTGGTCGGCTCGGTCGTCGCGATCACCCAGACCGACGTGAAGCGGATGCTGGCCTACTCGTCGATCGCGCACGCAGGCTTCCTGCTGACCGCTTTCGTGGGGCTCGCGCAGGCCGGGAACGGCGTGCTCAACGGGATCACCTCGACCCAGGCGGTGCTGTTCTACCTGGTCACCTACGGTTTCCCGACCATCGGCGCCTTCGCCGTCGTCACGCTGGTGCGGGACGCGGGCGGCGAGGCGACCCACCTGTCCCGGTGGGCCGGGCTGGGCAAGAAGTCGCCACTGCTGGCCGGCATCTTCGCCTTCTTCCTGCTCTCCTTCGCCGGCATCCCGCTGACCGCGGGCTTCACCGGCAAGTGGGCCGTGTTCACCGCGGCGTGGAGCGGTGGCGCCTGGCCGCTGGTGGTGGTCGCCGTACTGTGCAGCGTGGTCGCCGCGTTCTTCTACGTCCGCGTGATCGTGCTGATGTTCTTCTCCGACCTGCCGGCCGACAGCCCGGACGTGGCCCTGCCCGGGTGGCAGACCACCGCGGCGGTCGCCCTGGGTCTCGCCGCCACGGTGGTGCTCGGTCTGGTTCCCGGACCGGTGCTCGACCTGGCGGCCCGAGCGGGTGAGTTCATCCGTTGAGCCAGTCACCGCTGCCGGCCGAGAGCCTGGGATTCGAGTTCGCCGACGCGGCGCTCGAGTCCCGGGTTCGTACTGGGCTGGAGGCGGTCGAGCGGGCGCTCCGCGACGCCGCCCGTTCCGAAGCTCCCTTCGTCACTGAGGCCGCCCAGCACGTGATGGTTGCCGGCGGCAAGCGGTTCCGGCCGTTGCTGGTGCTGCTCGCCGCTGAGCTCGGTTCCGAGCCGGGCGCGGCCGAGGTGGTCGACTCCGCCGTGGTGGTCGAGCTGACCCACCTGGCGACCCTGTACCACGACGACGTGATGGACGAGGCCGCGCTGCGTCGCGGCGCCGACAGCGCCAACGCGCGCTGGGACAACTCGGTGGCGATCCTGACCGGCGACTGGCTGTTCGCCCGGGCCTCCGACCTGGTTTCCGACCTCGGCCCCGAGGCGGTCAAGATCCAGGCCCGCACCTTCGGCCGGCTGGTCGAGGGCCAGATCCGGGAGACGCTCGGTGTCTCGCCGGGCCAGGACCCGCTCGCGCACTACCTGTCGGTGGTCGCGGACAAGACCGGCTCGCTGATCGCGACGTCCGCGCTCTTCGGCGCTCGCTTCGCCGGTGCCTCCGCCGAGATCCAGGAGACGCTGCGGGCCTTCGGCGAGGAGATCGGCCAGGCCTTCCAGTTGGCCGACGACATCCTCGACGTGACCTCGGAGTCCGGCCAGTCCGGCAAGACGCCTGGGACGGATCTGCGCGAAGGCGTGCCGACCCTGCCGGTGCTGATCTTCCGGGCCCAGGCGGATCCTGCCAAGGCCGAGGACGCCCGGCTGCTCGAACTGCTCGACTCCGACCTGAGCGACGACGCCCGGCTGGCCGAGACCCTCGGGCTGCTGCGGTCGCACTCGTCGCTCCAGCAGGCCGAGGACGACGTACGCCGTCGCGCGGACGACGCCCGCAAGCTGCTCGAGGATCTTCCCGAGGGCCTGGGCCGCAGCGCGCTCGAATCCCTGTGCGACCTGGTGGTCACGCGCTCGGTCTGATCCCCGTCCGCTCCTTCGCGCTAGTGGTCGGCTCGCGGGTGAAGGTGATCTTGCGGAGCAGGTCGGCCTGGCGCCGGTCCAGGATCACCGCGGAGGCCGCGCCGGGGACCACCTGCCCAGGGTCATCGGCTGCCAGGTCGAGCAAGTCAGGCCAGCGCCGACTGTGGGTCGCCATGCTCCGTGGTCGCACCACCCGCGCACGCGCCTGCTGGCCGAGTCGTGCCACGTCAGCCGGTACGTCGAGCATGAGCAGGTGGACCGCCAGTCCCGAGCGCCGGGCCCATCGCCCGATCAGCTGCCTCGCCCAGGGTCGCGTCGCGCAGTCGTGAACCACCAACGGGCCGCCGCCGCGGATGGCCCGCAGTACGCGCGCGTAGTACGTGAGGTGCATCAGCGGGCGCCAGACGGAGTACGGGACGGGACCGAGCACCGGTTTCCAGCGGTCCCTGATGCGTTCGGAGTCGAGTACCCGTACTGCGGCGGACTCGGGGAACAGCCGGCGGAGCAACGTGGTCTTGCCGGCTCCCGGGATCCCGGCCAGCACGACGACGGAGTTCGCCGGGTACCGCAACTCGGTGATGCCCGGATCCTGGCGGGCGTCCGGCGAGATGAGCAGAGCTGTCAAAGGAACCTCCATCGGCTTTCCCTCGACAACGGGAGAGGCGGCTGCCGGCGTTCCGCGATCGGCGCCGGGGACGCTAAGAAGTCGATGAGAATCCGCTGAGTCCGCCGAGGATGTCCGATCTGTTCAAGACGGCCGGAGCGGTGGCCGGATAGCGTCGCGGTCATGGCTACAGAAACCCGGCACCTCAGTACCTTCGTCGACCGGCCCACGCAGGAGGTCTACGACTTCGCCTCCGACCCGGCCAACCTGCCGGCGTGGGCCGCGGGGCTGAGCAGCAAGGTGGAACAGGTCGACGGCCAGTGGTTCGCGGACTCACCCATGGGCCGGATCGAGCTGTCATTCGCACCCAGGAATGAGTACGGCGTACTGGACCATACGGTCACGCTGGCGTCAGGCGAGGCGACGGCCAACCCGATGAGGGTGGTTCCCGACGGGGCCGGCTGCGAAGTCGTCTTCACCCTCCGGCGCCGTCCGGGAATGACCGATGACGACTACGCTGCCGACGCCGACGCCGTACAGGCAGACCTCAACACCCTCAAACACCTGCTGGAAAAGGCCTAACGCCCGATCCAGACCGGGCTCTCGACAGAGTGGTTGTCGCAGAGGTCACTGGTCGCGGCGAGCTCGGCCGGGTCCGTCTCGCAGGATGTTTGATGTCCAGAATCAAGCCCTGAAGGGAGCCGGGTGTGGACCGGTGCCTCAGGATTTCAGGTTGGCGAACCAGTTGCGGGTGTCGTCGGCGGTGGCGGGGTAGGAGGTCTCGACCTGGCGCACGAGGTCGGCGATGGTCTTGCCGGCCAGTTCGCGGCGATAGGTGAGCTCGGCCTTGCGCATCGACTGGGAGATCACGCAGATCTTGCGGTAGTCGGCCTTCGGGTCGGCGCCCGGTCCGGACTTCAGGATCTGCGTGCAGCGGAAGGCGTCCTCGGGTCCGTCGATCGCGGTCACGACGTCGAGCACGCTGATCTTGTCCGGCCGGCGGGCCAGCTGGAAACCCCCCTTGGGGCCGGAGGTCGAGGTGAGGATGCCTGCTCTGGTCAGCGCCTGGAGTTGTTTGTTCAGGTACGCGGTGGGCAGGTTGTAGAACGCGGCGAGGCGCTTGGCGGTGACGGCCTCGCCCGGGATGAAGCACAGGTTCACACAACTGTGCAGCGCCCACTCCACGCCCTCGTTCATCTTCATAACCTAGATACTAAATGTCCAGAATGAAGTCGTCAAGCGCCGCTGAACCGTCACGCGTCTGCGTCGGGCCCTTGAAGTGGTGAAACAGTGTTTTGGGCTCTGAAACACTGTTTCACTCCCACGGAGGAGGCGCGTGCGCGGCCCGTCGTACGGTCAGGCTGCGGAGGCGGCGACCTCTAGGGCTGCCAGGGTGCGGCGGCGGTGGGTCACACCGTGCCAGGTGAGGATCGCCAGGGCCAGCCAGACCAGCCCGAAGCCGGCCCAGCGCATCGGCGACATCAGTTCGTGGAAGACCAGCACGCCCACGGTGAACTGCATGATCGGCGCGATGTAGTTCAGCAGGCCCAGGGTGGTCATCGAGATCCGGGTCGCGGCGGCCCCGAACAACAGCAGCGGTACTGCGGTGATCGGTCCGGTCAGCAGCACGAGCACCAGGTAGCCGAGGCCCTCGTGGGTCACGGTGGACTGGCCCTGGACGCCCAGCGCCAGGATCGCGATCAGCGCGAGCGGGGCCACCGTGGCCGACTCGACCGCCATTCCCTCGATCGCCCCGGCGCCGGCCTTCTTCTTCGCCAGCCCGTAGAGCCCGAACGAGAAGGTCAGGATGATCGCGACCCACGGCGGCCGGCCGTTCTCAACGGTCAGGCCGACCACGGCGATGAACGCGATCGCCAGCGCGATCCACTGCGCCACCCGGAGCCGCTCCTTCAGCACGATCACGCCGAGCAGCACGGTGAACAGCGGAGTGATGAAGTACCCGAGCGAGGTCTCGACCACCCGGCCGTGGTTGACGCCCCAGATGTAGGTGCCCCAGTTCACCGAGATCAGCAGCGCCCCGGCGACCAGCGGCCAGCGCCGGTGGGGATCCGCGAGGAGGGCCCGCACCTGGCCGAAGCGTCGCCGTACCAGCACCAGCGCGACGATCGTGATCAGTGACCAGAGGATCCGGTGGGCGAGCAGTTCGACCGCGCCGGAGGAGTCGAGGAGTTTCCAGTAGAGCGGGAAGAGGCCCCAGAGCAGATAGGCGGAGAAGCCGTAGATGAACCCTCTCCGCTGTTCTGGCACGCTCGCGAGTCTAGACCTGACGTCAGTTGCGTCAAAGTCCTTTGCTCATGACGTGAGATGCGCTTTTCCGATGAGGTTGGATAGAGGTGTGCAACGCGATTCTGGGAGGCGCACGTGGGCGTGAGGACCGGACTGGTCTCGGTGACGTTTCGTCAGCTGGCCGTCGAAGAGGTCGTCGAGGTGGCCGCGCAGTCGGGCCTGGCCGCGATCGAGTGGGGCGGGGACATCCATGTGCCGCTTGGTGATCTGCCGGCCGCCCGCAAGGCCCGCGCGCTCTGCGAGGACCACGGCCTCGCCGTCGCCGCCTACGGTTCCTACCTGCGGGCCGGCAGCGTCGACCGCGAAGAGATCCGTACTGCGGTCAACACCGCCGCCGAGCTCGGCGCACCGCGGATCCGCGTCTGGGCCGGCACCGTCGGGACCGCCGAGGCGGGAGTCGGCGATCGGATGGCGGTGACCCGCGGGCTGGCCGAGCTCTCGGACGTGGCGGCCGGTTCCGGGATCGAGATCGCCATGGAGTTCCACCGGGGCACGCTGACCGACGAGGTGGACTCCACCATCACCCTGCTGCTGGATGTCGGCGCGCCCAACCTCACGACGTACTGGCAGCCGCCGGTGGATCTCAACGACGCCGAGTGCCTGGCCCAGCTGGAGGCGCTGATGCCGTGGCTCAGCACCGTGCACGTCTTCTCCTGGTGGCCTTCCCACACCAGGCTGCCGCTGTCCGGCCGCGAGTCCCTGTGGCGTCCGGTGCTCGACCGCATCGCCAAGGAGCCTCGCGAGATCAACGCGTTGCTGGAATTCGTTGCCGACGACTCGGTGACCCAGCTGGCCACCGACGCGGCCAAGCTCCACAGCTGGGTGCCGACTGCCTGACCTCGGTCGAGAATTTTCTGCTGAGGTCTGGTCAAGCGGTAGAAAGTGACGCGATTCTGGCGGGTGACCGCGTTTCGCCCCGATCGCGTCCCGGAGGTTGAACCATGTCCTTCCTCAAGTCCCTCTTCAGCAAACCCCTTCCCCGCGTCCTGGCCGTGCTGTCGCTGTTCGCGGCGATGCTCGGCGCCACCGTGGTGACCTCGGTGGTCACCGCGACCGAGGCACACGCCGACGGCTGCTACACCTGGAGCCGCACGCTCAGCCAGGGAGCCAGTGGCGAGGACGTCCGCCAGTTGCAGATCCGCGTCGCCGGCTACCCGGCGTACGGCGGGCACATCGCCGCCGACGGCGCCTTCGGCCCGGCGACCAAGGCGGCGGTGCAGCGGTTCCAGTCGGCGTACGGTCTGGGCGCGGACGGCATCGCCGGACCCGCGACCTTCAGCAAGATCTACTCCCTACAGGACGACGACTGCACGCCCATCCACTTCGCCTACACCGAGCTCGACGACGGCTGCGGCGGTAGCGGCTGGGACGGCGGTCCGCTGTCCGCGGCCGCGACCAAGGCCAACGCGCTGCAGACCATGTGGCAGCTCGAGGCGATGCGGCACGCGCTCGGCGACCAGCCACTGAACATCACCAGCGGATTCCGCAGCATTCCCTGCAACAACGCGGTCGGCGGCGCCAGCAACAGCCAGCACCTGTACGGCCGATCGGCCGACCTGGTCGGCTCCCCTTCTCTGTGCACCTTGGCGAAGCAAGCCCGCTACCACGGCTTCGGCGGCATCTTCGGTCCCGGCTACCCCGGCCACAACGACCACACCCACGTCGACATCCGCACCAGCAACGCCTGGTCGGCCCCCACCTGCGGCATCTGACGAACCGATCGGTCCGGCCCCCGTCCGGGCCGGGCCGATCACTCTGTACTGCGAACCAACTGCGCGAGGGCGATCCCGGCGGCCCGGTCGAGGTGTTCCGCGGTCAGGCCGGCCGCCCGGGCTCCCAGCACGTCGAGCTCCAGGTTGTCGCCGACCATCAGGACATCGGCGGGCTCCACTCCGAGCGCCTCGCAGGTCTTCAGGTAGGCCTCGGGCGCGGGTTTGCTGCAGCCGAGTGTCTCCGTGGTGCAGACGACGTCGACCAGGTCGGCCAGGCCGATCGCCGCGAGCTTGTTGTTCTGCTGCGCGGTGCTGCCGTTGGTCAGCACGCCGATCCGCCAGCCGTTGCCGCGGGCAACCTCCAGTGCGGGCCGGGCGTCGTCGAAGGCCGACCAGCTCGCGCGGTAGCGGTCCAGGTAACCGGTGAAGAGCTCGTCCAGCTCGTCGTCGGCCTGCGGAACCGGCAGCGACAGCATCGGCAGAAAGTCCCGCAGCCTGCCCCGCCGCTGCCCCTGGTGGCTGGTCTGTCCGGTCAGCCAGCGGTCGTACTGCACCCGTTCGATCTCGAACCAGCGGGTGATCAGGTCGTCGGAGAACGTCGCCCCCAGGGTCGGGACCCAGGTCCGGATCGCCGTGGTCGCCGAGGTGGTGTGGTCGAAGAGGGTGTCGTCAAGGTCGAAGATGACTGCCTTCACGCCGGGACCACCGAGTCCCGGTTGAGCTCACGATGGTTCGCATATCCCGACAGGGCAAGGGTGAGATCGAGCTCGGCCAGCAGGCAACGCAGTACATGCTCGACACCCGCCTGACCGGCCAGGGCCAGTCCGTACAGGAAGGGCCGGCCGAGCAGCACGGCCTTGGCGCCGAGCGCCAGCGCCTTCGCGGCATCCGAACCTGTGCGCACGCCCGAGTCGAAGAGCACGGTCAACTGCTCGCCGACCGCGTCCGCGATCGCGGGCAACGCGTCGAGGGAGGCGATCGCGCCGTCGACCTGGCGACCGCCGTGGTTCGACACGACCACGCCGTCCACGCCGTGCTCGGCCGCGAGCTTGGCGTCGTCGACCGAGGTGATGCCCTTCAGCACGATCGGGCCGTCCCAGTTGTCGCGCAGGAAGGACAGTTCGTCCCAGCTGAGCCCGACGTTCGGGAACATCTGCGCCCAGTGCATCACCGCCGCCGTCGGGTCCTCCTCGAGCGGCTTGGCCAGCTTCGCCCGGAAGGCGGGGTCGCTGAAGTAGTTCGCCAGTCCCTCGCCCTTGAGGAACGGCAGGAAGCCGCGGTCCAGGTCGGCTGGGCGCCAGCCGATCGTGCCGGTGTCGAGGGTGACCACCAGGACGGAGTACCCGTTGTCCTTGGCGCGCTGGAGGAAGCTCAGGCAGACCTCCTTGTCGGTCGGCCAGTACAGCTGGTACCACTTGCTGTCCGCCTCGATCTGCTCGAACGAGTGGCTCGCCTGGGTCGAGTGCGTGTAGGTCAGCCCGAGCGCGCTCGCGGCCCTCGCCGTGGCGAGCTCACCCTCGGGATGCGCCAGCGTCTGGACGCCGACCGGCGCGATCAGCACGGGCGCGGGCATCCTGGTGCCGAGGATCGTGCAGGACAGGTCCCGCTCGGTGCTGCCGCGCAGCATTCGCGGTACCAGCCGCCACCGCTCGAACGCGGCCAGGTTGGCCCGCGCGGTCGAACCGCTGCCCGCGCTCGGCACGATGTAGCCCATCGCCTCGGCGGTCAGGTTCGCCGCGGCCTGGGACTCCAGCCGGGACAGATCGGTGGTGATCTCCGGCCGGGTGTCCTGGAACATCCCCTGCGCATAGATGCTCAACTGGTGGTCGCCGTAGTTCGCCATGCCGGATGTTTTCACAAGCCCTTCCCGCAGGTACAGATGCTGACCTGCGTGCCGTGATCGGATGGTGCCCGCATGACATCCGTCAGGGGCAGATCGGTACGGACGGCACCGTCGCGCAGGCGTTGCTCCCCGACGCTGGGAGGAGACATCCGGAGGAGAGGGAGCATGAAGCAGAAGCGGCGGTACTGGCCGGCGGCCGGGTTGTTCTTCCTGGCGCCGTTGGTGGCGGAGTTCCTGCTCGGGAACCTCCCGGTCACCAAGTTGTTCGCGCTCTTCGCCCTGGCGCCCCTGTACGGCGGTGGGGCGGTCGTGATCCGTGAGGTGGCCCGCCGGCGCGGCTGGGGTTACCCGAGCATCATGCTGCTGGCGCTCGCGTTCGGCGTGCTGGAGGAAGGGGTGACCACCCAGTCGCTGTTCAACCCGAACTACGCGGATCTGCGACTGCTGGATCCGGGACACATCTCCGCGCTCGGCATGGGTGCTCCGTGGACCGTCTTCGTGCTGTCGATCCACACGCTCTGGAGCATCACGGTGCCGATCGTGCTGGTGGAGTCGGTGTCACGCCGGCCTCGAGAGCCCTGGCTGGGCACGAAGGGGTTCGTCGTCATCTGCGTGCTGTTCGCTTTCGGCATCTTCGCGACCACCGCGTTCCAATTGCAGAGCGACTCCTTCCTCGCATCCGCCGGGCAGTTCATCGGGGTGGGCATCGCGCTGGTGGTGCTGATCGCGCTCGCGGTTTGGGTAGGGCGCCGGGAACCAGTCCACGAGCACGGCTCGGCCTTGTCGGTCTGGCTGGTCGGTGCTGCCGGGCTGGCCGGCGCCTCGCTCTATATGGTTGTGGACGATCTTGACCTGAACGGCTGGCTCCAGGCCGTGCTTCTGCTGGCCCTGATCGCGGTCGCGATCCTGGTCGTACTCCGCTGGTCCCGCCGCGACGGCTGGACCCGGCTGCACACGCTGGCGCCGGCCGGGGGAGCCCTACTGACCTATGCGTGGCACGCGTTCCCGGAGAAGTCGCTGGGTGGCGGGTCGAAGGCGGTCGACCTGGCGGGGAACGCGGCGTTCGCGGTACTGGCGGTGGCACTGCTCGTGATCGCCTGGCGGCGGACTGCGGTGGCAGTCGTCACACCCGCGGCTGAGACGACCGTCGGTGACGTAATGGCTGATGTGACAATCAGGCGTGACAAGTTCGATGACTCCTGACAACAACCCGACTTCCCGGCACATCGGCCTGGCTCTGCTGGCGCTGGCGACCGGCGGGTTCGCGATCGGGACCACCGAGTTCGTCACGATGGGCCTGCTGCCGCAGATCGCGGAGGGCGTCGACATCTCGATCCCGACCGCCGGGCACATCGTCTCGGCGTACGCGATCGGCGTCGTCGTCGGCGCTCCGGTGATCGCGGCGCTGGGCGCCCGGACCGGACGCAAGCGGCTGCTGCTCGGCCTGATGGCGGTGTTCGTGGTCGGCAACGTGCTCTCGGCCGTTGCCAACAGCTACGAACTGCTGATGGGGGCGCGGTTCCTGACCGGCCTGCCGCACGGCGCGTTCTTCGGCATCGGCGCCGTCGTCGGCGCTTCGATGGTGCCGGTGAACCGGCGCGCCTGGGCCGTCTCGATGATGATGGTCGGGCTGCCGGTGGCGAACATCATCGGCGTCCCGCTGACCACGTTGCTCGGGCAGTGGCTGGGCTGGCAGTTCCCGTTTCTGGCGGTCGGGGTGCTCGGGCTGCTGACTTTGGTGGCGGTCTGGTTCTGGGTCGCGCCCCAGCCGGTCGGGAACGACGTGAACATCCGGAGCGAGCTGAGCGCGCTGGCCAAGCCGCAGGTCTGGATGGCCTTGCTGATCGGCATGGTCGGCTTCGGCGGCATGTTCGCGACCTACTCGTACATCGCGCCGACGATGACCGAACTGGCCGGCTTCAGCGCAGCCGCGGTGACGATCGTGCTGGCTGTCTATGGCGTGGGGATGACCGGCGGGACGCTCGTCGGCGGACGGCTGGCCGACCGCGCGCTGATGCCCAGCCTGTACGGCGGGTTGGTGGCGGTGACGGTCGTTCTCGGGACCTTCGGGTGGTTGGCGCAGAGCAAGGCGGGGGCGCTCGTCGGGGTGTTCGCGATGGGGTTCAGTGCGAGCATCCTGATTCCGGCGCTGCAGACCCGGCTGATGGATGTGGCGCACGAGGGGCAGTCGCTGGCGGCGTCCTTGAACCACTCGACCTTGAACGTGGCGAACGCGCTGGGCGCGTGGCTCGGGAGCGTCGTACTGGCTGCTGGGTACGGGTACGAGTGGCCGAGCCGGGTGGGTGCTGCGCTGGCTGTGGCGGGGCTCGGGTTGGCGCTGGTGTCCGGGTTGATGGACCGGCGCTCGGTCAGGATTCCTGAGCGGGTCACTGTCTGAGCGGATCACGGCCTGAGCGGCTACTGCCTGAGCTTGCGGACGATGAGGCGGAGTTGCTCCTCGTAGTTCGCCGGCGGTGTGCCGCCGGAGTACAGCAGGGGAGCGGACACCATGCCGGTGATCGCGAGCATCACGGCCTGTGGATCGAGGTCCTCGGCCAACTCCCCGGCTTGCTGCGTGGTCTTCAGAACCTCTGGATCTTGTCCGGGCTTCACCTCGTCGTCATCGGCCTTCGTGGTGCCGCCGTCGAGCATGGTGCGGGCGGCGAGCTTGGCCCAGCGCGGATCGTCCAGCGCTTCGCGGAGGTAGCGGACCGCCAGGTCTTCCAGTGACTCCGCCTCCTCGCGGAAACCCTGCTCGCGGTGTTCCCAGAGCCGGAAGATCGCGTCGTACAGGCCTTGCTTGCCGCCGAAGTGGTAGCTGATCAGCTGCTTGTTCACCCCGGCGCGGCTCGCGATGTCCGCCACCCGTGCGCCAGCCAGGCCCCGCTCCGCGAACTCCGTCAGCGCCGCGTCCAGCAAGGCTGCCTTGGTGCGCCCGGCGTTCACCGTGCGTCCGTCGGTGGGAGGGCTTCCAGTCGTCACGGCGGCGAGGTTATCAGCCGAATGGTTGAAAAGGCGCCGGTGGCGTGGGCCGTCGCGATCACCAGCTACTTGGTTAGATCGGGGTATGGCGACATTGACGTTGAGTGGGCCCGATCTGGCCCGGCGGCGGGGACTGCGGCAGATGCGCCTGGTCGCGCTGTCGCTGCTGGTGCTGGCGGCGATCGTGTACGTCGTGACGCTGCACCGCGACGGTGGCTGGGGCTACGTGAACGCCGCCTCCGAGGCCGCGATGGTCGGCGCGCTGGCAGACTGGTTCGCGGTCACCGCGTTGTTCCGGCGGCCGCTCGGACTGCCGATCCCACACACCGCGATCGTGCCGACCCGCAAGGACAGCCTGGCCGAGAGCCTGGAGCAGTTCGTCACCGAGAACTTCCTCTCCGAAGAGGTGGTCGCGGAGAAGATGCGCACCGCCGAGGTCAGCCGCCGGGCCGGCGAATGGCTTGCCGCGGGCAACCATGCCGAGCGGATCGTGGAGGAGGGCGCCCGGACGATCGGCGCCGCGCTGCCCAAGCTCGCCGACGAGGACGTGACCGCCTTCGTCCGGGGCTCCTTGCTGCCGCGGTTCGCCGAGGAGCCGTTGAGCCCGATCGCCGGGCATTTCCTGCAGTCGGTGGTCGAAGACGGCGCCCACCACGCGCTTTTCGACCTGCTGGTGGTCGAGGCGTACGACTGGCTCCGCGACAACCGCGACACCTTGACCGAGGTGGTCGGTCCCCGGGCGCCGCGCTGGTCTCCCCGGTGGGTCGACACGCTGGTGATCGACCGGATCCACAAGGAGGCGCTGACCTGGCTGGCCGGAGTACGGGACGACCCCCAGCACGCGGCCCGCAAGGCGATCGACCGCCTGCTCGGCCAACTCGCGGACGACCTGCAGAACGACCCCGACATGATGGACCGCTTCGAGGCGTTCAAGCGCCGCATGCTGAGCCACCCCGACATGGGCACCAGCCTCACCGCCGTCTGGGACGCAGTACGCACGGCCCTCATCGGCGCCATCAACGACCCCGAAGGCCCATTCCGTTCCCGCGTCGCTCAAGCGATCAAGGACCTCGGCAAACGCCTCCAAACCGACGAGGCACTCCGTGCTCGCGTGGACACCCGCGCCGCCGAGGCAGTCGGCTACGTAGTACGCACCTACGGCACAGAGATCGTCTCGGTAATCTCCGACACCATCGAACGCTGGGACGGCCAAGAAGCCTCAGCCCGGATAGAACTCCACGTAGGCCGAGACCTCCAATTCATCCGAATCAACGGCACCGTAGTCGGCGCCCTGGTCGGCCTGGTCATCCACACCATCAGCCAGTTGTTGTAACCCATCCGGCTCCTCCGTCGCCGCTCCTACCGTTTCTGTCGGTTGGGCTGCTTAGGGTGCTGTTTGTCCTTCGTAGCAAGGGAGATTCGGGTGTTCAGTGGGGCGATCATCGTCGAGAGCCTTCGGGTCGGTAGCTCGTTGGGAGACGTGCCGCTGCACGTTCGGAAGGTGGCCAGGGTCGAGGTCACCGGAGCTACCGCGGATCAACCGGCAGTGTGGACGATTCTGGAGTTCGAGGTGGAGGACCGCTACGCCGAGCCGCTGGCCGAGAACCTGCAGGCGGTGCTGGACCGGCCCGGCTGGTACGCCGATTTCCACGACGAGCGGGAGGTCTTCGTCGTGTTCCCGGGCAGGTGCTTCCGCTATCCCCGCGGCGATGAGCACGGCCGCGCGGAAGCGCAGGCCCACGGCCGGGAGCTGGGCATTCCCGAACCGCAACTGGACTGGACGGACTGAGAAGACCGCGCCGGGTGGAGCAGCTGGCCAGGCAAAACGCTCGACCGGGCAGTCCATTCGCAACTTTTGGCGTTCGGCGCGCATCATCTCAGTAGGTGCCTTTCCGGCGATGGTGGGTGGGGGAACGGTTATGAAGCTTCAGTTGCGGTGTTTTGGCGCGCCGATGGTCAGCGGGGGGCGGAAGGTGGTGACGGCTCTTCTGGTTGTGCCTCTACTGATCGCCGGCGCTGTGGTCACCCTTCCCCCGGCGGACGCTGCCGAGACCGCGGTGGTGATTCCGGCGGGTTTCACGCCGGTGCCGATCGCGACCGGGCAGCCGGCCGCGAACCTGACGAACTTCGAGTTCCTGCCGGGCGAGCGGGTGCTGACGCTCGGGCGGGACGGCCGCCTGACCGTCGTGTCGGACGATGCGCCGCCGCGGACGCTCCTGACGATTCCGGCCGTCGCGCACACGGGTGATCTCGGTGCGCTCGGTCTCACGCTGGCTCCGAATTACGCCACGACGGGGCAGCTCTACCTGCAGTACGCCCAGACCACCGCGACCGGGAGCCGCGTGATGCGCGTCTCGCGCTGGACGGCTGCGCCGGTCGACAACCCGACCACGCTCGGGGGCGAACAGGTCCTGCTGGAGGCGCCGCTCACCAGCGTCTACCACGGCGGTGGGACGGTTCTGGTCGCGCCGGACGGCAAGCTGCTGATCAGCATCGGCGACAGCGCCGCACCGCTCGCCTCCCCGAACCCCGATGCCTTGCGGGCGCAGAACCTGGACGGCCCCTACGGCAAGATCTTCAGGATCGATCCGGTCACCGGCGCCGGAGTACCTGGCAACCCCTACTACAACGCGGCCTCTGCGTCGTCGTGGCGAAGCAGGGTCTACGCGTACGGCCTACGCAACCCGTTCCGGATGTCGGTGGATCCGCGGAACGGGCAGGTACTCGTCGGCGACGTCGGCTGGACGGCGTACGAGGAGATCAATCGGCTGACCGCTGGTAAGAACTACGGCTGGCCTTGCTACGAGGGACCGGGCCGGCAGCCGGGATACGCCAACACCGCGCAGTGCCAGCAGGTCTACACGCAGTCGGTGCAGGGACCGCTGTGGAACTACGCGTCGCCCAACGTCCAGGCGGCGGTCACCGGCGGTACGTGGTACACGGGCACGTCCTACCCGGCTGCGTACCGGGACGCGTACTTCTTCGCGGACTACGCGCAGCAGAAGATCTGGACCATGATGATCGACGCGCAGGGCAAGATCACCAGGCCCCCCGAGGCCGCGGCCTTCGCCACCGGTATCGGCGGGCCGGTCGCGCTGAAGACCGGTCCGAACGGAGACGTGTACTACGCGGACATCCTCTCGTCCGACCTGGTCCGGCTGCGCTACTCGGCCGGGAACCGGACGCCTGTTCCGCGCGCGGGCACCACCGTGGACCCGGACCTCTTGAAGGTCACCTTCGACGGCTCGGCGTCGTACGACCTGGACGGCGATGATCTGACGTACACCTGGGACTTCGGCGACGGCAGCCAGGGAGCGGGCGCGGTCGTATCTCACACCTACGCGGCCGCGGGGAAGGTCAGCGCGACGCTCACCGTCGAGGATCCTCTCGGTGCCGCGGCGACCATTACCGTCACCGTCGTGCCGGACAACCACTCACCGGAGCTCACGCTGACCGGGCCCGACAAGAAGTACGCCGTCGGGGACACCGTCTCCTTGAGCGCCTCCGCGAATGACATCGAGGATGGCGCACTCCCGGTGTCCTGGCGGACCGACCTGATCCATTGCGACACCGGCGGCGGGTGCCATCTCCATCCCGGCCAGACCAGCACGGGGCCGACCTACTCGGATCTGTTCGACGACCATGGCGACGAGACACGCATGCAGATCACCGCTTCGGTGGTGGACCAGGCCGGCGTGCGGACCGAGAAGGTGTACGCCGCTGAGCCGGATCTGCGCACGCTGACTGTGCTGGCCCCGGCACCGGTGCTCATCAACGGCGCCCAGCGGGTGAGCGTCAAGGTGGCGGTGAACTCGAGCAACGAGGTGTCCGCTCCCAGCGTGGCCGGCAGCAACGTGTTCACGAGTTGGTCCGACAGCGGGCTGCAGACGCACACGCTGACCATGCCCGCGAGCGACCGGACCCTGACGGCGCACTATGCCAAGTTCGTCCCCGGTCGGTATGGCGACTACAACGGTGACGGGCGCACCGATCGGACGGTCTTCCGGCCGTCCACGGCGACCTGGTTCAACCCTGGGTTGTTCAGCACCCAGTACGGCGGTTCCACCGACCTGCCGGTCCCCGCGGACGTCAACTCCGACGGGCGGACCGACGTGGTGAGCTGGCGTCCGTCGGACGGGATGTGGCAGGCGCGCGGACTCTTCGAAATTCGTTGGGGCGGGAACGGGGACGTGCCCGTCCCGGGCGACTACAGCGTCAACGGCCGTACCGACATCGCGATCTGGCGACCCAGTACGGGTATCTGGTACGTGCGTAACGTCCTGCAGATTGAATGGGGTGGGCCAAGCGACGTGCCGGTACCGGGCGACTACAACGGTGACGGCAAGATGGAAGTTGCGATCTGGCGCCCGTCGACCGGCATGTGGTGGATTCGTGGGCGAGCAGCCATCCATTGGGGTCAGGCCGGCGACATCCCGGTCCAGGCCGACTACAACGGCGACGGCCGAACCGACCTGGCCGTCTGGCGGCCCTCGACCGGCGGCTGGTGGATCAACGGCCGCACGAGCCAGAACTGGGGAGTCAACGGCGACATCCCCCTCACCGGCGACTTCAACGGCGACGCCCGAACCGACCTGGCCGTCTGGCGCCCCTCGACCGGCGTCTGGTGGATCAACGGCACCCCCGCATACCGCTGGGGCGAACCCGGCGACCGCCCACTACCCCGCCCCCTAGGCGCCAGGTAACCCCCTCCGCCCCGCCGGAACTGCTTCCGGCGGGGCGTCCCTCTCGCCATCGAACCCGAGCAAACACGTGCCATCGCGTCGGCAAACGGTCGCTGACCGGGGGTGTGGAGGTCGCCGATCCCCTGGGGCCGAGTAGCTGAACCGCCGTACCGACGAACCGCCGTATCTGGGAGTGCCGAGTTGTCAGGGGGCTCAGGCTCTCTCTAGACTGAATCACGATGAGGGGAAGTGATTCAGTTGGTCCACGCGGACACGTCTTCGGGCCGGATCATCGAGGCGCGCGAGGCGGCCAGGCTCACGCAGCGCCAGCTCGCAAGTCGATCCGGCATCGCCCAAGCCACCCTTTCGCGCATCGAGCAAGGCACCCGACCGCCCAAGTTGAACGAGATCCTCGCCCTCGCCTGGGCGCTGGGCTGCACGGTCTCGGAGTTGACCGGGATCTCGGGGGTCAAGACCCGGCTCGAGTGCGTCGCGCGCGCCACTGATCAGTCGAGCATGGAGACGATGCAGCGCGAGCTGAGCCACTACCTGGAGCTGGACGCCTACCTCGAGGACCAAGGGATCCGGTCGCAGCTATGAGCGCAGAGGACCAGGGCCGGGCCCGAGCAGCAAGCTTCCGCGAGCAGCACAACCTCGGGCACGCCCCGCTGCCTGATCTGGTCAGCCTGATCGAGCTGACCCAACGTATCGACGTCGCGGTCATCGAGGCCGAGCAGGACGAGCACGGGATGACGATGCGCGATCCGGTTCGCCAGGTGGTGATGGTGGCTGTCGCGCTCACCCGCCATCCGATGCGCCAGCGCAGCACTCTTGCCCACGAGCTGGGCCATGTCCTGTTCGGCGACTTCGCCGCACCGAAGGCCGGTGGCTGGGACCGCCGAAGTTCTGAAGAGATCCGCGCGGACGCCTTCGCCCGGCATCTTCTCGTACCGATCGCCGGCATCAAGTCGGTCTTGGCGGACCGTGACGCAGGCCGGCCGGAGGATGTTCGGTCTGGCGCTGCGGTCGGCGATGTACGAGCGGTTGGTGCCAAGGGACGGCGTGGACCGGAGAAGGTCTCGCTGCCGGAGTTGTCCATGCTCGTGCAGCGGTTCAAGGCGTCACCGAGCCTGGTGGCGATCCAACTCTTTGCGGCACGTTTGATCAGTACCGCGCAGAAGAACGAGTGGATGACGCTGTCTACCCCGGTACTTGCGTCACGCTTCGGTTGGTCCGATCTGTACCAGGGGTGGCAGCACGAATCCCAGACCAGGCGGGCACCTCAGCGCTTGTTGGCCAGGGCAATCGAGGGCTACATGGCGAACGTCGTGTCACTCCAGGCGGTGGCGCGGCTGCGAGGCCTGCCCGAGGAGCAGATCGCGGCGGAGCTCGAGGAGGCCGGCATCGTCCCGGCCGAAGTGGAGCCTGTTCCGGTACCTACCGCCGTCGAGTGTCGTCCGGACACAGACTTCAGCGAGCTTGATGCTTTGGAAGGGTCGAGCGGGTCCGCGGGTGACATGTCTGCTCCCAAGGCTCGCAGAGGAGCGCACGGCGAATGACCGACCCCGTCATCGTCGACGCCGGACCTGCCCTGAACTTCTTCTCGATCAACAAGGAACGCCTGCTGCTGGATGCCATCGGCAGGATCGCCGCACCCGAAACCGTCGCCGGCGAGATCCGGCGCAAGGCGCTCCGAGACGTTCGATTCAGAGCGGCGGCCGACGTGTGGACGAAGCTCGAGCAGACAGCTTGGCTGGACGTGCTCTCGGACGCCGTCACCCCGGAACTCGCGTCCGCGGTCCAGCGCATCACGAGGATTCCGATGGCCGAGCGACTCAGACAGGGCAAGGACCTCGGTGAGGTCATGGTGCTGGCCCACGCCGCCGTACAAGCGGAAACCGGGCGAGACGTGGTGGTACTGATCGACGATGCAGGCGGTGCCAGGCTGGCCGCGATCGAAGTCGCCCGGCTGCAACGCCTACGTGCTCAAGGCCGCTGTGTGGGAACTCTGGGTCTCATGAACAGCCAGATCGTTCTCGAACGCGGTGCCGGCCGAAGGTACCTGCCCGACCGCAAGGCGATGCGACGGACCTACGCCCAGCTGCGCGAATGCGACGACGGACTGGTCGACATCACCAAGACAGACCTGCTCTCGAAACGCGTGTGGGCCAACGCCTGACACCCGCGGTCACTGAGCCGGGACGGAGGAGCGGCGACCGGGGTGGTGGGAGCGACGACGTAGGAGTTGCGTGGGTTAGTTGACCGTCCAGGTGTCGGAGCCGGTTACCAGGGCCTGGAGGTCGCCGATCCCCTGGGATTCCTTGGAGGTTGCTACCTGTTGGCGGACCATGTCGTCGTAGGCCGGGTGGTCTACCGAGCGGAAGATGCCGATGGGGGCCTGGTGCAGGACTCCTGCGTCGGTCAGGCGGGAGAGGGCGAAGGCGTACGCCGGGTCTTCGGTGTGGGCGTCGTGGATGACCAGGTCGGCCTCGCCGTTCGGCAACGAGTCGATTTCGCGAACCGCGAGGGAGGCGAAGCCGTCGCGGACCACGCCGAGGCGGCCGTCGGTGCCGAAGCGGATCGGTTCGCCGTGGACGAGCGGGATGATCGCGTCGTCGCGGGTCTCCGGGTTCTTGAAGGCGTCGAAGGCGTTGTCGTTGAAGATCGGGCAGTTCTGGTAGATCTCGACGAAGGCCGTACCGCGGTGTTCGGCCGCGGCCCGCAGTACCGAGGTGAGGTGCTTGCGGTCCGAGTCGACCGTCCGGGCCACGAAGGTCGCCTCGGCGCCGAGCGCCAGGGAGACCGGGTTGAACGGGTTGTCCACCGAGCCCATCGGGGTCGACTTGGTCACCTTGCCGGGCTCCGAGGTGGGGGAGTACTGCCCCTTCGTCAGGCCGTAGATCCGGTTGTTGAACAGCAGGATCTTGAGGTTCACGTTGCGCCGCAGCGTGTGGATCAGGTGGTTGCCGCCGATCGACAGCGCGTCGCCGTCACCGGTGACGACCCAGACGCTGAGGTCGGGTCGGGCCACTGCGAGCCCAGTCGCGATCGCCGGCGCGCGGCCGTGGATGGAGTGCATGCCGTACGTCGAGAGGTAGTACGGGAAGCGCGAGGAGCATCCGATCCCGGACACCATCGCCACGTTCTCCCGCTTGATCCCGAGCTCGGGCAGGAACCCCTGGAAAGCCGCCAGTACGGCGTAGTCGCCACAACCGGGGCACCACCGGACCTCCTGGTCCGACACGTACTCCTTGCGGTTCTGCGGCTCGGTCGCGGCCGGTACGCCGCGTAGTCCGCCGGGCAGACTCGGCAGGCCGAGGTCGACGGTGCTCATCGTGCTCCCTCCGGGTGGTGCAGGCCGTTCGGTTCGATGTGCAGCGCCTCGCCGTGGGTCAGGTTGGCGGCGGCCTCACCGAGGTGGCGGGCGTCGTCGTCGATGCCCGCGGTCTCCTCGACCAGGTTGCCGATCACCTCGGCCAGTTCGGCGGCGCCGAGCGGCATCCCCCGGACCTGCGCATAGGAGACGACGTCGACCAGGTACTTCGCCCGGAGCAGCATCGCCATTTGGCCCAGGTTCATCTCGGGCACGAGCACCTTGTCGTACGACTTCAGCACCTCGCCGAGGTTCGGCGGGAACGGGTTCAGGTGCCGCAGGTGGGCCTGCGCGATCTTGCCGCCGACCTTGCGGACCCGGCGGCAACCCGCGCCGATCGGGCCGTAGGTGCTGCCCCAGCCGAGCACGAGCACCTTCGCCGTACCGTCGGGGTCGTCGACCTCGAGCGGCGGGACGGTGATGCCGTCCACCTTGGCCTGACGGGTGCGGATCATCAGGTCGTGGTTGGCCGGGTCGTACGAGATGTTGCCGGTCTTGTCCTCCTTCTCCAGACCGCCGATGCGGTGGTCCAGACCCGCCGTACCGGGGATCGCCCAAGCGCGGGCGAGGGTCTCCGGGTCGCGCAGGTAGGGGAGGTAGACCGGCTCGCCCTTGTCATTGGTCGAGTTCGGCTCCGTGGTGAAGTTCGGGTCGATCTTCGGCAGGGTCTCGATCACCGGGATCTGCCAGGGCTCGGACCCGTTCGCCAGGTAGCCGTCGGACAGCACGATCACCGGAGTGCGATAGGTGACCGCGATCCGGGTCGCCTCAACGGCGATCGCGAAGCAGTCCGCGGGGGACTGGGCGGCGATCACCGGCAGCGGCGCCTCGCCGTTGCGGCCGAACATCACCTGCAGCAGGTCGGCCTGCTCGGTCTTGGTCGGCATACCGGTCGAGGGGCCGGCCCGCTGGATGTCACAGACGACCAGCGGCAGTTCGAGCATCACGCCGAGACCTATCGTCTCGGACTTCAGGCTGATGCCCGGACCGGACGACGTGGTCACGCCGAGGGCGCCCGCGAACGACGCGCCCAGGGCGGCGCCGACACCGGCGATCTCGTCCTCGGCCTGGATCGTCGTCACGTCGAAGCGCTTCAGCTTGGACAGCTCGTGCAGTACGTCGGACGCCGGGGTGATCGGGTACGCGCCGAGCACCAGGGGCAGCCCCGCCCGCTGGGCGCCCGCCACCAGGCCGTACGCCAGCGCGAGGTTGCCGGAGATGTTGCGGTAGGTGCCGGTGGCCATCCTGGCCGGCTTGACCTCGTACCGGACCGAGAACTCCTCGGCCGTCTCGCCGAAGTTGTAGCCGGCCCGGAACGCCGCGATGTTCGCGTCGCGGATCGCGGGCTTGCCGGCGAACTTCGACTGGAGGAAATCGATCGTCGACTCCACCGGCCGCTGGAACAGCCAGGAGACCAGGCCGAGCGCGTACATGTTCTTCGCCCGGGACGCGTCCTTGCGGGTCAGGCCGAACTCCTTGACCGACTCCACCGTCATCCCGGTCAGGTTCAGCGGGACCACGTGGTAGGCGTCGAGCTCACCCGTCTCCAGGGGGTTCTCGTCGTACCCGATCCGCTTGAGGTTCCGGGCGGTGAAGTCGGCGGTGTCCACGATCAGCGTGGCGCCCCGCGGTACGTCGCGCAGGTTGGCCTTGAGCGCGGCCGGGTTCATCGCGATCAGCACATCGGGCGCATCACCCGGCGTGAGGATGTCGTGGTCGGCGAAATGGAGCTGGAACGACGACACTCCCGGCAGGGTTCCGGCTGGTGCCCGGATCTCGGCCGGAAAGTTGGGCAGGGTCGACAGGTCATTGCCGAACGATGCCGTTTCCGCTGTGAACCTGTCCCCCGTGAGCTGCATCCCGTCGCCGGAGTCGCCGGCGAAGCGGATCACCACGCGGTCGAGCTGCTTGACCTCGATGGTCACTGTTCTGTTCATCTCCAAGTCGAAGCTTGGGTCGGTGAACCATGTGCCGGCGCACCGATCCCCCCGTTAGGGCGATACAACCATGTTAGTTCGGCCTTAGTACGTCGGCGTGCACAATCAGGTGTGTTCCACAGCCTGGGATCGACGTCCGGAACCGCGAAATCGTGCTCTGACCAGCCCAGACGGGTGGTCAGCCCCCTGGTCCGCTCCCAGATGCCTCAAAAGGAGAGTGGTCAACCGCACAGTGTCACTCGAAGCAGTCGTTCGCTTGCCGTCCGCAGCCATTACCAGCAGGGTGCCGTCATCGATCTGTGATCTACCCCGGGATCCATCCGGGGGAAGCAGGAGACCGAGATCTGGCTGAGCCGCGACATCCTCGGCGTCAAGCGGCTGCGGTTGCAGATCGCCGACGTGAAATCCGAGTACGGCAGGTCGCGGTGGACGCCTTGCCGCTCTGCACCAACTAAGGTTGGGCAGGTGTCAGAGAGCTACGGGGTCATCGCCGCGATCGTCGTGCTCGGCCTCCTCGGCCTGGTCGGCGCCTTCGCGCTGAACAAGGCGCTGACGATCACCTACCCGACGGCCGACAAGCTCAAGACGTACGAGTCCGGCGTCGACCCGGTCGGCGAGGGCTGGGCCCAGGTCCACATCAGGTACTACCTGTTCGCGTACCTGTACGTGATCTTCGCCGTGGACGCCGTCTACCTCTTCCCCTGGGCGACCATCTTCGCCGAGCTCGGCGTGGCCACGCTGATCGAGATGTTCGTCTTCCTCGCCTTCGTAGCCGTAGGCCTCCTCTACGCCTACCGCAAGGGCATCCTCAGCTGGACCTGACCACCCTCCGGTGAGGTATGTAGGCACGTCCACGCCACGGGACCGTCGGCGAGGCGTGTCCAGGATCAGTCGAGGAGCCCGTCCCGGCGGGCTACGGCGGCGGCTTCGGTGCGGCTGCGGACGCCCAGCTTGGCCAGGATGTTGGAGACGTGGACGCTGACCGTCTTCTCGCTGATGTAGAGCTCGCGTGCCAACTGCCGGTTGGTCCGCCCCTCAGCAAGCAACGCCAGTACTTCGGTCTCGCGCGCCGTCAGTGCCGCGGGCCCAACACCGGCTTCAGCGCCACCAAGCTCATCGAGCAGCGGCTTCGCACCCAACGCCCGCGCGGTCTCAGTAGCCAACTGGGCCTGCTCATTCGCGTCGGCCACTCGTCCAACAGCCCGCATCGCAGCCGACAGATGCACCCGCGACCACGCCTGCTCGAACACATATCCATAGCCGAAGGCGTCGACCGTCCGCTGCCAGGTCGCGACGTGCTCCTCCGGAGTCGGCGGATCCACATTGGCCAGCCAGCGCAGCCGCTCCCACTCAGCCTCGAGCCGAGCCAGCCAAGCGATCCCCTCGACACCGAGCACTCGCCCTGGCGGCATGCCCTTCTCCGCGGTCGCCTGCCCGGACGCGACCAGTTCCGCGCCCCGTGAGACCAGCTCGGCAGCGGCGGTCGGCTCATGCACGACCCGGTGGCTCAGCAGCTGCAGCCCCACCGCGGAGAACCGGATCCGCGCCATGAACCACTCGGTCTGGAACACGTCGGCGCACAGCGCGGACACGTCCGCGATCAGCTTCTCCGCCTCGGCGACCTGGTTGAGCGAGCGATAGGCATCCACCGCCGGCTGCATCGCGATGATCGGCAGCATTATGTCGAGCGTCCACCACTTGCGCAGCCGCTCCATGTCCTCGGCCACCGAGGTATCGCCACGCCCGCCGCGAACCGCCAGCCCGACTCCCCGCAGAGCAGCCTCGGCCGCCGCAGGTGTCATCGGGTCCGTCCGCGTGGTCGCCGCGGCGTCATCCCACTCGCCCAGCACGAACTGCGTCAGCGCGAGCATCCGCCGCGCGTCGAACCCGTACGCCGCCCATTGGCGACCCAACTCGCCCGCCCGCTGCGCGGCGTACATGAGGGCTGTCTTGGCGCTGGTGAGGTCGCCTTGCTCGTAGTGGTTCGAGCCGAGCAGGAAGCGGCTGCGGACCTCGGCCGCGGGATCCCCGGCCAGCTGAGCCCGTACTGCGGCCTCCTCCAGCTGTTTCGCCGCAGCTACAGGGTCTCCGGCGCGGCGGCGGAGCTGGGCCAAGGTGATGCCGGCGTCGCCCGCGGCTGATTCCTGGCCGACCTCTCGCGCGATCTGCAGGGCTTCGTGGGCCCAACGCTCGGCCTCCATCGGGCGGCCGAGCGCATCGGACACCCGCGCATAGAGCGAGGCGATCTGGGCCTTGAACACGCTCGGTGGCTCGTCCGAGGTGAGTCGCAGCGCTTGCGAGATCGCCTCGTGGGCCTCCTGGTCCTGGTCGATCACCAGCGCGATGTCGGCCAACGGCATCAGCAGTTGGGCCCGCTGGAGGCGCGGCGCATCGGCCGGGAGCTCGGCAAGAGCCTTGCGGAGCAGCTTCAGCGCACGGAGTTGCTGCGCGGACAAGGCAGCGGCGGTCGCCGTCTCGACGATCAGCCAGGTCTTGTCGATGCTCGCGTCCGCCGAGGCGTTCGGATAGAGCTCCAGCGCCATTTCGTAGTGCTTCAGCGCCTCCTGCGGCGCGGCCACGGAGATCGCCTCCTGGCCCGCCCGGACCCGCGCCTCGAAGGCGGTCGCCAGGTCATGAGACCTGGTCGCGTGCCCGGCGAGCTCGGCCGCTGTGCCCGCGACCGTCTGATCCTTCAAAGCCTTCGCGTACGCCGCGTGCTGCCGCACCCGCTCGCCCGGGAGCAGGTCGTCGTACACAGCCTCGGCCAGTAGCGCATGGCGGAAGTAGTAGCTCGCGTTGCCCGGGTGCTCGATGATGTGCGCGTCGATCAACTCCCGCAGAGCAGCGTCGAGTTCACGATCGGGCAGTCCGGCGACCGCGGTCAGCAGCGTGTGCGGAACTCGCCGGCCGGCGACGGCGATCACTCGCGCGACCTGGCGGGCGTCGTCCGACAGCGGGTCGAGCCGCACCAGCAGGAGATCCGCCAGATCAGGTGGCACGGCATCCGCGTCGCCCATCGAGGCCGCGGCGACCAGTTCCTCTGTGAAGAAGGCGTTGCCGCCCGCGCGCTCGAGGATCCGGCGCACCTCGGCCTCGGGGAGCGGCTGGGTGAGCAGGGCGGTCAGCAGCTTGCGGGAGTCGTCGGCGTCCAGCGGGAGCAGGCTGACCCGGCGGACTCGCGGGTTCCGGGACCACTCGGCGATCGGCCGGCGCAACGGGTGGCGCCGGTGCAGGTCGTCGCTGCGGTAGGACACCACCAGCGCGAGCCGCTGAGAGGTCAGCCGGGTGAGGAGGAACCCGATCAGGTCGCGGCTTGAGTCATCGGCCCAGTGCGCGTCCTCCACGATCACCAGCAGCGGTTCACTGGTGGACAGGGCGGTCAGCGCGCCCAGCACCGCGTCGAACAGCGCGGCCCGGTCCAGCTGCCCGTCCTGGGGCGCGGGCTGGGCACCGATCAGGCGATGCGTCGGCAGCAACCGGCCGATCGCGGGGAAGTTGGTGAGCACGCTCTCGACCAGGTCGGGGCGCTCCCCGGCCAGCCGGCCGAAGATCTCGGTGAACGGCAGGTACGGCAGTCCGGCGTCGCCGAAGTCGGTGCAGTGCCCGACCAGGACGCCGAAACCGCGCTCGTGCGCGCCGGTGGCGACCTCGTCCAGCATCCGGGTCTTGCCCACGCCGGCGTCGCCCGACAGCAGGATCGCGCCCGCACGACGGGTTTTCGCCTCGTCCACGGCGCTGAGCAGGGCGGCGAGCTCGGTCGAGCGGCCGACGAGAGGTGTCGAGGTCCAGGGCACATCGTCCATCTTCGCCCCTGGCGCCGACACAATTCGACGGCATCCCGTCCGATCGGCCTTTTCGGCCGAAGAAAAGCCGTCCCCGACCGGGAGTAGCTGGTCGGGGACGGCGATTCCGGCGCTCATGCGGCCGGAGTGGGACGGAGAGCCCGGCGCGCGGGCCGGGTCTCAGACTGTGAAGCCCGCTCCCGGCGCTCCCGGCGGGCGGTGGCCCGGCCGAACTCGCGCTTGATCCGCTCCTGCCGGTAGGCGGTCTCCGCCCGGGCTGTGTCGATGTTCATATACATGGTGTGCCTCCCTTCAGACGTTCCGGGTGAACAGGTGGACGAGGTGCCGACGGGTCCCGGACTTGCGGGAGAAGCGGCGGTAGTCGCGGGTGAGGCGCTCCTTGCGGTAGCTCACCTCTGCCTTGACCGAGTCGTTCGTGAACATCTGTGCCTCCTGGCTGGTGGTGCCTCGACTCCTTGTCGATGCCCCTAATCTGCTCGTCTGAGGAGGACCGCCACATCGGCACAAGTCCCTATCCACACCGCCTGGGCAGTCCCTAGTGCCGCCGGTACGCCGTACGCCGGGTCTAGGTAGTCCCGAATCGCCCTAGGTGGTCCGACAAACGGCAGCGCGGCCGGGTTCCGGGAGGAACCTCGGCCGCGCTGGGCGAAAGGGGACGGGCGGTGACCTTGCCTTCACATCGCGTGCCTGGCCAGGACCACCGGGGCGCAGGGCGTCTGCGCCACCGGCTTGGCAGGCTTGCGCTGGAACCACCACGGACGCTGGAAGTCCCGCCTGATCCGCTCATGGCGGTACGCCATCTCTGCCTGAAGCGATTGCGGGGAGTAGAAGTACATCGTGTCCTCCGGGAGCTGGTCGATGCCCACAATCTGCTCGCCTGAGGAGGACCACCGCATCGGCACAACTCCCTACACGCGGCTCAACGGCCCCTTAGGTAGGAATCCAGCTCGTCCCGAGTGGGCGAAGTGGCCGGCCCACGCCGGGTGACGCCAAGGGCCGCCGCCGCATTCGCCCGGCGGGCAGCCTCGGCCGGTTCCTTGCCGTCGGCGATCCCCGCGAGGAACGTCCCCGAGTGCGTGTCACCGGCACCGTTGAGGTCCACCGCCTCGACCGCGAACCCCTCGATGGGCTGGACCTCGGCACCTCGTACTGCGAGGAAGCAGCCGGCCGCTCCCGTCCGGACGAGCACATCGGCACGCCCGGTACGCCGGACCAGGGATCGGGCCGCCTCGACAGGTTCGGCGAGACCCGTCACCGCGGTGGCTTCGCCGGCGTTGCAGCTCCACCAGTGGGCCCGGGCGAACACTGCTTCCAGCGCGGCTTCGGGGATCTCGGCAACCAACGGTCCCGGGTCGAAGAACACCGGCACATCAGGAGAAATCGCGCCAAGCCAAGGGATCAGGGCTGCCCGGTTGGAGTCGTGCAACAGGCTGTACCCGGACAGATACACCAGGTCCCGGCCGACGGCCGGATCGGGCAGATCCTCGCTCGTCAGCGTGGCCTCCGCGCCACGACTGGTGACGAAGGTGCGCTCCCCGGACGCGTCGACCAGTGTCACCACGAACCCGGTGTCCAGGTCCTCTCTTGCCGGGTGCAACAACTCCACCCCGGCCTCTTCCAGCGCCTCCCGCGCCTGGCTGCCGAAGGGCCCGGTGCCATGCGCCCCGGCGTACAGGGTGGGGAGTCCCTGGCGGACGGCCGCGGCCATCACGTTGAAGCCGCCGCCGGCCGCGGTCGTCGTACTGGAGGCGAGCACGTCACCGCCGCGGTCCGGCAGGTCGCCGACGGTGAGCACCAGGTCGATCACGACGTTGCCGAGGTGCAGCAGCCTCATCCGGCCCGAACCTTCAGCAACTCTTCGGCGAGGTCGTCGAGCTCGAGATCGTTGACTCCGGCAACGGTGATCCTGGCCTGCGCGGGGAACCCCTCTTCGCCGTGACAGGCGCCGGCCACGGCCCCCGCGATCGCCGCGATGGTGTCGGTGTCCCCGCCGAGCGAGGCGGCCAGCCGTACTGCGAGCCAGGGGTCGTCCGGGTAGGCGGCGAGCACGGCGAAGGCGGCCGGTACGGATTCCTGGCTCGCCAGGCTGGTGCCGACCAGATCGTACAGGAGTGCAGACACGGCGCCCGGCCTAGGAGGGGTGTCGCCAGGCGCCGTGTCGATCAGGGAGGTGGCCCACTCGATCCGGACGGCGACGTCCGCACCTGCCACCCAGTGGCCGCGCGGGGCGGCCTTGGTCGCGGCTCGGATCGCGAGGTCGGTCGCCTCGGGGACGGTCGCGCCGTCGATCCCGGCACTCACCGCCGCGGCGACGGCGGCTGCGGCAGCCAGCGCCAGGCCGGTGTTGTGGGTCGCGGCACTGGCGGCGACGACCCGGTCGACCAGGAGCTCGAGATCGGTGGACGGCGTGGCGATACCGACCGGGGTGATCCGCATCGCGGCACCGTTGGTGGTGCCGTAGCGGCCGGTCTCGTCGATGTCCTTGCCCTGCAGCAGTTCGTCGATGGCGCGCTTGGTCGACGGGCCGAGGAGGTCGAGCGAGCCCCGGGCACGCATCGAGTCCTCCCACTCCAACAGCTTCTGCGCCAGTTCCCGGCCGTCGACCAAGCCGCCGGAGGAGACGACGAGATGGGCCAGCAAGACGGCCTGTTCGGTGTCGTCGGTGATCGCGCCGGCGGGCATGCCGGCGGCGAGCGGCTGGTCGGGCGGCGCCGGATGGAAGCCGTCGAGCATCTCGCCGTACCGCTCGAGGATGAATGCCCTGGGCAACGATTGCGTCGGCATCCCGAGCGCGTCGCCGATCGCCAGGCCGTAGAGAGCACCGGCGGCGCGGGAGGTAGCTGTCACCGGCCGGCCTCGCTGTAGTTCAGGCTCAGCTCGAAGTGCCGCGGGTCGAGCAGGCTGTCGACCTGCTCGGCGAACCGGTTGTCGGCGGTCCAGCTGGTCCGCTGGGTGTGCAGGAACCAGGTGCCTTCGGGCCGGTCGAGCAGAGCGGCCTCGTCGCGATCGAGCGGGCGCCCGCGCAGCCGCTGCTCGCCGTGGTCCAGGTGTAGTCCAGCCCGGCTCAGCGTGGCGGTGATGGAGTCGTTGTCCAGACCGCGCTCGGGCAGGTCGCGGAGTTCCTCGATGGCCGGCACCCGACTGTGCTCGATCGAGATCGCGTCGCCGCCGAGGATCACCCGCACCCGCTGGATCACGATCACGTCGGGGGAGTCGAGGTCGAGCCGGCCGGCCAGCTCTTCGTCCCGCTCCCGCGCCAGCTTCAACACCCGGACCTGGGTCTCGATGCCCTGCTCGGCCAGCGCGTGGGTCCACCCGAGCCGGTCGTCCAGCGGCCGCCCGTCGAACAGCACGAACGACCCCTTACCCGTGCGAGTGGTGATCAGCCCGTCCTCGTTCAGTACTGCGAGCGCGGAGCGGACGGTGTTCCGGCTGACGGAGAACCGCTTCGCCAGTTCGAGCTCCCCGGGCAACTGGGTGCCGCGCTCCACCCGGCCCGAGCGGATCTCCCGGGCCAGGATGGAGGCGATCCGTTCGTGCTTGAGGTTCACTCCACGGATCACTGGCGCTCCGGGGTGAGCTGGGCACGGATCTCGTCGACCGTCACGACCTCCAGCATCGGCGCGTAGAGCCGCAGGATGTCGAGCGTCTTCTGGTGGCTCGCCTCGTCCACTCCGGCGCAGGCGTCCGCGACGACCCGGACGTGGACACCGGCATCCAGCGCCGCGAGAGCAGTGGTCAACACGCAGCAGTCGGTGGTCACACCGGACAGGACGAGCTCCCCACCCGGTCCGACCGCCTCGGCGAGCTCCGGTCCCCACTTGCCGAAGGTGGGCTTGTCGAGCGTCGGCGAACCGGCGAACTCGTCCACGAGTTGATAGGCGTACGACGTGGGTGGCTGCAGGGCGAACGGCCACTGCTCGTAGTACGGGATCCAGGAGCCGGTGGGCTCGCCGGGCGCGACGAACCGGGTGAAGATCACGTGCGGCGAGAAGAGCCCGATCAGGTCCTGGGTCGGCTTGATGACCCGCTGGAAGTCCGGCGTGGCCCAGCCGCTGTCGGGCTCCGCGAAGATCTTCTGCAGATCGATCAGGACCAGCACCGGGGCCATTCAGACCTCCTGGCTGCTCAGCTGCTCACGCGACGGTCCCTGCTCCTGCAGGCGCACCTGGGAGCGGCCGGCGAAAAGCTGGACCAGGAACGCGACGACCAGGGCGAACAGCACGCCGAGGTTGGCGAACGCCCAGTTGCCTTCCTTGCCGCCGAGGCCGAGCGGCTCGAGCAGGTAGCCCTGCCAGGTCAGCCAGTCCGCGGCGCTGTTGGTGACCAGGCCCCAGCCGATCACGGTGACGACCAGCATGGTTGCTACGGGCAACCACCGGATGTCGCCGTACCGGCCGGTGCGGTCGAAGAGGGCGGCCTCGTCGTAGTCCCGCCGGCGGCTGGCGAGGTCGGCCAGCATGATGCCGCACCAGGCCGCGACCGGGACGCCGAGCGTGATCAGGAAGCCCTGGAACTGACCGAGGAACTCGTCCCCGAAGAACACCACGTAGACGGTTCCGGCGATCATCACGATGCCGTCGATGAAGGCCGCCACGTACCGCGGCACGGGCAACCCGAGCGAGAGCAGGGCGAGGCCGGACGAGTAGATGTCCAGTACGGCGCCGCCGACCAGGCCGAGCACCGCCACGATCACGAACGGCACCAGGAACCAGGTGGGCAGGGCCTCGGCCAGCGCGCCGATCGGGTCGGCCGCGATCGCGGCACTGAGGTCGGTCGAGGAACCCGCCAGCAGCAGGCCGAAGATCAGCAGTACGAGCGGTGCGATCGAGGAGCCGAAGGTGGTCCAGCCGACCACGCCGCGGCTGGAGGCCGAGCGGGGCAGGTAGCGGGAGTAGTCGGCGGCCGCGTTCACCCAGCCGAGGCCGAAGCCGGTCATCAGGAACACCAGCGCCCCGATCACCTCCTGGCTCGAACCGCTCGGCAGCGAGGAGACGGTGCTCCAGTCGACCTGGTCCGCGACGAGCGCGATGTAGACCACGGTGAGCACGCCGGTGACGATCGTGATGATGGTCTGCGCGCGCATGATCAGGTCGAAGCCGAGCACGCCGCAGGCGACGATCAGGGTCCCGACCACGACCAGCGCGATCACCTTGGTGATGTCGCCGCCGCCCCAGCCGAGCCGCTCGAACACGGTCGCGGTGGCCAGCGTCGCGAGGATCGTCAGCACGGTCTCCCAGCCGACGGTGAGCAGCCAGGACACCAGCGAGGGGAGTTTGTTGCCCCGGACCCCGAACGCGGCCCGGCTCAGCACCATCGTCGGCGCCGAGCCGCGCTTGCCGGCCAGCGCGACCAGGCCGCAGAGCAGGAAAGAGAAGACGATTCCGATCACGCCGGCGACCGCCGCCTGCCAGAACGAGATCCCGAAGCTGAGCGCGAAGGCGCCGTAGCTCAGCCCGAGGACGGAAACGTTGGCGCCGAACCAGGGCCAGAACAGCTGGCTCGGCGTGCCCTTGCGGTCGGCGTCATCGATGACGTTGAGACCGTTGCTCTCCACCGCGAACGTTCGCGGCTCGACTGCGTCCGACTGCACTCGATCGGCCATCCGCTCTCCAACCCGAAATGGACCTGTTCAGTCCTGTCCAATCACGCTATTCGCGGATCCGGGCAGGGTCAAGGACGTTGCCGGGGCCGGATCGAGGACGATGATGGGAGCCCCGACGGAGAGGACGAACATGCCGGTCAGTGCTGCTGTGGACGGGTTCTCGTTGACCTATGACAGAGACGGGGAGGGGCCTGCCGTCGTCCTGCTGCACGGCTGGCCCGGGGATCGGACGGACTACCGATTGCTCGCGCCGATGCTGGTCGAGCGTGGGTTCGAGGTGGTGGTGCCCGACCTGCGGGGATTCGGGGAGTCGGACAAGCACGTGGTCGACCCGACCGCGCAGTACGGCGTGGCGGCGCAGGGGCGGAGCGTGGTCGGGCTGGTCGAGGAGCTCGGGCTGGAGCGTCCGGTGCTCGCCGGGTACGACGTCGGCAGCCGCATCGCGCAGGGGATCGCCCGGAGCCGGCCCGACCTGATCGAGGGCCTGGTGGTCGCTCCGCCGTTGCCGGGGATCGGGAAGCGGGTGTTCTCCGAGCACGCGCAGGCGGAGTTCTGGTACCAGGCGTTCCACCGGCTGCCGGTGATCGAGGAACTGATCGACGGGAATCCCGACGCGGTCCGGTCGTACCTGCGGCACTTCTGGACGCACTGGTCGGGGCCTGGGTTCGAGCCGGAGCTGGATCACCTGGTGGACGTCTACTCGAAGCCGGGCGCGTTCACCGCGTCGATCAACTGGTACCGGGCGGGTGCCGGGTCCGTCGCCACCTCGGCCAAGGAGATGTCGCCCGCGTCGTACGACCGGATCGCCGTACCGACGGTGGTGCTGTGGCCGGAGTTCGACCCGCTGTTCCCGCGGGAGTGGTCGGATCACCTCGACGACTTCTTCAGCGACGAGCGGCTGCGGTTCGTCGACGGCGTCGGGCATTACGCGCCGCTGGAGTACCCGGAGATCCTCGCGGAGGAGATTGTCGGACTAGGCTGAGCTCATGCCTGACAGCCCTGTCCACCTGCCGACCCCGACGGTCCGGCCGGCCGTGGGCGCGCTGGCCAAACTTGCGCCCGAGCCGGTGCGGTACCTGCTGAACTGGGGCCGCAAGTACTCGCTGTGGGTGTTCAACTTCGGCCTGGCCTGCTGCGCGATCGAGTTCATCGCGGCGTCGATGGGGCGGCACGACTTCATCCGGCTCGGGGTGATCCCGTTCGCGCCCGGGCCGCGGCAGGCCGACCTGATGGTCGTCTCGGGCACGGTGACGGACAAGATGGCGCCCGCGATCAAGCGGCTCTACGACCAGATGCCGGAGCCGAAGTACGTGATCTCGTTCGGCTCCTGCTCGAACTCGGGCGGGCCCTACTGGGACTCGTACTGCGTGACGAAGGGCGTCGACCAGATCATCCCGGTGGACGTGTACGTGCCGGGCTGCCCGCCGCGGCCGGAGGCGTTGCTGCAGGGCATCCTCAAGCTGCAGGAGAAGATCGCCGGCGAGAACGTCACCAGCCGGTACGAGCCGTCCGCGCAGGCACTGACCCGCGGTCTGGTGTCGCCGCCGGCTCTAGGTACTTCGGCTGTCGCTCCTGATGCTTCGGCTGGTATTTCGGCGACGGTGGAGCCTCGGTGAGCGACGACGCGGTCGGGGCCCTGGTCCAGGCGGGGATTGCCGCGGTCAAGGCCGAGAGCTTCGGCCCGGCGGCGGTCGACGTACCGGCCGAGTCGTGGGTCGCGGCGCACGAAGTACTGCGGGACGAGGTCGGCCTGACCTTCTTCGACTTCCTGACCGCGAGCGACGAACTTAATGACGGGTTCCGGATCGTCACGCACCTCGCGGACTTCTGGGGTGGTGCGCACGTCGACCACCTGCTCGTGCGCACGCTGGTCCCCCGCGCGACGCCGCGACTCGCCTCGCTGAGCGGCCTGTACTCCGGGGCGAACTGGCACGAGCGGGAGACCTTCGAGATGTTCGGGATCACCTTCGACGACCATCCGAACCTGATCCCCTTGTTGCTGCCGGACGGGTTCGAGGGCAACCCGCTGCGCAAGGAGTTCGTCCTCGCCTCCCGCGTCGCCAAGCCCTGGCCGGGCGCGAAGGAGCCAGGCGAGTCCGACCACGCCCCGAAGGCCGGAGCTCCGAGTCGCCGTCGCACGTTGCCGCCGGGCGTCCCCGACCCGGAATCCTGGGGACCCCGCCCGCCAGGCAGCCCCGACCCCGATCCTCTGGCACCCGCGCTCTCCGCCGCCACCCCGGCCCGCCCCCGCCGCGGCGCAGGCGAACGCCGTACCGCAAAGCAGGCTGAGGCAGCGCCTGCCAAGCCGGAGGAGTCGCAGGGTGAGCAGGGCGATTCGTCGTCGTGATTCCGACTCCTCGTGAGCTGGCCGGGTACACGCTCGAGCGCCAGCATCCGTTGTCTCGTGCGTGGGCGGACGACGCGACGCGACTGGACGCTCTGGCCAAGCAGCATGAGGAAGTAGACATCCTGCTTGCCACGGACCGCGACATTGCCGCGGCCCGGGTCGCGAAGACGGCGCCAGGTACTCCGATCGAGAGCATGCTCAACTACTGGGTCCCGGTGTGCGACGACCTGTCGGCGATGGTCAGCATGCGGTTCGAGGGCATGGATCCGACCAAGCCGTTCGTCGACGCCTCACCCATGAGCCGTGCTCTTCGCACCGAAGACCTGCCGGCCCTGGCTGCGGCCGCGACGCAGTACTACGCGATCCACAACCCCACCTACCTGCGCCTGTGGAGCGCCGAGCCCGTCGGCGCGTTCCCCGGCACAGGACCCGACCGCCGCTTCCTCGCTGCCCCGATCGAGCAACTCCTGCCGCGCGACGTCCCACCCGGCCTGGACGTCACCCCGGTCCGCAACGTGGACCACTACGACGACGCCCGCCGCGCCTACGACGCCGTCGACCACGCCCACCCGGCGCACGTAGTACAGGCTCATCTGCAAGATCGCGAGGACCTGGAGGAGTCCGCCGAGGCAGGCCTGCTCCTCGATGTGACAGTCGACGGCGCCTGGGCCGGCTATGTCTCAGCCCTGGCGGACGGCGAGGACACCCTCGGCCTTCCGGCGTACATCGTCCAGGAAATCATCCTGGTCCCGGAGTACCGCGGCCGCGGCCTCGGCACCCACCTCTCCACCCTGATGGCCCAGGCCCTCCCCGACCCCTCCCGCATCCTCATCGGCTGCATCCACGCCGACAACACCGGCGCCATCCAAGCCGCCACCACCGCAGGCCGCCAAGACGTAGGCGGCTGGCTCCAAGTCCCCCTCACGAACTGAAGCAGTCAGGGCAGCGGGCTGAGGAATTCGTCTGCGTGTTCTTCGGACCAGTCTTGGTAGGTGAGGGCTGGGCGGTTGAGGAGGGTTGGGACGGTCGGGGTTACTGGTTCCGGGTTGGTGACGAGGGTGGACCAGTAGGTGATTGAGGAGTCGGCGAGGGTGGGGTCGGCGCCGAGGGCGAGCATCGCTTGGCGGGCCTCGGTGGGGGATAGTGCTTCGATCCGCATCGGTTTGCCGGTGACGGTGCTGAGGGTGGCGATCTGCTCGGCCTGGGTCAGGACCTCTGGGCCGGTCAGGAGGTATTTCTGGCCGATGTGTTGCGGGACCAGGAGAGCCAGTACTGCGACCGCGGCGAGGTCGCGTTCGTGGATCAGGGAGCGGCCGGCGCCTGGGAACGGGATCCGTACGACGTCGCTCGTGCGGAAGGCTTCGGCCCACGCCTGGGTGTTGACGGCGAACCCGCTGGGGCGGAGGAAGGTCCACTCGGAGTCGGCGAGGAGTTCCTCGAGTTCGCCCCAGACGCCGCTGGCGGCGAGGGGTTGGTCGTCGCGGACGTTCAGGGAGGACAGGTAGACGACCCGCGACACGTGCTTCGTCAGCGCCTTCACCGCGGCCTCGGCGCCCTCCGCGCTGAACGACGGCCACAGCAGGAAGACCGCATCGACGCCGACCGCAGCTCCTTCGACCGCGCCCGGATCGTAGAGATCACCCTGCACCACCTCGACCGGCGCGGGCAGTTCGGCGGCCGCCGGATTCCGCACCAGCGCGCGCACGGTCGCCCCGGCTTCCAGCAAGCCCTGTACTACGTGTCGCCCGACGCGCCCGGTGGCTCCGGTGACGAGGATCGTGCTCATCTCGGCTCTCTTTCCCGCGAGGTTTTCCACCACCCTCTGACCTCAACAGCGGTTCAGGTCAAGCCGGACTCGATAGGGTGCGGTCATGCTCGAGTTCGTGGTGCGGGTCCTGGGAGTGCTGGTCGCGTTCCTGGTGACGCCCTTGCTGGTCGGTCAGGCCGAGCACAAGGTGATGGCGCACATGCAGTCCCGGCTCGGCCCGATGTACGCCGGCGGCTTCCACGGCTGGGCGCAGTTGGTCGCGGACGGGGTGAAGTTCATCCAGAAGGAGAGCGTGACCCCGGCGGCCGCGGACAAGCGGGTGTTCGAGTGGGCCCCCATCGTGGCGATCCTGCCGTACATGGCGGCGATGGCGGCGATCCCGCTGGCCCCGGGCATCGTCGGCGCCGACCTCGACTCGGGCCTGTTCTACCTGCTCGCCGTGATGAGTGTCGGCGTGCTCGGCTCGCTGATGGCCGGCTGGGCCAGCGGCAACAAGTACAGCCTGCTCGGCGGTCTGCGGGTGGCCGCGCAGCTGATGAGCTACGAGTTGCCCTTCGTGTTGTCCGCCGCGAGCGTCGCGGTCGCGGCGGGCACCCTGAGCCTGACCGGGATCGTCGAGGCGTGGAACCCGTGGTGGTTGCTGTGGCAGCTGCCCGGGATGGTGGTGTTCTTCATCGCCGGACTGGCCGAGCTCCAACGGCCGCCGTTCGACATGCCGGTCGCCGACTCAGAGGTGATCTTCGGCCCGTACACGGAGTACACCGGTCTCCGCTTCGCGATGTTCCTCCTCGCGGAGTACGCCGGGATCGTCGTCCTGGCCGGCCTCACCACGGTCCTGTACCTCGGTGGCTGGAGCGGGCCGGGTCCGGACAGCATCGGCTGGATCTGGACCGTCCTGAAGATCGCGGTGGTGTCGGTCCTGGTCATCTGGGTCCGAGTGGCCTTCCCCCGGCTGCGCGCCGACCAGCTGCAGAAGCTCGCGTGGCAGGGCCTGGTGCCGGTGGCGCTCCTCCAGCTCGCGCTCACCGGCATCGGCGTCGTCATCTTCTACTGAAGATCGTGAGTCTGGCTGTCGATCGGGGCCGAGGCTGTTCGTGTAGAGGACAAACCGGAGGAGGAGACGATGAAGCAGTACCTGCTCAGCATCTATCAGCCTGACGGGCCCGCGCCCGAGCCCGAGGTCCTCGAGCCGATCCTGCGCGAGCTGGATGCCTTGAACAACGAGATCCGCGCGGCGGGCGCCTGGGTGTTCGCGGCCGGGCTGCAGCCGCCGGAGACCGCGACCGTCCTGCAGGCCAAGGGGGACGACCTGCTGGTCACCGACGGTCCTTTCACCGAGGGCAAGGAACACCTGGGCGGCTTCACCGTGATCCAGGTCGAGACCGAGGACGAGGCCCTCGAGTGGTCCCGCAGGCTGGCTCGCGTCCTCAGCCCGCTGCACGTCGAGGTGCGGCCCTTTGGCTGAGGTCGGACCTGTCGAGATCGCCGCTGTGTTCCGGGCCGAGCACGGGCGGGCGGTGGCCGTGCTGACCCGGGTGTTCGGGGATCTGGACGTCGCCGAGGACGCGGTCCAGGAGGCGTTCGCGGCGGCGACCGAGAAATGGCCGGCCGCCGGGCTGCCGCCGAGTCCGGCCGGGTGGATCATCACCACCGCCCGGAACCGCGCGATCGACCGGCTCCGGCGCGAGGCCTCGCGGGCGGACAAACAAGCCCAGGCGGCCCTGCTGCACGCCCAGGACGAACCGGTGGAGGAGGGTGCTGTGCGCGATGACCGGTTGCGGTTGATCTTCACCTGCTGCCACCCGGCGCTCGCCCTCAACGTGCGGGTCGCCCTCACCCTGCGGCTCCTCGGCGGCCTCACCACCACCGAGATCGCCCGGGCGTTCCTGGTACCCGAGCCGACGATGGCGCAGCGGATCGTCCGGGCGAAGGCGAAGATCCGCGCGGCCGGGATCCCGTACCGGGTGCCGTACGAGGCCGATCTACCCGAGCGGGTCCGCGGTGTGCTGGCCGTCGTCTACCTGATCTTCAACGAGGGGTACGCCGCGTCGTCGGGCGACGAGTTGATCCGGACCGAGCTGTGCCAGGAGGCGATCCGCCTCGGCCGGCTACTGGTGGACCTGATGCCCGACGAGCCCGAGGCGGTCGGTCTGCTCGCGCTGATGCTGCTGCAGGAGTCCCGGCGCCCCGCGCGGACCGCCGCGGATGGCACGCTCGTGCGGCTCCCTGACCAGGACCGTGCCTTGTGGGACCGCGCTTTGATCACGGAAGGCCAGGACCTGGTACGCCGGTGCCTGCGCCGCGGCCAGCCTGGTCCGTATCAGCTCCAGGCGGCGATCAACGCCGTACACAGCGATGCGGCGACCGCGGCGGAGACCGACTGGGGGCAGATCGTCCAGCTCTACGACCACCAGCTCGCCATCGCACCGAGCCCGGTGGTCGCCCTCAACCGCGCAGTCGCCGTGGCCGAGATCTCCGGCCCTGCGGAAGGACTCGCCCTGGTCGACGACCTGGACCTCGGTGGCTATTACCTCTTCCACGCGATCCGTGCCGACTTCCTCAAACGCCTGGACCGTGCCGCGGAAGCGGCCGCCGCCTATGAAGCAGCACTCGCGCTGACCACGAACACCACCGAGCAGACCTTCCTCCAGAACAGCCTCGACGCGCTCTGAACTCCTCAGCGCTCGAGCTCCTCACGACGCTTCCGCAAGGCGAGGCGGATCCTGGCCGCCCCTGCGCCGATGAACGCGCCGACGAGGGCGGCGAGCGGGCTCATGAAGACAGCCGGGTCGGTCCACTCGTAGTGGTCGGGGGCGGTGGCGAACCAGGCGAACGCGACGTTGGCGGCGACCAGTACCGCCGCGCCGATGGCGGCCCAGGCGAGCGGCTGGTAGCTGTCCATCTGGAGACGGTAGCGACAGCCTGTGGACAACGGGAAGGGCTGGAACCCCGCGTCGCTAAGGTCTGCGGGTATGGGCGAGGGATTCGAGCTGGTGTGTGAGGTGGAGCCGCCGACGCGGCCGGATCTGAAGAAGGTGCGGCACCAGATCGGGGTGCTGAGCCCGATCGCGGACGCGTTCCTGATCCCGGACAACCACATCGGCCGGGCCACCGTGTCGAGCGTCGCCGTCGCGAACGAGGTCCAGGCGATGGGCGCGCGCGGGATCGCCTGCCTGAACTCCCGCGACCGGAACCTGCTCGGCTTCCGGCGCGACCTGCTCACCGCCGCGGCGTACGGGGTGGAGCAGTTCCTCTTCGTCCGCGGGGACGAGCCGACCGCGGGTGGGCGGACCAGCGAGCTGACGGTCCGGACGATGATCGAGCAGGCCCGGGCGACGACCTTCCCCGGGATCATGCCGTTCCAGGTGGGCGCCGCGACCGGGCTGCGTGCGGTACCGGGGTGGAAGGCGGAGGCCGATTTCCTCTACGTGCAGGTCAGCTACTCGCTGGAGAACCTGCTCCGGTGGCGCGAGAGCGTCGAGCTGGACATCCCGGTCTACGCGGGCGTGATGGTGCTCGCGAGCGCGAAGATGGCCCATAACCTGACCGCCGCGCTGCCCCAGATCGCCATCCCGGACGACCTGGTCGCGGCCGTCGAGGCGGACCGGGACGCGGGTGTGGACGCCGCCTGCGAGCAGATCCTGGGCATCCGCGACAGCGGCGCGTTCGACGGCGTGCACCTCGTCCCGGTGAGCCGCTACCGCCAGGTCGCCGCCCGGCTGGAGCGTGACCTTTGACCGGTTAACGACGTTGCGGCTTCTGAGCGACTAGTGTCCTGGTGCAGGACACTAGTGTCAGCGTGCACAGCTATCTGACGGAGGAGGAGGAGGAGGCGTGGCCGTACCAGGCAAGGGTCTGATCGAGGGCCTGAAGGTCACCGCGAAGACGCTGTCCCGCCGCTCCGTCACCGAGCAGTATCCCGACGTCCAGCCCGAGTTGCCGCCGCGGAGCCGGGGCGTGATCGCCCTGATGGAGGAGAACTGCACCTCCTGCATGCTCTGCGCCCGGGAGTGCCCGAGCTGGTGCATCTACATCGACTCGCACACCGAGACCGCGCCGTCGGTCGGCGAGCAGGCCCGGGAGCGCAGCCGGAACGTGCTGGACCGGTTCGCGATCGACTTCTCGCTGTGCATGTACTGCGGGATCTGCATCGAGGCCTGCCCGTTCGACGCGTTGTTCTGGTCCCCTGAGTTCGAGTACGCCGAGACCGACCTGCGCAACCTGACCCACGAGAAGGACCGGCTGCGCGAGTGGATGTGGACCGTGCCGGCGCCCCAGCCGATCGACCCTGGACCGGTGGTCGTTCCTGACCCGCCGGCCATCGAGGGTGGGAGCGAGCAGTGACGACTGCGCTCTTCTCCATCGCGGGGGCGGTGGCGGTCGTGGCGGCCGTACTGGTGGTGACATCTCGGCGGATCGTGCACGCCGCGCTCTGGCTGGTGGTCGCGCTCGGCGCCGTGGCCGGCTGCTTCGGCGTGCTGCACGCGGAGTTCGTCGCGCTGGTGCAGATCCTGGTCTACGTGGGCGCGATCGTCGTCCTGGTGCTCTTCGCGTTGATGCTGACCAAGGCCCCGACGAATCCGCTGCCCGGGCTGACCACCGGCCGCAGCCCGTTCGCCGCGGTGGTCTCGCTGGTGCTCGCGCTGATCCTCGGCGCCGGCGTAGTCGTTGCCTTTGGCAATGAGAGGATCAAGCCGGTATCGGCGGGCTCGGCGGAGAGTGTCGGCAACGCGGTGTTCCGCAGCTGGGTGCTGCCCTTCGAGGTGCTGTCGGTGCTGTTGCTGGCGGCCCTGATCGGCGCGATCGTGCTCTCCCAGCGCAGCGGAAGACTGTCGGAACCCGCTCAAACGGTGTCCAGCGCGGACGGGGGAGACGACTGATGCCGCTGGTCCTGCCACTGCTGCTGGCGGTACTGCTGTTCTGCATCGGCGTGTACGGCATCCTCGCGCGCCGCAACGCGATCACCGTGCTGATGTCGTTCGAGCTGATGCTGAACGCGGTGAACCTCAACCTGGTCGCCTTCGACGCCTGGCGGCTCGACGGTCTCGCCACCGGGCAGACCCTGGCGGTGTTCGTGATCACGATCGCGGCGGCGGAGATCGGCCTCGGCCTGGCGATCGTGCTGCTGCTGTTCCGCGGCCACGGGCATGTCGACGTGGATGCCGCCCGCGACCTGGTCGAGGTCGACCGGGTCAGGACGAACGACCTCGCGGAGAAGGGCACCGACCGGTGATCGCGACCGCCTGGCGGGTGGTCGGCGTCGGCTTCTCCCTGCTGGTCGTGCTGACCGCTGCGGTGCTCTACGGCGTCGAGCCCCAGCAGACGGCGTTCACCCACGGGGCCAGAGTGGGAGGCGACGTCTTCATCAGCTTCGACCTGCGCACCGACGACCTGACCGTGCTGATGCTCGCCGTGGTCGGCGTCGTCTCGGCCTGCGTCCAGGTCTACTCGATCGGCTACGTGCGGGAGCGGATCGCGTCGTACACGGCGCTGGTGACGCTGTTCACCGCGGCGATGGTGACCGTCGTGGTCGCCGACAACCTCTTCCTGCTGCTGATCGGCTGGGAGGTGATGGGCGCCTGCTCGTACCTGCTGATCGGTCACTACTGGGAGCGGCGCGACGCCCGCTCCGGTGCGATGAAGGCGTTCCTGATGACCAGGCTCGGCGACGTCGGCTTCCTGTTCGGCATCTTCGTGCTCGGCCTCGGCTACGGCACCTTCAAGATCTCCGAGCTGGGCGACAGCCCGATCTCGTCGGGCACGCTCACCACCGGCACGCTGCTGTTGCTGGTCGGCGTGGTCGGCAAGTCGGCCCAGGTGCCACTGCAGACCTGGCTCCCGGACGCGATGCCCGGCCCGAGCCCCGTCAGCGCCCTGATCCACGCGGCCACCATGGTCGCCGCCGGTGTCTTCCTGATCGCCCGCCTGTACGACGTGTTCACCGCGGCCGCGACGACTCTCACCGTGCTGGCGATCGTCGCCTGCGTGACGATGATCTTCGCGGCGCTCTGCGCGATGGCGGCGGTGGACGTGAAGCGGGTGCTCGCCTGGTCGACCGTGAGCCAGTTGGCGATCATGTTCGCCGCGCTCTCGCTCGGCACCTCCGACGGACGCCACGCCGCGCTCTTCCACCTGACCACCCACGCCGCCTTCAAGGGCCTGCTCTTCCTCTGTGCGGGCGTGCTCCTGCACGAGGTCGGCAGCGCCGCCTTCGTCGTGCTCCGCCGGTACACCCGCCACGGCGCGTTGCGGACGGCGATGCCGGTCACCTTCGTGACCATGACGATCGGCCTCGCCTCGCTGGCCGGCGTACCGGGGTTCGCGGGGTTCTTCTCCAAGGACGCGGTGGTCGAGGCAGCCTGGCTCCACGCGCGGGACGGGTCGACCCTCGGCTGGGTCGTGCTGGTCTCGGTGTGCCTGACCGCCGCGCTGACCGCCTTCTACTGCGTCCGGTTGTGGTTGTGGGTGTTCTTCCGGACGCCGGCTCTCGCCGGTGCGCTCGGCGCGTTCGAGGACGACGACCCGATGGCGGATGCGGAGGAGCCGGACACCTCCAAGCTGCATGACCCCTCGTGGGTGATGCTCGCTCCGCTGGTGCTCCTTGCGGTCGGATCGATCGGCCTCGGGTACGCCGACGGGGTGCACCTCAACTGGGGGGTCGCCCTGGTGACGACGGTGCTCGCGTTGCTCGGAGCACTGCCGGCGTACTCGTTGTGGCAGCGCGGGGCGGACCCGCGCCCGGTGGTGCTGGAGCAGGAGTTCGGGGTGGACCAGGCCTACTACCGGGTCTTCGCCGTACCGGTGCGGTGGTTCGCGCAACTGGCGGTCACCGGTGACCGGGATGTCATCGGCGCCTACGTACGCGCCGCGGGACGGACCGGAACGCTGGCGTCGCAAGGCCTCCGCCGGCTGCAGACCGGGAACGCGCAGACCTACCTGACCGCCGCGGTGGTCGGGGTCGTCGCGCTCGCGATCCTGGCGGGGGTGATCGGCTCATGAGCGCCTTGCTGCTCGTCCTGCTGGGGTTGCCGTTCCTGGCCGCTGTGGTCCTCTGGGTCCTGCCGGTGCCGAAGGCCGACCGGCTCGCGGCGATCGTCGGAGCCGTGGTGTCGGGCCTGGTGCTGGTCGGATCGGCGGTGCTGTGGTGGGACCTGCTGAGGCCGCGCAGTGGATCGTCGACCATCGGCGAACAAGCCCGGACTCTGCCCGGCAGGATCCATCCGTACGCCGAGACGGACGTGTCCTGGATCCCTGCGCTGGGCGTGCGGTTCCATGTCGCCATCGACACGATCTCGATGCCGCTGATCGTGCTGACCGCGCTGCTGGTGTTCCTGTGCTGCCTGTACTCGCTGCGGATCACCCCGCGGATCGGCCGGACGCGCTCGCTGATCGCGCTGCTGCTGGTGATCGAGACCGGCGTGATCGGTACGTTCTCGGCGGTCGACCTGGTGCTGTTCTTCCTGTTCTTCGAGGCCGTGCTGATCCCGATGTGGCTGGTGATCGACATCTGGGGCGACGAGCACGACCCGGCCGGGCGGCGCCGCGCGGCGACCACCTTCGTGCTGATGACGGTGCTCGGATCGGCGCTGATGCTGCTCGGGTTCCTGCTCGTGTACCGCGTGACCGGCACCTTCGACCTCGAGGTGCTCGGCCAGGACCCGATCCGCAACGGGCATGGGGTCGCCCTGGCCGCCGCCGTGCTGATCGCGATCGGACTCGCGGTGAAGATGCCGCTCTGGCCGTTGCACATCTGGCTTCCCGATGCTCATGCCAAGGCCCCGACGGTCGGCTCGGTGCTACTCGCCGGGGTGCTCCTGAAGCTCGGCAGCTACGGCCTGATCCGGATCCTGCTCCCGGTGCTGCCCGGGGCCACGGCCACCATCGCGCCGTACCTGGCCGGCTTCTCGACCGTGGCGATCATCGCCGGGTCGCTGGCCTGTCTGGCGCAGACCGACCTCAAGCGGCTGATCGCGTACTCGAGCGTGGGCCACATGGGCTTCATCGGGCTCGGCATCGCGACGATGTCGCCGGAAGGGCTCAGCGGCGCCCTGTTCGCGAACATCGCGCACGGCGTCATCACCGGCCTGCTGTTCTTCCTGGCCGGCGCGATCAAGGACCGGCACGACACCAGCGACCTGCGGACCCTCGGCCGGGCGCTCTACGCGCGGCTGCCGAGAATCGGCGGGTTGCTCACGTTCGCCTGCCTGGCCTCGCTCGGACTGCCCGGGCTGGCCGGCTTCTGGGGCGAGATGCTGGTCCTGCTCGGCGCCTACCACCCGGCCAATTCGTTGCCGAGGACAACTTTCCAGGTGATGATGGTGATCGCCGGCCTCGGCACCGTGCTCACCGCCGCGTACTTCCTCCGGCTGGTGCGCACCCTGTGCCAGGGTGATCCGGCCGAGTACCCGGCGGCCGCCTTCGCCGTGGACCTGAGCCGGATCGAGCTGATCACCTGGGCGCCGCTGATCGCGCTGACCGTGGTCCTCGGGGTCTGGCCGCCGCTGCTGCTCAACCACTGGAACTTCCTATGACGATCACCTGGACCGACTGGCAGGCGACCGCCGTACCGCTGCTGCTCGCGCTCGGCGCGATCGCGGTGCTGCTGATCGACGCCTTCTGGAGCACCGGGACCAAGCAGCTCAAGCACACCGTGATCAGCCTGATCACCGGCGGCGTGATCCTGTTCTGCCTGGCGTTCGTGGTGGTGCAGCGCAACGGCTTCAAGCCCGCGTTCTGCCGGACCGTAGTGGAGGGCCCGGCCGAGTGCAGCCTGGTGCTCGAACCGCTGACGATCGGCCTGTGGGCGGTGCTCCTGGTCGGCGGACTGGGCGTCGTCGGCCTCTCGACGTACCGGCTGCTGTCGGCGGGCATCCCCGTCGGGGAGTACCACTTCCTCTTGCTGAGCGCCCTGGTCGGCGCGACCGTGCTGGCCGGCGCGCGGGACCTCGCCACGGTGGTGATCGCGCTCGAGCTGGTGTCGCTGCCCACCTTCGCGATGGTGGCGCTGAACCGCGACCGCCGCGGCTCCGAGGCGGCGATGAAGGCCTTCCTGGTCTCGGTGCTCTCGACCGCCGTGATGCTGTTCGGCATCTCCTACCTGTACGGCGTGACCGGGTCGCTGTACCTCCAGACGATCGCGACGCGGCTGCCGGGGATCGACCCGGACCTGCGCCGGGTGGCCTTCGGTGCCGGGTTGTTCGTCATCGTCGGGTTCGGCTTCAAGATCGCCGCCGTCCCGTTCCACGGCTGGCTGCCCGACACGTACGCCGGGGCGCCGATCGAGGTGACCGCCTTCCTCGCCGTGGTGTCGAAGTCCGCCGGCGTGGCCGGGTTGCTCGTACTGGTGACGTTCGGCGTCGCCCCGAGTGGTTCGGAGTTGCGCCTGGTCGTCGCGATCCTGGCTGCGCTGACGATGACGGTGGGCAACATCGCGGCGCTGCGGCAGCAGGAGGCCGTGCGGCTGCTCGCCTGGTCCTCGATCGGGCAGGTCGGGTTCCTGCTCGCACCTCTCGCCGTCGGTGACGCGCAGGCGGTCGTGGGCTACCTGGCGGCCTATGTCGTGGTGACGCTCGGCGCCTTCGGAGCGGTCGCGGTGGTCCAGCGGCACCGCCCGGGCGGGCTGCTGTCCGACTACCGCGGCATGATCCGCTCGGAGCCGGGCCTCGGAGCCGCTCTCGTGTTCTTCCTGGTGGTTCTGGCGGGTCTGCCGCCGGGGCTGGCCGGGCTGTTCACCAAGTTCGCGGCCTTCCAGGCGGTGATAGATGCGCACATGGGCTGGCTCGCCGTGGTGATGGCGGTCAACGTGATGATCGGCCTGGCCGTCTACCTGCGCTGGGTCGCCGAGATCTTCCGGCTCCCGGCCGACGACCCGTTCTCCGTCGACATCGAGACCCCGGCCGTCGCCGTCATCTCCGCCTGCGTCGGCTCCGCCGTGGTGATGTCCCTGCTCCCGAGCGCCCTTTTCGCCCTCGTCACCTGAGGTCAGTTGGCATTCTGGGTAGCCAGCCAGCCCTCGTACTGCGCGAGGGCGCGGGCGAAGACCTGGTCGCGCTCGGCGGGGGACAGGTGGCCGCAGGGCAGGCCGAAGATGTCGTTCAGAGCGGTGAGAAGTCGGCCGGGGTTTCGAGCAGGGTCGAGTCGATCCGGTCGTCGAATGTCTCGATCAGGCTGAGCGACCGGAGGATCACCACGCTGCCGGCCTTGCGCCGGTAGGCCGCGCACAACCGGAGGAACGGCGAGTCGGGCGCCACCGAGAGGTAGGCGTGCTGGCCCTCGAAGGCCGCGAGCGTCGCGGGCGCCGACTCGAAGTCCATCCCGGCCAGCGTGCTCCGCGGATCGTGGTCCAGCCGCCACCCGTCGACGATCTCCGACGGCCGCAGCCGCAGCTCGAACGGATCTTGTCTGGCCGTTCCTGCTTCGAGGGGCATCGGAGTGAACAGGCCGTCGCCCAGGCCGACGTCGACCAGCCAGGCCTTCTGCGGATCGTCGTCCAGGCCGTGGACGGTCAGCACCAGGTGGCTGGCATCCACCCGGGCCGGCCGCGTCATCGTCTGCACGCCGCCGCGATGCATCGTCACCTGGTAGCCGAGCTCGGTGAGGAACTGCGCGAACACCCCGTTCAGCTGGAAGCAGTACCCGCCGGCCTCCCGCGCGAGGATCCGTTCCGCGACCGCCGAGGGCTCCAGCGGTCCGCCCTTGCCGAGCTGGTACTGCACCGACTCGTACGGCACGGTGTCGGCAAAGGCCGCGTGCAGTTCGAAGAGCGCCTCGACACTCGGCCCGTCGTGCCTGGTCAGACCGATGCGGCGGAGGAAGGCGGCGGTATCCATGGGGAGGAGGGTAGGCCGCGCCGGGGCCGACCTGGCAGGGTAGGGGCATGACCTCGGAGCGGATCTACGTCGGCAGCTACACCAGTCAGGAAGGGGGCGGCGAAGGCATCGGCTTCGGCACCCCCGACGAGTTGCGGATCATTGCGGCGATCCCAGATCCGTCGTTCCTGACCCGGTCGGCAGACGGCCGGTTCCTCTACACGACGAACGAGCTGGAGGCCGGTCGCGTCAGCGCCTTCGCGATCGACGAGAACGGCTCGCTGGAGTTCCTCAACCACCGGCCGACCGGCGGTGCGCACCCCTGCCACCTCGAGATCGACCCGTCCGGCCGGTTCCTGCTGTCGGCGAACTACACCTCCGGCTCGGTCGCGATCCACCCGATCGGGGCGAACGGCTCACTCGGCGATCCCAGTCAGATCCTGCAGCGCGAGGGCAGCGGCCCGAACGCCGAGCGCCAGGAAGGCCCGCACTCGCACCAGGTTACGTTCGACCCGGCCGGCGCCTTCACCTTCGACGTGGATCTCGGCTCGGACTCCGTCTATGTGTCGATCCTGAGCGACAAGGGCCGGCTGGAGGAGGTGGACCGCCTCACCATCCACCCCGGCGCCGGACCACGGCACCTCGTCTTCCACCCGGGCGGCGGTGCGGCGTACCTGATCAACGAGCTGGACTCGACGCTGGCCGTGTGCAGCTACAGCGACGGCACGCTCGCGGTCGTGCAGACCGTGTCGACGCGGCCCGAGGACGCGACCGGGGAGAACTTCCCGGCCGAGGTGCTGGTCTCCACGGACGGCCGGTTCGTCTACGGCTCGAACCGCGGTGACAACACGATCGCCGTGTTCCGGACCGGTGCCGAGGGGCTGGGGGCCGAGCTGATCCAGACGATCGGTTCCGGTGGGACCTGGCCGCGACACCTTGCCTTCAGCAAGGATGGGACCCAGCTGTACGCCGCGAACGAGCAATCCGACGCGATCGCGGTCTTCACCGTCGACCAGAGCAGCGGCGCCCTCACCGCAACGGGGACGCCGCTGAGCTGGCCCAAGCCGGTCTGCATCCTGCCCGCGTAACCCATGACGCAGCCAGACTGGGCGGTCGTGACAGCAAGTCCCGTCGCCGGGGAGTACTTCCCCTACGTCGACACCGACTACCAGGAGGCCAACCGCGGCCAGTTCCACTTCAGCTCCCGGAGCGGGTGGATGAACGATCCCAACGGGTTGTTGTACTACCGCGGCACGTACCACCTCTACTACCAGCACAACCCGTACGGCCTGGCCTGGGACACGATGCACTGGGGGCACGCGACCAGCCCCGACCTCATCCACTGGCGGCAGCAGCCGATCGCGCTCGATCCGAGGATCCACCCCGGCGATCTGTGGTCCGGCGGGGGAGTGGTCGACACCCGCGACACGTCCGGGCTCAAGGACGGCTCGCACGACCCCATCGTGGTCTTCTCCGGCACCCAGGGCGTGCGGATGCTCTACAGCCTCGACGGCGGCAGCACCTTCACGGCGTACGACGATGGCCGCGTCGTGGCGCAGCCGAGCGGGACCGAGAGCCGGGACCCGAAGGTCTGCTGGCACGAGCAGAGCGGGCGCTGGGTGATGGTGGTCTGGTCCGATGCCGGCGGCAACGGTGTGGACTTCTTCGTGTCCGCCGATCTGCGCGACTGGGAGCGGGTGAGCAGGTTCGCCGCCGGCTGGCTGTTCGAGTGCCCGGACTTCACCCCGATGGCGCTGGACGGCGACGTCACCTACGTACTGCGGGACGCGCGCGGCTCGTACCTCGTTGGCGACTTCGACGGCCGGGAGTTCCGGACGTCCTGGTCAGAGCCGTGCACCATCACCCGGAACACCGGCGGCGCGGGGAGCGACTACTACGCCGCCCAGTCGTTCGAGAACCTGCCGGATGACCGGGTCGTCACCTTGGCCTGGCAGGGCGGCAACCGCGGCTCGATCTGGACCGGCAACGCCAGTTTCCCGGTGCAACAGCGGCTGGTGAGCACACCCGACGGCCCACGGCTCTTCAGCGAACCGATCGACGAGATCCGCCTCCTGCGCAGCTCGACAACGAAGTGGGGCCCGGTCGAGCTGTCGCCGGACACCGCCCGGGACCTGCTCTCGGCCGAGGCCGCTGATACCTACGAGCTCGAGGCCACCTTCGACCTCAGCGCCTCGCAGGCCACGGCGTTCAGCTTCCGGCTCGGGACCGCCACCGACGCGCGGTCCGTCCGCTACGACCTTGGGTCAGCTCAGCTGGACGGTTACGACCTGCCGGTCGCGCCGGACGGAACCCTGTCGCTGAGGCTGCTCGTCGACCGAGGTCAGCTCGACATCTTCGCCACGGACGGTGCGTTCTACGAGTGCCTCAACGTCGACTTCGAGGGTGCTGGTCACGGACTCCAGTTGGTCACCGACGGACCATTGATGCTGAAGTCGCTGACCTTGCACCAGCTCGGGTCGATCTGGGACGACGGCCTACCGGCCTAGTGCCGCGGCAGGTCTCGCTCTCGGCAAGCCTCGGGTGGCCAGGGCGAGGCCTGATCCGGCGACCAGGGCCGCGGCCAGGAATCCGGTACCGCGGTCGAGGCCGGCGGCAACGAGTCCGAAGGTCGCCGGGCCGAGACCGAGTGCCAGGTCGATGCTCATGCTGACCGTGCCCATCACCGCACCTCGTTCGGCGGCCGGCACGTCCTGCAGCGCCAGCATCATGATCGCGGGCGTCCCGAGCGCGACACCGACACCGAGCACGACCGTCCCGAGTGCCAACCCCGGCACAGCCCGCCAGCCCCCGATGATCGTCAGCCCGGCCACCGCACATGACAGTGCCAGCCGAACACTCCGCTCCGCGCCCAGCCGGTCCGGGATTCGCGCGCCAACACTGCGGATCAGGATCACGATCGCCGCGAACACGAACATCAAGAAACCTGCCCCGGGCAACCCCAGATCCAGCGCATAGAGCGGCACAAACGCCAGGAACCCGGCCATGCCCCACACCAACGCCAGGAGCAGCAAGGCGGGCACCACCGCGGCCGGATGCAGCAGCCGTACTCCGGACTCGGCCGGACCCGGCTCGCGGGTGTCCCCGACCTTCAGAGCGAGTACTACGGCCAGTGCCGCCGCGCCGCTCGAGATCGCCCAGACCGTGGCGAAGCCGATCGCCGCGACCACCGCCTCGCCGATCGGCGGGCCGACCGCGAGCCCGGCGTACAGGGAGAGGGAGAACAGGCTGATCGCCTCGCCACGACGTTCCGCGGGGGCCAGGTCGCTCATCGCGGTCACCGCGCCGACGAAGAAGAAGGCCTCGCCGATGCCGGTCAGCAGCCGCAGTACGACGAGCAGGACGAGGCTGTCCGCGAGGCTGTAGCAGGCGACGGACGCGGCGAAGACGAGCCCGCCGCCGATCATCGCAACCGACCTGCCGCGCCTGTCGGCCAGCCACCCGGCCCACGGGCGCAGTACCAGCGCTGACAGGCTGAACGCGCCGACTGCGATCCCCACCCCGACGTCGCCGCCGGCCAGCGGTCCGGTCACGTAGAGCGGCACAGCGGGCACCAGCAGTCCGTCCGCGAAGAAGTAGGCGAGCGCGGCCAGCCCGAGCAGCGCGAACTGCGGGGTGGCGAGTCGGGGTCTGGCGACTGCGGTCCGGAACATGAGCTGCCTCCGTCGGTCCGAAACGGGCGTTCGAGGCTCACAATGGCCGTACGGCGCCTGCCGGGGCATCGGCAGTTCTGCCCATCTCGCAGGGTCGCCGGGAGAGGGCTAGATGGCGCGCGACGACCTGCGGCTCGCAGACCTGCTCTGCGCGCTCTCGGTGACGCTGGACCTCGCCATGGCGCAGCCACCGGAGAAGTCGCTCCGCAGTTGCGTGGTGGCGATGCGGCTGGCGCAAAACCTCGGCATGCCGCTGGTCGACCAGCGGACCGTCTACTACGCGACCCTCCTCCGCCACCTCGGCTGCACCGCCACGACCCACGAGGAGGCCCGCATGATGGGCCCGAGCGTGGCCCGGCTCCGCCCACTGATGGAACGGACCGACCCGGTCAGCAAGCGCGAGTCACTGACGCTTCTGACGCACATAGGCCAGGGCAGCGGCATCCGCCGGCTCCAGTACGTCGCTCGCACGCTGTCGGCCGGGAAGTCCAGCGAGGCGCAGTTGCTGCTAGCGATCTGCGAGGTCGGGAGCATGCTCGCGGAGCGACTCCACCTCGGCTCGGCAGTCGCCGACGCGCTCTACCAGAACCTGGAACGCTGGGACGGCACCGGTGCGCCGAGACGTCTGGCGGGCGAGGCGATCGCCAGCGCGACCCGGATCGCCGAGGTCGCTACCCAGGCGGTGATCTTCACCGGTCTCGGTGGGTCGGAACTCGCCGAGAAGATGCTGCGCAGGAGGCAAGGAGGCTGGCTCGACCCGCACGTTGTCGCGGCCTTCAAGCCGGACCTCGCGGCGGATCTGGAGACCATCGACGTCTGGGAGGAAGCCCTCGCCGCGGAGCCGCGACCGTGCTGGACGATCCCGGCCGACCGGGTGGACGACATCGCTCGCGCGTTCGCGTACTTCGTGGACCTCAAGTCGCCGTATCTGTTCGGGCACTCGACCGGGGTTGCGGAGTTGGTGGATCAAGCCGGTCAGCGGCTCCTGGACGACGACGAACGGCCCCTGGTGAAACAGGCGGCGTACTTCCACGACCTGGGCCGGATCGCTGTGCCCACCGGTGTCTGGGAGAGGCCGGGTGAGCTGCGCCGGGGCGACTGGGAGCAGGTGCGCCTGCATCCCTACCACTCGGAGCGGATCCTGGCTCGCTCCGTCGCACTCGAGCCGGTAGCCACGCTGGCCGGGCTTCACCACGAGCGGCTCGACGGGAGCGGCTACCCCCGGCAGTCCAAGTCGAGCGATCTCCCGCCCGCGGCCCGCCTGCTTGCTGTGGCCGACGTGTTCCAGGCGCTGACCCAGGATCGCCCGCACCGGGCAGCGCTACCACCCGAGGCGGCGGCGGCCGCAGTACGGGCCGAGGTGGCTGCCGGGCGCCTCGACGGCGACTGTGCGCGGGCAGTACTCGAAGCGGCCGGGCAACGAGTGCCCGGCCGCCTGTCGAGTCGTCCTGCCGGCCTCAGCGAGCGCGAGGTCGAAGTACTGCGGTTGCTCGCCCGGGGCCGGTCCAACGCCGAGATCGCCCGCGAGTTGGTGATCTCACCCCGTACCGCGGAGCACCACGTGCAGCACATCTACGGCAAGATCGGGGTCTCCACCCGGGCTGCCGCCGCACTGTTCGCCATGCGCCACGGCCTGTTCACGCCGTGACGGGTCACGCCGTGACAGGGACCAGCTTCTCGAAGAAGAACTCGTGCTTGAGGAACGACACGTCGTACTCGTGACCCGGCTGCGGCGGGAGCAGCTGGGCGGCCTGGAAGAGCCGCCAGCCGTCCTTGAGCGCCTCCAGCCCGTTCGCGTACGGCGGGACGTCGGAGTCGCCGGTGGTCGGTGAGGTCTCGCCGGTCCCGTCGTACGTCGACCAGCCGACCGTCCGGGAGTCCAGCGCGGACGAGGCCAGGTAGAGCACCAGGACCTGCTGGCGGACGGTCTGCTGAACGGCAGCGGTGGTCATGCCATCTCCTTCTTCGCGGCGTGCGGGTTGAGGCTGCGCTGCGCGACCACGCGGCGCGGGCGGTTCGACACCCGGGTCACCCAGTAGTCCGGGTCGTAGGTGTCGTCGCCGGTGATGGCCTGCCACAGCTTGACCCGGTTGTAGATCTCCAGCCGGCCGGTGGCGTTCTCGTACCAGGGGAAGTACTGGCCGAGCTCCCTGGCCACCTGCTCGTCGTACAGGTCGTCGGTGTTCCACAGCCGGACCTGGCGGACGGTCGGGTTGAACCGGATCTTGAACATGTAGCGGTCGACGGCGCTGTCGTTCTTGCGGCCGCCGTGCCAGATGCCGTGGTGCAGCAGCACCACGGTGCCGGCCGGGCAGGTGAGCCGGGTCTGGCCGAGCAGATTCTGGTACCGGCCGGTGTCGGACTCGTTCGTCCGGCGCAGGTGGCTGCCGGGCACGCTGAGGGTGCCGCCCATCTCGAGCGTCACCTCCTGCGGGTAGTACATCAGCTGGACGTCGAAGGCGTCCTCGCGGACGTCGATGATCGCGTCGCCGTGCAGGTTCTGCGCCTCGCCCTCGTGCGCCTTGCGGATGTGGACCGCGTGGTGGTCGACGGTCGGCTCGGGGCCGACCAGGCTGTGGATGGCGCCGGCGACCTCGGGCAGTTGCACCAGCCGCTGGACGAACTCGCTGTCCTGGAACGCCTCGGACAGCGGGGTGCCGTACGGGACGCCGGGGATGCCGGCCTTCAGAACGTCGAGCGCCTGCTGGTTCATCTCGTCGGGGACGACGGCGTCCATCCGGAACGAACCGGTGGCGACGAAACCGGCCATCTGGACCGAGGTGAGGAGGTTCTTGCGATGCGGTTGGGTCATGTCTCTCCCTTTCGGGGCGACTGGGCCTTGGTGGTCACTACTCGTCCAGGTTAGGTTTCGATGCTCTTGTTTCGCGTGGGTTGAGTTCACCACTGGTGGTAATTTCTCACCATGATTCCGCTGCACCTGGCCGAGCCGCCGGAGGTCGTGAACGTCGGGGTCGGGGTGCACGGGGTGCGCGGGCCGCGGGACATCTTCCGGCTGCCCGACCTGTGGCAGTTCCACCTCTACGGGTACTCGGCCGACCTGACCGTGAGCGGCACGACGTACCCGGTCGCGCCGGGATCGGTCAGCCTGACGCCGGCCGGAGTACAGGTGCAGTTCGACTACCGGGGGCGGTCGGAGCACCTGTACGTCCACTTCAGGCCGCGCCCGGTCGGGGAGCCGTCGTACGTCCCGGTCGTGCAGGACGCCGGTACTGCGGCGCCGGCGCTGTCCGACATGCTTCGCTCGGCAATCGGGGCGTCGCCCAGCGGCTCGGCTCGGGTGGTCTCCGAGGTGTGGGCGGCGCTGTGGCGGGTGGCGCAGCTTTCGGCTCCACTCACCGAGGGTGGGGCGGTTGCCGGACACTCGGCAGTGTCGGCGGCGATCGCGTACATCGAGGCGAACCTGGCTCGGCCGTTGACGGTTCCCTCGCTGGCGGCCGCGGCCGGGGTGTCGCACAACCACCTGACGCGGTTGGTCAGGGCGGAGACCGGGATGACGGTGGTCGCGTACATCCGGCAGCGGCGGATGACCCGGGCTCGCCACCTGCTCGTCTCGTCGACCTTGTCGATCCCGGCGGTCGCCGCCTCGGTCGGCATCCCCGATCTGCAGGCATTCAACAAGGCGTGCCGCCGGGAGCTCGGCGGACCACCCCGCGTAGTACGGGCCGGAAACGCGGTGGCCGGTGGTGGGCGGGCCGTCTAGGGTTCGCCGCATGTATGAGCTGATCCCGGTGGCCACCGCGCCCGAACTGGACGAAGAAGCCGGCAAGCGGTTCGTGGAGGAGTGGCCGGAGTTCATCTTCCACGATCCCGGGGTGAAGGTTTATCGGGAGCGGCGGCGGTCGTACTTCCTCGACTGGGAGTTCTACCTGGTCTCGGTCGAGGACCGGAGGTTGATCGGCGGGTGCTGGGGTGTGCCGATCGCCTGGGACGAGACGGTGTCGGACCTGCCCGGTGGGTTCACGGATGCGCTGGGGCGGGCTGTCGAGTCTCGGGAGGCCGGTGTGGTGGCGGACACGTTCGTGCTGATGGCCGCGGCGGTGCGTAACGACGAGCAGGGCAAGGGGCATGCCGGCCGGGTGATCACGGCGGTGAAGGAACAGGCGGCTCTGGCCGGACTGAGGCGGATGATCGCTCCGGTGCGGCCGACGTTGAAGGCGCGGTATCCGCTGACCGATATCGCCGAGTTCATGACTTGGACCCGAGCTGACGGGCTGCCGCTGGATCCTTGGCTGCGGACGCACGTTCGCCTCGGCGCTCGGTTGCTGGCGCCGGCTCCGGTGTCCCAGACGATGATCGGCACGGTCGAGGAGTGGGAGAAGTGGACCGGGCTCGCACTGCCGGCCAGCGGTACCTATGTGATCCCCGACGGGCTGACGACGCTGGAGATCGACCGCGAGGCCGACCAGGGCATCTACCGCGAGCCCAACATCTGGCTACGTCACGCCTGAATCAGCTTGCCCGAGAGCCCGGGCGGTGAGGCTGTCCGGGCCGAGGTTTCCCCGGAGGATGTGGAGGCAGGTTTCGCGGTCGGGACCGGTCACGGCCTGCTGGGCCCAGAGGGCGATGTCTTCCAGGGCTCGGGCGGCGCGGTAGTAGGTCAGGCGGGTGTGATCGAGCGTGACCGGGCCGTAGCCCTTGAAGAACGCGTCCTCCTCGGCCTGAGTGGTCGGGCCGAGGGAGCGCATTCCGCCGAGCATGAACAGCAGGTCCTGCTCGACCGGCGCGAGCACTACGTCGTCCCAGTCGATCAGGTGCAGTTGCTCGGGAGCGACCAGGACATTGCCCAGGTGCGGGTCGGCGTGGCAGATGACCGGAGTACCGCCCAGATCCCGGCGTGCGAACTCCTGGGTCAGCTCGACGACCCGCGCGATGGTCTGCTGGTGCTCCAGCCAGGTCGCGGCGACTTCGGCCTCCAGGGCGTCCTGCGGTACTCCGGCGCTGAACCTCTCTCCCAGGGACTTCGTGAGAGCCGGCATACGGGCGTTGATGGGGTTCAGCCGGGACATTGCGGCTGCCAGGACCGCCGGTGGCTCGATGGCGTGCACCTCAGCCAGCAGAGCGCCGTACGAGGTCCACTGGTCCGTGGTGAGGCCTGTGTCGGCTGCACGGTCTCCGGTGATCCAAGGGGCCAGGGAGAGGCGCTTGCCGTCCCGGACACTCCAGAGCTCACCGGTGCGGGTTCTCACCGGTCCGGGGATCCCCTGCACTCCGGAATCCGCCAGGAACGCCGTGACCTTCGGCGCCACGTCAGTGCCGCCGCCGCTCCACTTCACTGCGTACTGCTCGCCTGTGGGCGTCGAGGCCTGCCACACCTCAGCAGCCACATCCGCCCCGTGGTCTACCGGCTTCAGGTCGGCCAGCTCCACGCCGAAGTCGTCGGCCACCCAGCGCACGAAGTCCGTCACCCGCCCCAGGATGCCGCCTTCCGCGTCACCCGGCGACCGAGTTAACCGCGGACGCCTGAGAGCCGCGCGGGGCCGGGGCTTCCTGGGCGGAGGTTGCCCTGGCCGCGTTCGCAGTACGGGCGGTGCGCAGTACGGGCGGGTCAGCGGTAGTTGACGAACTGGACCGCGAAGTCGAGGTCCTCTCCCTTGATGAGCGCCTGGACCGCCTGCAGGTCGTCCCGGCTCTTGCTGGACACCCGGAGCTCGTCACCCTGGATCTGCGCCTTGACGCCCTTCGGGCCCTCGTCGCGGATCAGCTTGGAGAGCTTCTTGGCGTTCTCCTGGGTGATGCCGGCGCTGATCGTGGCGTTGATCTTGTAGATCTTGCCGGACAGCTTCGGCTCGTCGGCCTCCAGGCCCTTGAGCGAGATCTGCCGCTTGACCAGCTTGTCCTTGAGCACGTCGAGGACGGCGTTGACCCGCTCCTCGGTGTTCGCCTGCATGTCGATCGAATCACCGGACCACTTGACGCCCGCGTCCACGTTCTTGAAGTCGAACCGCTGGCTGATCTCCTTCGCCGCCTGGTTGACGGCGTTGTCCACCTCCTGGTGATCGACCTTGTTCACAATGTCGAAGGAGGACTCCGAAGCCATGGGCAGTTCCTTTCCGATTTGCTGTCAGGGGCACTGTCTGTTGTATCGTCTCTCACGCCGCTCCTCGGAGCAGCATCACCCTGGCAGGTTGCCCGAGCGGCCAAAGGGAGCAGACTGTAAATCTGTCGGCTTATGCCTACGCAGGTTCGAACCCTGCACCTGCCACAGGGCCTGAAACAGCCCCTGACCTGCGAGAACGTGGGTCAGGGGCTGATCTCATGTGTCCGGCTGTATCCGGCCGTCGTCGGTGATCTACGGGTGCCCTTGTCGAATGCTTGTCGAAGTTCGCGGCCAGCACGGATCGTGCTCGTAGCCTCTTGACGTCAGTCTGTGATGCCGGACACTAAGGGGACACCGCGTTGGGCGTTCGACGCCCCGAGGTCGGGCCAGGCGGGAGACATAGGGCCGTGCCCCAGTTGGAGGCGAGACCGCTTTGGCCGCCGCCGACAGGGACAGCGGTGGGGCGTTGGGACACAGGTTGGACAGTCTTTGGATCGCCAAGTTGTACGTGAGTGAGCGCACTGCACTGAAGGTCGAAGGGCGGCATAAGCTGAGCGTCCAAGCGCTATATGACCACCTGGTGGGTCAGGCAGGCCTCAGGTACGTCTGGGACGATGATCCCGAGCGTGGCAGGAGAGCGATCCTTGAGATCTATCTTGGAGACCAGCGTGTGTTGGTCGTCCTGTACCCGGCGGACGATCCGTTTGGTGACGCTTGGAACCTTGGCAGCGCCTACCCACTCGATAGCTAGCAAGTCTTGGCGCTGCCAGGCATGATGGCGCTATGGACATCACCAGGGGAGACGACTTCTACGAGGACGACGAGCCAGTAGAGAACGTGAAGGCCGCCTTCGAGCGGGGAACCAAAGGTGTCACCGCACCACAGAGGGGTTTTAACCTCTTTGTGGCGGTTCCTTCGTCGGACGTAGTTGTGGTGCCCGACTCCATGGCCAACGCACCGGTGCACGCCTCAGCCTGATGGCATCCCCTGTCGAGGTACAGCTGTTGCTGTGCGACGCGGCTGTGAGCGACCCGAGCGGCAAGATCCATATGCTTGGCGCTGGCTGGTCGATGACTGGCACACCGACTGCCCCCCAAGCCGTCGCGATCCTGATAAAGATTCCCTGGGACCGGAGCAATCAAAAACTTCCTATGCACCTGCAGTTGCTCGACTCCGATGGGCACCCAGTGAACCTAGGAACCCCGGATAATCCTCAGTACGTTACGAGCGAAGGCGAAATTGAGGTCGGCCGGCCTCCAGGTGTCGCGCCTGGCAGCATGCTGGATGCGTCGATTGCGGTGAATGTGCAGTCGATGCCGCTCCCCATTGGACGTTATGAATGGCGACTAGACTTTGCCGGGCAGCTGTTCACCACGGCCTTTCAAGTCATCCAGCGCTGACTCTTCTGAATCGATGCGAATAGCAACGCCCCGGCTGCCTGTGCTCAAGGACAGCCTGGGCGTTCCTATTCGGGCTCTTCACAGTTGAGGGTGAAACGGGCGGCGGTGCTACACCCTCAACTGTGAAGTGCCGGGTAACGGTCGTACCTCATCTTCCCTGAAAGAAGTTCTCACGTCTAAGAACTCCTCGTTTGACGCCTTCAACGACCAATACGGCCGCGAAGGCAATGAAGGCCGCCGAGAGGCTACTGCTGACCCAGAGCAGAACGTCGTCTAATCCGAAAGTGTTGAACAGTTTCGTATACCACCACAACTCTAAAAGGAGGGGTGTCAATACCGTTCCCGCCCGAAGGACAACGTTGAAAGCCGCCACAATGGGGAACATGGAGCTTTTAGATTGATACCAAGCAAGAGGGCCGAATAAGGATGGCGCGATAGGATAACTGATTCGAGTGAGTCTATGTGCGCTGAGTTGGCTGCTATAGATGCGATCTATCTCGCTGACCACGGCGCGGGTGTAGTAGAACCGGAATCCGTGGACAACGAGGTCGTAGATGAAGTACGCGGCTACCATCGGCAATATCTTGCGGACGACCGACAGGTCACTGACCTCGAAACCTCCGATTGCGACGTTCGAGATCGCCGCGCGGTTCAGGAGTTCCACCGCAGTCGTGACGAGGAGCAGACCTAAAATCGACTTACGACTTGCATCATTTATCTCCTTGAGTCGGTCAAGCAACCTGTCGTATAGACTGGCAATTTGACCCGCAGGGAGTGAACTCATGGATCCCTGATCCAAGGCGGGGGGCCAAGGATCGTCCACCGTGATCATTCTCATCTCCCTGGCTCCATGCGATCGGGATTTGTCTTGCTTAAGCGTTGGTCTGAGCGTCGCTTCCCGCGCAGGCAGCGTGGTCGGAATGCAATTACAAAGCGATGCTGTCGACGTCACCACGACCCTCGCGGTCGTCCCCTGATCTCATCGTGCCACCGGTGGGCCTGATGCGGCGCGGGCGAGGGCTGAGGCGGTGTCGGCCAACAGTCGTCTGCGGAACTGGTGCGGAAGTGTGGCCACCGGGTGGCATCTCCGCTGGCCAGAGCGCTCCAGACACCCCCCTGTAAATCTGCTCGCATGAGGCCCTACCAGGGCAAGCTGAGATCGCTTCATGTCTAGTTGGCGCGCGTGCAGAGCGGGTGAGGGACGAGAAGGTCTGCGGTGGCGAGCCGAGGCTGCTGGTTCAGCCAGTCAGTGAGTTCGTTCGCTGTGCGTGGCAGGAAAGTACCGAAGACACGGAGTTCCTTGGAGTTCGCGAGCGCGGACCGGGCGGCTTTGTCGGTGAAGACGGCGTCACAGTAGGCGTACGCCACCGCCATGGCATCGATATCGACGATGTCGTTGGTCGTCCAGCGGTGCGCAGGGTCGCGGTGGTAGTGCGTCTTCATGCTGATCGCTACCTGCGTGTGCGGCATCGCGGCCATGAACCGGCGCATGTCGTCGTCGGGAGGGTCAAACAGCGGACGACCGGCCCGGACGCGTTGTCCTTTGACATCGTTGATTGCGTCGAGCCACTCGTGGGAGATTTCGCGCGCCGAGACGATGTCTCGAAGCCTCCCGCGCCGCCACTTCGGATCGTCGGCGAGGTACGCCGACAAGTCGAGCTCGAAGGCGAGGCGGCTCACTTGCCCGTTTCTGGACGATTCTGGATTGTACCCATTCTCGCGGAGAGCCGGGAGTTCCGTGTCGGGCGGACCATCCAGCATCGCTCTCTCGATGGTGTAGTTCGCGAACCGCATGAACGCTTCGTACTTGTCTACGCCCATCTCGCGGCGGGCGCTGATGGAGGCGTCGTCGCCGTCTGCGTCGACGATCTTCATACCGCCGACCATCCCGAAGGCCCAGCCGAATCCGCGCCCGATCAGGGGCAACGGCAGTCGCTGTGGGTTCTCGCTGAGGATGTCTTCGATCCCGGCTTCGATCTCGAGTCGGGCAATCTCAGGTCGGCCGATGAGGTAGCCGAACCCACTGAGAGCCTCCATGACTTCGGCGATGTGCTCGCGCTGCTTGGGGTCCTTGATGGCGGTGAGCTCCAAGAGGTGCTCCCCGGAGAGCGGAAACACCGCGCTTCTCCCGGACTGCGGCGGTTGCAGCCGTCAGGAGTTCTGCGTAGCCCTTGGGCGAGGTGTCGGTCGCAACGTTTGCCCTGGCGAGGTAGATGAAGTGGTTGATGTCGAGGTAGACGAGCGGGATGGGAGGGCGCATGACGTGCGCCCAGACCAGTCTGTCGGCGACGGGTACCCAGTTCACTGCACTGCTGCCTCTTCTGCCTGCTCGGTGAGCCAGCCGGTCTTGTTGTGCTTTGCGATGGATTCAAAGACGGCGCGGGGTGCACCGCCCGAACGTGTGACCTCGCGCCCGCGACTCCAGACGGTCTCATAGGGCACCGACAGGTTGGCTCCGTCGTGCCGGCCAAGCGGAGTCACTGAGCGGCGGTGGTGGCGTCGGTTCGGCTGAGAAGCTCGACTAGCGCGGATTCCAACGCCGGTGTTGTCCGGACAGTGAGCGACTCCAGCCACCTTGCGCCCGCTACATCGCTGGATCAACTCGCGCCGTTACTGCGCGAGAGCCAGAAGTCATGCGCGCACTGCATAGCCGGTCAAACACCTCGTTTGCGCGACACTAGACCTCAGGTACACCCGCCGCGCGAGCAATCGCGTTCCACTCGTCGATCCGGGCAACCAGTCGGTTGCTTAGCTCGCGCGCGGTCGTCGAGTGCAGGTAGTGCTTGACGCCGTGGATCGTAATCTCGATGCACTCGCCTACCTCGTCATCGGTCAGCGCTACGCCAACATGGCCCTCGGGCCAGTCCTGTGGAACAGCTGGCTCGTGCGTCTCCTTGACCAGCAAATGCGGCGCTGGCTTGCGCTTGTCACCCACTGCACTCCCTCCCGATCGTTCTATGACTCAGGTCAGCCAGTTCGCCACGGAACATGTAGCGAGTAGCGACGAGTAGTAACGGAACCGTCAACGCGCGATCATATGCACACGGCAGGAGACCAGGACGATGAACACCCGGAGGCGCCGGCGCGCGCCAAGCGGCGCGGCGATCATTCGCGGCCCCGCAAACCTGGCTGGCAGCGTGCACCGATCGCTGCGACCCGGCCTCGCGTTCACGTACGACGTGCCCGGCAACTACCTGCGTCCCAGTCGGACCGTGCGTCACCTCTCCAAGACCAACTTTGCAAGAGCGCTGGAGGCGATGCCGGCGGTTGGCCCTGGGGCGATACCAGCGCGTCAAGGATCGTCCTATACGTGGGCGATCCTTATGGACGACCGCATCCGATCCGGAGACTGGTAGTCCAGGGCGCGGAGAAGGTCGCTCGTCGAGGACGTGTCTAAGTCGTCGCCCCTGTGGGCCTGTTTCCTGGTCAGGGCCAACCAACGCGGATTCTGTAAATCTGTCGGCTTATGCCTACGCAGGTTCGAACCCTGCACCTGCCACCGGGACGAAAACCGCCCCTGACCTGCGGAAGCGCGGGTCAGGGGCGGTTTCACGTGTCCGACTGTGTTCGGCTGGCAACGGGATCTACGGGCATCCTTGTCCAGGGCTTGTCCACGTCAGGCGATGTCGCTCAGGTGCTCGTCCCTCACAGCCGGCTCGACTCGCCGTTGGGCATCCGCACACACGATCGACACACCACGCCGCGTGGTCGGCCGAGCCGTGGTAGTTGCCGTGATGAAACCGTTGTACGGCGACTCACGTGGGCGTAACGTCAAGAACGGAATTCTGGCGACGCGGCCGGCTGGGGGGCCTGGTGTGCGACCTCGCCTGGGGGCATGGGGGAACACCGGCTGCGTAGGGAGGGACTACGCGCGCGCCTCGCCGTGAGGAGACCGCCCGGCCCGAGACACGGGCCGAGATTTTGATCTCCTAGGGGGAGACAATGACGTCTTCGTTGGGGGCCGGCTCGCATGCCGGCACATCACGTAAGATGCGGCGGCCGTTGATCGGGGCCGCGGGGCTGTTGCTGGTAGCAAGCGCCCTGATCGCGTCTCCAGCGCTGGCCTCGCATCCCGAGGTCAGTCTGCCGGGCAGCAACTTCGAGATCGACACCGACGCGAACCTGAGGGTGGACGACGCAGGATCGCTCGACTGGGCGAACGTCGCCGAGACCCGAAAGGCAGACCCGTTCACCGGTGCCGCGGACGATTCGTTCGGCCAGGGCACCAAGGAAGACACGGCTGTACCGACTGTGGTCGACGGCAGCATCCCGCCGAACAAGAGCGACCTGCTCACCTTCGGTGTCTACCTGGAGGACACAGCCACCACCGACTTCCTGCACCTGTTCTGGCACCGCGTGCAGGAGCCGTCCGGAACCACCAACATGGACTTCGAGTTCAACAAGTCCCTCGTTACCAGTTCCAACGGAGTCACCCCGGTCCGGACCGCGGGCGACGTCCTGATCCAGTACGACCTGTCACAGGGCGGTACCAACCCGGTGCTGTTCCTGTCCCGGTGGCTCACCACCGGCCCGACCTCAGCGTGCGAGGCATCGAACTCGCTGCCGTGCTGGAGCGACAAGGTCAACCTGTCGGGTGCGGGTGACGCGACGGGCTCGATCAACACCTCGCCGATCCCGGCGGCGGAGTCCGACGGTCTCGGCCCCATTTCGGCGCGGACCTTCGGTGAAGCGTCGGTCGACTTCTCGGCGCTCGGCGGCGGCACAGACCCCTGCGTCTCGTTCGGTAGCGCGTACCTGAAGAGCCGGTCGTCCGACTCGTTCACCGCGGCGCTGAAGGACTTCATCGCACCTACGCCGCTCAACCTCGCGACCTGCGGCGCGATCAAGGTCACCAAGACGAGGAAGCACGCGGCTGACGGGCCTGGACCGCATCCGCATGCAGGTGTCGCGTTCACCGTGAACGGGGTTACCCAGACCACCGACGCCAACGGTCAGACGTGCTTCGACAACCTGCAGTTCGGCAGCTACTCGGTGACCGAGACACTGCCGGCAGGTTACGTGGCCGACGGGCCTCTCACGAAGACGGTTCTGGTCGACAACGTGGCGAGTTGCGCCGGCGATCCGTACCTGGGTGAGTCCGTCAGCTTCAGCAACACTCCGTTGACCGACCTGTCTGTCTCGGTCAACTCGCAGATCGATGGCGGTACCGCGTCGACGATCGTCTGCACCGGACCTGGCGGTGGGACCGTGGCTAGCGGCAGCACCGGTGCGAACGGTGACGGGTCGGCCTCGGCGACCAACCTCCAGCCGGGTACCTACACCTGCACGATCGTGATCGACCCGTAGCAGGAAGCTCTGCCCGGACGTCCCTCCAGACGGGTGGAGCCCAAGGAGCCCGGGGTGCGTGAGCGCTCCGGGCTCCCTCACAGTAGGGGGCATGGTTCAGCTGTTCTTGAACGGCGAAGGCATGCGCGGCGGCAATCCGGTGCTCTGCTTGGAGTCAGTGGCTCTCGATTCGCGACGGCATCCCGAAGTAGCTGAGCGCACAGCCCCCGACCTGCGGAAACGTGGGTCGGGGGCTGCTTCGTCGGTGGGGAATACGGGCGAGGAGACTGGGGGTTGGTCTGTACGTCGAGTTGGCTGAGTGAGCTAGGAGAGAGCGGGCGATGAAACCCACCGAGTTCGTCAAGGTGAACAGTCAGTTCTGGGGGGATCATCTGCGGAGTGTGAGTGAGCATCTGCCCACCAGCCACTCACGCGAGCTGCCCGGGCCGCTGGTCTATCCGCGGCTGATGGTGCTGACCGAGACTCCGGACTGGAACATCCTGGAGCTGGTCGGGGTGAGCCGCGAGTACCGCTCCCTCGAGGTGAAGCGGCAGAAGGCCGACAGCATCGACCAGTACTTCGGGGGCGCATCCTCCGCATCCGATGCGGTTGTGGTCCTGCAGGACGAGAGGATCTTCAAGGACGCGACGATCGCCACTGAGGCTGCGCGCAGCGCTCTCGCGGCCAGGTTCGCGGGTGCCGAGAGCCTGATCGGCGCCGAGGTGGTGGGTAGCGGCACCAAGCTCCTCCAGTTCGCCCCGGGGAACTACTCGACCTTCGAGCGTGTCCTGCTCGCCTCGACGGCCGACTCCTCGGTCCGCCTCCACTGGACGTTCCTGGCGATCGCGATTCATCGGTCGGAGCCGGCGGACAAGTACCGGGACTACCTGCAGCGACTGGAGTCCGCGTCCAACCATCTCGATCCGGTCGGCACCTTCAGCGTGCCGCGCGGCGAGGTGGAGCAGCGCCTCAAGAGCGACGCGTTCGCGAGCACGTACCTGATGCACGGTCTCCCCGACGCGACTGCCGGTGAGTTCCTGGAGCAGCACGAGGACATCCTGTTGTCCGCGTTCGACGCGACGAAGCTGATCCGTGAGCCGTACCTCGAGTGGCGCGACGGCACACCCGGTGACGAGACTGCGCTGACCCCGGACTTCATCCTCGAACGTGCGGACGGCAGCCACATCATCGGCGACCTGAAGTTGCCGCTGCTCGAGACCGGGACCAAGGGCGGCAAGAAGCGGCACCGCTCGTACGGCGCACCCGTGCGTGACGGGTCGGCCAAGCTCACGCAGTACGAGCAGTACTTCCAGAGCCCCGAGAACCGCGCATTCGCCCAGGCGAAGTACGGCATCGAGGTCACCGACCCGCGCAAGCTCCTGGTGATCGGGAGCCAGGAAACCGTCGACCCCACCGAGTTCGAGGGCGCGGCCCAGGCCAACTCCTTCGAGATCGTCGACTACGACACGATCCTCCGCCTCCACCTCGCAGCCAGGTTCTAGCTGCAGCCGGCCAGGAGCGTTGGCGACGCTCCTGGCCTAGCGGTGGCGGTGGCGGCGCGCTTCGAAGGCGTGAGTCAGCGGACGCCGGACCACACGATCCGCTCGGCGAAACCCCCGCGGGCCGCTGCTTTGTCCTCGCGGACCTTCTCCAGTTGGGCTTTGCTGATCCCGAGCTCGGCGGCCAAGGCGTAGACGACCTCCAGTACGTCGGCCAGTTCCTCCGGGGCATGCTCGTCGTCGGCTTTCAGGAACTCGTCGACTTCCTCGGCGAGCTTGTCCCGCAGTCGCCGGCGGTACTCGGCGGCGTCTGCCCGGTAGGTGATCGGCTCCTCACCCTTGGCTCGAATGATGTCGGGGATCAGATCCCGCACCAGTTTCCCGTCAGCCGTCAACTCTTTCCTCCATTGGCGGTGATGCCGGTGAGGGCGGTGACCAGGGTGGTGCGGGTTGACGCGGACAGGTCGGAGGTCAGGGCGTCGATGCGGGTGGTGAAGGCGTTGTGGGCTTCGTGGGCGAGGGCCAGGCCCTCGGTGGTGAGGGCGATCTGGCAGGCGCGGCGGTCGGTCGGGTGAGCCGTGCGGGCGACCAGTGAGCGACGTTCCAGGCGGTCGACCATGCTGGTCAGGCTGGAACGTTCGATGCTGAGTATGCGGCTGAGATCGGTCATGCCGAGCGGGCCGCCGAGGAGTACGCAGAGCAGGTGCGCCTGCTGGGGAGTCAGCCCGAGCGGGCGGCTCGTCTCGGCGTACAGGTCCTGGAGGACGTGCATCAGGCTGACCAGGGAGCCGACCAGCTCCGTGTCGCTCGCTGTCTTGGTGGCCACCACCCCACTGTAGTCCGAAGGGCGGAAAGTTTGGTCTCCTGATACTTAGTAGAGCTAGTATTTAGGTCTACGAAGTAAATGGGAGGCAGACGATGAACGTGCGTTTCGGCTACGGCTCACCCAACGGCGTCCGCGACGTCGCGGAGATCCTCGACCTCGCCGTGAAGGCGGACCGGGCCGGGCTCGACGTCTTCTCGGTCTCGGACCATCCGTACCTGGCGGACCACCTCGACGGCTACGCCCTGATCAGCTATGTCCTCGGCCGCACCGAGCGGATCTCCGCGCTTGTGAACGTGACCAATCTCCCGCTCAGACCCGCGCCGATGCTCGCCCGTACTGCGACCTCGCTGACCGCGCTCTCCGGCGGCAGATTCGTCCTCGGCCTGGGTGCGGGTGGTGCCTGGGACCGCATCACCACGATGGGGGTGCCTAGAATCCGCCCCGCCGAGGCGGTCGAGAAGTTCGAGGAGGCGATGGTGCTCATCCACGAACTGTCAGGCGGGGGTCCGGCCGTCACCAACGACACGGTTCGAGGCATCGTCCCCGCGGCCGTCCCGGCCCCATTGATCTGGACAGGCTCGAACGGCCCGAAGTCTCTCGCCGCGACCGGCCGCCAGGCAGACGGCTGGATTCCCGGCCATGCCGCCGACTGGATCAGCGAAGTCTACAGAGACGGCCGCCGCATCATCGACGAGGCCGCGCTGAGCGTCGGCCGCAAACCGTCGGACGTCGCGACGATCTTCAACCTGCCCGGCGTCATCACGTCCCAGCCGCGCAGCCGGGTCCGCGACGCCGACGGCCGCTGGATCGGCGGATCACCGGCGCAGTGGATCGAGGAGCTGACCACCGCCGTCCTCCAGTACGGCGCCGCCGGGTTCACGCTGTTCGCCCGCGGCACCGAGCCGCTCGAGCACACCCTCGACCTCTGGGCCCAGGAGATCGCCCCCGCAGTACGAGCCGCGACTTCGTAACTGCAGCCATGGGGTCTCGCGTCGGGTTCAGGTGAGGGTTGCGAGCTCTTCAGGAGTGAGGGTTAGGGCGCCGGCGGCGATGTTCTCGTCCAAGTGGGCGGGGTTGCCGGTGCCGGGGATGGCCAGGACGTTGGGGGATTGGTGGAGGGTCCAGGCCAGGCGGATCTGCTGGGTGGTGGCGTTGTGGGCTGCGGCGAGCGCCTGTACTGCGGCCGAGGAGGCGGGCATGGCGCCGCGTCCGCCCGAGGCGCCGGCTATTGCGAAGAAGGGGACGTAGGCGATTCCGCGGTCCGCGCAGGTGCGGAGGAAGGTGTCGTCGGAACGGTGGGTGTCCAGGGAGTAGCTGTTCTGGACGCAGACCAACGGGGCGATCGGCTCGGCCTCGTCGAGGTGGTCGGGGCGGACGTTGGAGATCCCGAGGTGGCGGATCAGGCCGGCGTCGCGGAGTTCGGCGAGCCAGCCGAAGCGTTCCGCGATAGAGCCGGAGCCGTCCATGACCCGCAGGTTCACCACGTCGAGGTGGTCGCGGCCCAGCTGACGGAGGTTCTCCTCGACCTGGGTCCGCAGCTCGGCAGCCGTGGTCGCGTTGTAGAACCCGCGCTCCGGGTTGACCCCGGGCCCGACCTTGGTGGTGATCACCAGGTCCTCCGGGTACGGCGCGAGCGCCTCCCGGATCAGCTCGTTCGCGTACCGCGTCGGCCCCTCGTCGCTGATCCCGGGCGTCCCGCCGGGCGTGGCGTAGAACGCGGCGGTGTCGAGGTGGTTCACGCCCAGCTCGACCGCGCGGCGCAGTACGCGGATGGCGACGGAGCGGTCCGGGTTCGCCGTGATGCGCATGGCGCCGAAGCCCATCCGGTTGACGGTGAGGTCGCCTAGCTTCCAGGTACCCGCGGCTGCCGCGGTGATGTCAGAGGGCACTAGTTCGGTCACTCCTCGATCGCGCCGCCGACGCCACGCAGATGCTCGCGGAACGTCAAGGACGGCCGCTTCTTCCGCTCCGCGAGATAGATGTCGAACCGCACCTGCTCGCGCAACGACGTACCGGCGTTGATCTGCGCGGCCTGGCGCCGTTCGGTGTCGCGGATCGACTCGGCGAGGTCGAGCAGTTCGTCGACGCGCGCCGCGGGGATGAAGACGACGCCGTCCTCGTCGCCCACTACTACGTCGTCGGACGTGACGGTCCACTCGCCCACAGTGGCGGACTGCAGCGCATCGGCGGGCAGGGTCCGCATCTCCAGCGGGCCGGTCGGCATGGCGCCCAGGCTGTAGACCGGCAGCCCGATCGCCTGGATGTCGACGGTGTCGCGATGCAGGCCCCAGACGACCAGCCCGGCGAGTCCTGCCGCCTTCGCCTCCAACGTGACCAGATCACCCACGCACGCCTCGTCGCGCCGGCCGCCGTTGTCGACCACGAGCACGTCGCCCGGCAAGGCCGATTCGAATGCCTCGAGGAAGATGTCGACGCTCCCGACATGCTGCGCGGGCAGCACCCGGCCGGCGACCCGCGCGGCGACCACCGGGCGCAGCGAGACCGTACGGACGGGCAACCCAGCCCGCAGGCAGGCGTCGGCGACGTGAGCAGTGGCGAGGTTCCCGAACCGCATCTGAAGATCAGCCATTCCCTGACCATAGTCAGAGAATGGAAACCCCACCACCGGTACGCCGTACTGCGGGTCGCCCGGCGCGACGCAGTACTGCGCTCCGGGTGGTCAGCGGGAGAGGAAGGTGATGATCTCGGGGAGGCCGGGGTGGTAGCCGTCAGTGGTGTCGACGGCGAGTTCGGGGACCGGCAGGGCGACGCGGTTGAAGGCGTCGTGGCGGCGGCGCCAGTTGTCGTTCGGGGTGTGGCCGTCCTCGTGCGCCTTGCGGAGTTCGTTGCCGGCGGCACGTTCGGTGATGCGGGCCTGCGCGACCTCGGCCGAGACGGTGCAATGGACGATGCGGAGCTCGGCGAGGTCCATGAACGGCGTGAGCCGCGGACCCCAGATGTGGTCCTGGAACGCGGCCTCCACTACGACCGTCGTACCCCGGCCGATCAGCAAGCCGATCACGTCGAAGAACGTGGACAGCGTGCGCATCGTCAGCGGATCCGACGGCCCGGGCACGAACCCGGGGTTCGCGTGCACCATGCCTTCCTTGATCTCGTCGCGGCAGATCGCCGGACAGCCGACCGCCGCGGCGACCTGGTGGGCGAGCGTGGTCTTGCCCGTGCCCGGGGGACCGCTGATCACGATGAGCATGGGTTTCGCCGGCACCGGGGCACCCTAGCCTGTAGCTGGTCCCCGTGTCCGGATATGGCTGGACGTGGGGCGAACGGGTTCGCAGGATGAGTCAGTGACCACGTACTCCGCTGTCCGCACCACCGGCATCTACTGCCGGCCCGGCTGCGGCGCGAAGCCCCTCGCGGAGAATGTGCGGACCTTCGAGTTGGCGGCCGCGGCCGAGGCGGCGGGGTATCGCGCGTGTCTGCGGTGCAGGCCGTACCGGGTCGCCGGGACCGTCGCCGACGATGCGCCCGAACTCGTCTGCCGAGCGGTCCAGTTGATCATCGGGGGAGCACTCGACGAGGCGGACGAGTCGGCGCTGGGAGCGCGGTTGGGGTTGTCGGCGCGACATCTGCGGCGGATGTTCAACGATCACCTCGGCGTCACGCCGGACCAGTTCGCGCGGTCGCGGCGGGCGCACTTCGCGCGGCGGTTGCTGGACGACTCGGAGTTGACGATCGCGGATGTCGCCTTCGCTTCCGGGTTCGGGAGTCTGCGGCAGTTCAATCGGGCGATGCGGGAGGTGTTCCGGTCGACGCCGCGCGAACTCCGGGAACGCCGTCGCCGCACCGATCGCCTGGTCGCGGACGGTGGACTCGTACTGCGGATGCCGTTCACCCCGCCGTACGACTGGCACGCGATGGTCGGGTTCCTCGCCGAACGCGCGATTCCAGGCGTGGAGTCGGTGGTGGACGGGGTCTACCGCCGCACGATCGGCCTGGACGGCGAACCGGGTCTGCTCGAGATCGCTCCCGGCGGCACCGACCACCTGCTCCTGCGCGCCCATCTCCCTTACTGGGAAGGCGTCATCCACGTCGTCGAACGAGCCGCTCGCCTGGTCGGCCTGGAAACAGAACCCCTGCTCGCCGCCGCCCAACTCGCTCGCGACCCGGTGATCGGCCCGCTGATCGAAGCCCGCCCGGGCGTCCGCGTCCCCGGCGCCTGGGCCCCCTTCGAGATCGCCGTCCAGGCAGTCATCCGAGACCAATCACCCACAGACGCCGATGAGCTACTCGCCCGCTTGATCCAAGTCGCAGGAACCCGCGTGCCCGGCCTCGACCACGGCCTCACCCACGCCTTCCCGTCCGCGGAAGCCCTGTACTCCGCGCCGCACGGTGCCGGCGACACCGTGCAGGCTCTCGCCGCAGAAGTTGCTGCGGGCAACATCAGGCTAGACGGCGCGGAGGCCCTCGAGGAACTGGTCGCCTCCCTCACCGCGATCCGCGGCATCACCGAACAGGCCGCCCACGAAATCGCCCTCCGCCTGGGTGCCAGAGATGCCTTCCCCCGCACCCCAACCCGGGAGTCCGAATCCTGGCACCCTTGGCGAGCCTTAGCCAGCATCCACCTCCTGACCGCCGATCGTGAGGGCGGTCAGATGAGTGTGGTGTAGGTGCCAGCTGCCAGTAGCTCGCGGGTGGTTGCGGCGGCGAGGTTGTAGGCGGCGGTGGTGATGGCGGGGCCGAGGCTGATTCGGGCTACGCCGAGTGAGGTGAGGTCTCCGACAGTGGGGGCTCCTGGGCCGACCATGATGTTGAGAGGGAGTGGTGATCCAGCCACGAGTTCCTGGATGGTGGGTGGGTCGGTGACGCCTGGTATGAAGAGCACGTCGGCACCCGCCTCGGCGTACAGCTTGGCTCTTTGCAGGGTGCCTGTTCCGTCGCCGAAGAGGTAGGTGTCGGTGCGGGCGTTGATGCAGAGGTCGAGGCCGGCGGCGACGGCCGCCTCGCGGGCGGCGGCGATGCGTTCTGCCTGAGCGGTCGCCTCCAGCAGGGAACCGTTGGAACTGTCCTCCAGATTGATGCCGACAATGCCGATCTCGATGACCTCGGCAACTGTCGACGCCACGTCGGCCGGCGTCGCGCCGTACCCGGCTTCGATGTCGGCGGTGACTGGCACGGAGACGACGGCGACGATGCGTCGCAGGGCGTCGAGCGCGTCGGCACGGCTCAGCCCGCCGCCGTCCTCGACGCCAAGAGCCCACGACACCCCGGCGCTCGTCGTCGCGATCGCTCGAGCACCGGCCGCCTCGATCGCCTTCGCAGAGCCTGCGTCCCACGCGTTCGGCAGTACCAACGGAGCCGATCCGTGGTGCAGAGCCCGGAAGGCGCGAGCCTGCGCCTTCTGGTCGATGGCCGCGCCGCTCACAGGCTGACCAGCAATTCGTGGTCGATCTCGACGAACTCCACGATCAGGTCCGCGAACTGACCCGCGATCAGTTCCTTGTATGCCGCCGATCCCGTGTGCGAGTCGTACGCCGCCTGGTCGGCGAAGTGCTCCACGAACAGCAGGTAGTCGGGGTTCGCCGGATCCCGGTAGACACGGAACGACAGTGTGCCTTCCTCCTGCCCCGGGCCCTGCGGAGCGAAGGCCCGGACGAGTTCCTCCGCGTTTGCCTGGTTGCCGTCCTTGAGCTTGATGGGGAACACCTTTGCGAGCACTTTCTTCCTCCTGGCTGAGTGGTGAGGAATCAAGCGTCACCCGCACCGGCACGCCGGGTCTGGCCACATTCGGCCATCGTGGTTCGTCTCATTATCCAAGATGATATGTCTCATCACGCAAGATCTTGGTCTAGCCTGAAGCGTGTCGACGAGGACGAAGGAGTCCGGGATGAACAACGTGTACACCCACGGCCACCATGAATCGGTACTGCGCTCGCACAGCTGGCGCACCGCGGAGAACTCGGCCGGGTATCTCCTCCCGCAGCTCCGGCCAGGCAGGTCCCTGCTCGACATCGGCGCCGGCCCCGGCACGATCACCGCCGACCTCGCGGCTCTGGTCCAGCCGGGCCGGACGACCGCGCTCGAGGCGAACGAAGCCGCCCTCGACATCACCCGCGCCACCTTCGCCAAGCTCGACATCGAGGTGGACTTCGTCGTCGGCGACGTGCACCGGCTCGAACTCCCGGACGACTCGTACGACGTGGTGCACGCGCACCAGGTCCTGCAGCACGTCGGTGATCCCGTGCAGGCGCTGAAGGAGATGCGCCGGGTCTGCAAGCCCGGCGGGATCGTCGCCGCGCGGGACTCGGACTATCACGCATTCACCTGGTTCCCGGAGTTGCCTGAGCTCGACGAGTGGATGGACCTCTACCAGCGGATGGCGCGGGCGAACGGCGGCGAACCTGACGCAGGCAGGCGCTTGTTGGCGTGGGCACTGGCCGCCGGGTTCGAGAGGGTTGAGACGACGGCGAGCAACTGGACCTTCGCGAACCAGCCGGACCGGGACTGGTGGGGTGGCATGTGGGCCGACCGCATCCTGCAGTCCGACCTCGCCCGCCAGGCGCGCGCCGCCGGCGTACCGGAGGGAGATCTGCAGCGGATCTCCGACGCCTGGCGCACCTGGTCAGCGGCCCCCGACGGCTTCATCTCCTTGCTCCACGGCGAAATCCTGGCGACTGCCTGAACTTTTGTCGGTGGGCCCTGCCTAGCATCGGCGGCATGATCGACTACAGCGTGCCTGGGCCTCTGACCGAACTTCGCCCTGACCAGGTTCACCTGGCCGATAGCCTGCCGACGGACCCGCGCGCTATCTGCAAAGCCGTGCAGAGCTTGGTGATCCAGCCACGCGATGCGCCCGCGGCCGGCATCCCCGACGAGCGCATCCCGGAGAAGAACCTGCGCTCGGCCGCCGCCCTAGTCGACGCCCTGATCGCCCAGGATCCACGACCCTTGAGCGAGGCCCGCACTGCGGAACGCCGCGTGGTCGGGACATGCCGTCACTTCGCGACGCTGGCCACGGCTCTGCTGCGGTTCCGGGGGGTGCCGGCCCGGGCGCGCTGCGGGTTCGGCGCCTACTTCGTGAAAGGGCGGAACCTCGACCATTGGGTGATCGAGTACAGACCGGCCCAGGGCGATCGCTGGATCCGGCTCGACGTCGAGAACCTCGACCGGCACTGGCCCGCACACCTCGACGATCTCCAGCCCGGGGAGTTCCTGACCGGCGGCGAGGCCTGGCAGTGGTACCGGACGGGTGAGGTCGACGGCGACCTCTTCGGCGTCGGGGGACCCGATCCGGTCTGGGGGCCGGGGGAGATCCGTGGCAACGCGATCCGCGATCTCGCCGCGCTGAACAAGGTGGAGATGCTGCCGTGGGACGAGTGGAGCCGGATGGACGACTCCTACCAGGGCAGGACCGGTCCGGACTTCGATGCGCTGATGGACGAGATCGTCGCCACGACCGACCCCGAAAGCCTTTACCGGAAGGAGGATCTGGCCGTACCCGAGGAGCTGATCAACTAGCCAGCACGACGAGGTAGCCGTCCGGGTCGCGAAGCCAGAGTTCGTGGTGGTGCGCGTTCGGGTTGAGGTGCACGCCGGTCTGGATCGTCGCGCCCATTGCCGCCGCCCGAGCAGCCGCCTCCCTGAGCGAGGCTGGCGAGCCGGCCGAGTCGAGGGGGCCGGTCGAGTCGGGGGAGGCGAGACCGAACCACAGGGCGACGCCGTTGCCCAGAGGTTGATCGGGATCGCCGATCGTGCCGTGGTGGTGCTCCGACTCCTTCCGGTGCAGCTGGAGGATCAGCTCTCCGTCGACGACGATCTGCTCGTACTCCGGTCCGCCGTGGCCGCTCGCCGCGCCCAGCAGTTCGCAGTACCAGGCGCTGCTCTTCTCCACGTCGGTCACCGCGATCATGGTTTGGGGTCGCACAGAAACAGTCATGGTGACGACGCTAGGCGCCCGCGCCGCCGCCCGTCTTGGACGAATGGGCACGCTGCCGGGAAACCTCGTAAAGCACAGCAGTCGCGGCGTTGGCCGCGTTGAGCGAGCTCGCCGAGCCGGTCATCGGGATGCGGACCAGGTGATCGGCGAGGTCCTTCCAGGCTGCGCTCAGGCCGGAGGTCTCGTTGCCGATCAGCAGCAACGTCGGGCCGGTCAGGTCGAAGTCGTAGATGTCGGCCTCGCCGTGCTCGTCCGTGCCGACGACCACGATCGGTACGCCGTGCGCGCGCTGCGTCTCGACCCACTCCATCACCTCGTGCTGCGAGGGGACCCGGACCGCGGGCAGCGCGAAGAGTGATCCCGTGCTCGCTCGCACCGACTTCGGGTCGTACACGTCGGCCGCGTGGCCCGTGACGATCAGCCCGTCGGCGCCGAACGCGTCGGCGGACCGGATGATCGAGCCGATGTTGCCCGGCCCGGTCGGCCGGTCGAAGACGACACCGAGGAAGTAGGGCCCGACCTGGATCCGGTTCAGGTCGTCGGCCGGCATCTCGAGTACGGCGACCACCTCGGGCGCGGCCTCCTCCTTCTCGCCCAGTTCCGCGAGCAACTCCGGCGCCATGCTGACCCGCTCGGTCAAGGGCAGTCGCTGCAGCAGATCCTGCGCCCAATGCGACAGCGGCCGCGCGGAACCGTAGATGAACGCGCGGACCGGCCAGCCGTGATCCACCGCGAGGGTGATCGGCCGGACGCCCTGGACCAGGAACTCCCCGGCCCGCTGCCGCTTGTTCCGGTTGGACAGCAACGCCTGCCACACCTGGAACCGGGCATTCCGGCTACTGATCCGCTGCACCGCGGCCATCGGTCCTCCGTGAAGTCAGCCGAACGAACCCCCACACTACGAGGGCCGGCAGCCAGGCGAGGAACAGCCAGGGCACCCGCCACCACCAGCCGACGTCGACGCCCGCCTCAGGTTGCTCCGCTGCGACCAGGGGCCGGGCCGTCGCCGACCATGCCAGGAACGCGTCACCGATCGGCACCAGGCCGAGGGCGTAGCGCTTGCTGTGCAGACCATGCAGAGGTACGCCGAGCAGGTCTCCTTCCCGCGCGAGGACATCCGCCAGCGGATCGTGCTGGACACGCGAGGCTCCCAGCGTGACAGCCGTCGCCGACAAGCTGACCCCGAACACCAACGGCCCCGAGTCGACATCACCCGCGCCGTCCACCCCGTGCGGAAACTCGCGCACGGCCGGCCCCAGCGAGGTCACGAACCTCTCCCGGAAGATCCCGTACTGCGAACGCGCGAAGTCCGGGTCGATCTCCACCAGGAACCGGTGGATCATGCTCTGCGAAGTCGCTCGTGCGCCGGTGGAGACCGGGGTCACCTGATGCGGCATCAACCCGGTCGCCGGGTCCAGCCGGGTCTTCACACCATCCAGCCACCGCGACACCGTCGGCTGGAACCGCGGAGTCACCAGGTGGTCGTGCAGCCGGAGCGACGCGATCGCCACGGTGGAGTCGACCGGCCACGCCTGACCCGGATACGCCTGCAGATAAGGGGTTTCTGAGGTATCGAAGGCCTTCGTGAGTTCCTCGGACTCCCGGGTGAACTCCGTCGGATCCCGCGAGTCCGCAGGCTCGAGCGCCAGGATTCCGCCGCGCAACCAGTTGGTCCACCCGGCGTGGAAGACGCCGTACCGGGGTGTCAGGGCGGCATCGAAAGGAGCTGTTCCGTCGGGGGACTGGATGCGTTGGAGCGCCCAGTTCGCCTCGCGCAGCGCTTCCGGCGCGCGGGCGGGCGAGTCGAGCCCGACCTGAACCCAGGTCAGGCCGTAGAGCACGTTCACGAAGAAATAACCCTCGGGGAAGAGTTGCTGGGCGTCGTGGTCCGCCCCGTCATCGATCGCGGCGCGGAGGAACGCCAACTGCTTCACGGCTCCCTCGCGCGGATCCGGCCGGGGCAGTACCAGGCGCGCGGTACCGGCCACCGCGAACAGCACAGCGAGAACCACCAGCACCTTGCGCAGCATGGTCGGCCCCCGCGGTTCGTCGAAGTACTGCCTCGAAGTACTGCGTTGAACCGTAGAACCCCGCGGAGGTCAGGCGACGGATTCGAGCAGGCCCAGCTGGTTTCCGTCCGCGTCGGTCACGGTGACCAGGCGCTGGCGGCCGCTCGCGACGATCTGGGGGTCGGTGCTGGTGATGCCGTGGGTGGCGAGTTCGGCCAGTGCCGGGTCGAGTTCGTCGACGGTGAAGTTGACCGCGGTCCGGCCGGCCCGGTCCGGGTCCTGGAAGACCTGGACGACGCCGCGGTCGCTCAGGTGCCACTCGGCCAGCGAGTCCATCGGCCGGGTGTCGGCCGGGCGGCCGAAGAACGACTCGTACCAGTCGCACGCCGGACCGAAGTCCGTCACCGGGATCACCGCGAGCACTGCCTTGATCGTCACCGTTCGTCGCCTACTTCCCATCAGGGTCGCCCTGGGCGGCCGACCTCCCCTTCACCCGTCGGTGCCCAGTTCCCTGCTCCGCCACACCGAGCATGCCGAGATGGTTATCTGCATGCCGAGATCGGACAGGGGACTGCGAAGTTCTGCAAATCGCTCCGCGGGAGTACGGTCGCGAGCATGGACGTCGACGCGGTGGTCGCGGGGTTGTCGCTGGCGGAGAAGGCTTCGTTGTGCCGGGGGTCCGGGTTCTGGCATACGCAGGCGATCGAGCGGGCCGGGATCCCGCGGGTGATGGTCACCGACGGGCCGCACGGACTGCGGAAGCAACCCGGTGACGCCGACCACGTGGGGTTGTCCGGCAGCGTCCCCGCGACCTGCTTCCCGACGGCCTCCGCGCTGGCCTCGTCGTTCGACACCGACCTGCTGTACCGCGTGGGCGAGGCGCTGGGCCGCGAGTGCCGGGCCGAGCAGGTCGGAGTACTGCTCGGGCCGGGGGTGAACATCAAGAGGTCGCCGCTCTGCGGGCGCAACTTCGAGTACTTCTCCGAGGATCCGCTGGTCGCCGGAGTGCTCGCCGCCGCGGCGGTGCGCGGAGTACAGAGCCAAGGCGTCGGGACGTCGCTCAAGCATTTCGCGGCCAACAACCAGGAGACCGACCGGCTCCGGGTCAGCGCCGACGTCGACGAGCGCACCCTGCGGGAGATCTACCTGCCCGCGTTCGAACGGGTGGTGACCGAGGCCCAGCCGTGGACCGTGATGTGCTCCTACAACAAGATCAACGGCACGTACGCCTCCCAGCACCACTGGCTGCTCACCGAGGTACTCCGCGACGAGTGGGGCTTCGAAGGCATGGTGGTCTCGGACTGGGGTGCCGTGGCCGACCGGGTGGCCGCGCTGGCTGCCGGACTCGACCTGGAGATGCCGCCGAACCTCCAGACCAGCGACGCGCAGATCATCGAGGCAGTGCAGAGCGGAGCCCTCGACGAGGCCGTGCTCGACACCGCGGTCACCCGGGTGCTCAACCTGGTCGACCGAACCACCACAGACAAAGGTGACCCACTGGACCTCGAGGCGCACCACGCGTTGGCCCGCGCGGCCGCTCGCGACTGCCTCGTGCTCCTCCGCAACGACGACACCATCCTGCCGCTCACGCCCGAACCGGGCAGCACGCTCGCCGTCATCGGCGAGTTCGCCCGGACCCCGCGGTACCAGGGCGCCGGCAGTTCCCAGGTGAACCCGACCAAGGTCGAGACAGCGCTCGACGAACTCACCCGTGCGGCCGAAGGCGTGACGGTCGCGTTCGCGGCGGGCTTCGGCCTCGGCACAACCGCCGACGACGAGTCGCTGGCTCAGGAAGCAGTGGAGCTGGCGAGCCGGGCCCACACGGTTGTCGCCTTCCTAGGGCTCCCGGCGAGCGACGAGTCCGAAGGTTTCGACCGCGACCACCTCGACCTCCCCGCCTCGCAGACCGCCCTGGTCGTCCGGCTGGTGGCGGCGAACCCGCGCCTCGTCGTCGTCCTGGCGAACGGCTCAGCGATCAGGCTGGACGGCTGGGAGCACCACGCCAAGGCCGTGCTCGAGACCTGGCTCGGTGGCCAGGCCGCAGGCGGCGCGATCGCCGACGTCCTGCTCGGTACTGCGAACCCGTCCGGCCGCCTGGCGGAGACCCTCCCGCTGCGATTGGAGGACAATCCGTCATACCTCAACTTCCCCGGCGACTCGGGCCACGTCCGGTACGGCGAGGGCGTGTTCGTGGGTTACCGCGGGTACGACGCACTCGCCCGCGAGGTGAGCTACCCGTTCGGGCACGGCCTCTCGTACACGACCTTCGAGTACGCCGACCTCGTCGTCGAGCAGACCGGCAGCCACGCGGCCGGCGACCTCGCGATCAGCGTGAAGTGCAACGTGACGAACACCGGGCAGCGAGCCGGCAAAGAGGTCGTCCAGCTGTACGTCGGTGCCCCCGACGCATCCGTCGCCCGGCCGATCCGGGAGCTGAAGAGTTTCGCCAAGGTCGACCTCGCGCCGGGCGAGACCACGCAGGTCGAGCTCATGCTGGGAAGCCGCGACCTGTCCTACTGGTCCGAGCTCCACCATCGCTGGGTGCTCGAAGCAGGCCGCTTCGACCTCGCCGTCGGGGCGTCTTCGCGCGACCTGCGCCTCACCACGTCGCTCGACGTCGACACACCGCCGGTGGCCGCGCCGCTCGACGACTCGTCCAGCCTGCAGGAGTGGCTGGCCGACCCGATCGGAGGTCCGTTGCTCTTGGCAAGCATTGGCGCGAGCGACGCCGGTACTCCGAACGGCGTGCTCGGCGACGCGGAACTCCTCCAGGTGATCGGCAACTTCCCGCTCAGACGACTGTGCGCGTTCCCCGGCATGGTCGTCGACAACAAGACGCTAGACGGCCTCCTCGAACAACTAGGTGCCCAGCGTTGACTCCCGGGTGACCAGCCGGGTCGGCATCTCCACCAGGCCAGGGTGCGGGTTGTCGGCGATCGCGTCGAGCAGGAGCTGCGCAGTACGGCGGCCGAGTTCTTCGAGCTCCAGATCGACCGTGGTGAGGGGCGGGCGGCTCGCCAGCGCCATCACGCTCCAGTTGTCGTAACCGGTCACGGCGAGGTCGTCCGGCACGGACCGGCCGAGCTCGCGCAGGCGGTCGCACACCCCGCGGGCGATCTGGTCGCTGCCGCACGAGATCGCGTCCACCTCGTCGCCGCAGCAGCGGAGCAGGACGTCGACCGCGTGGCGGCCCCAGCGTTCGCTCCACTCCCCGTGCATCGGCTCACCCACGAAGGCATCGCCGGCTGACTCGATAGTCGCGGCCGCTCGTGCCCGCGCGCTGTTGTGGGTCGCGGGCCCGGTGACATGGGCGATCCGCCGGCGGCCGAGGCTGAGCAGATGCCGGACCGTGGAGGACGCGCCGCCGTGGTCGTCGACGATCACCGAGGTATCGGCCGGATCGGTCGACGGGCTGAAGGCGTAGACCACGGGGATCGGTACGTCGATCGGCTCGCGCGCCTCGGTCCGCCGGCCGGTGACGATGATCCCGTCGACCCGCCGGGACACCAGTGATCGCAGGTAGTGCTGCTCGCGCAGGGGATCGTCCCGGGTGTCGCACAGCACGAGCGCCATCTCGCCGGCGCTGAGCGCGTCCTCCGCGCCGAGCATGATCGGGATGCTGAACCGGCCCGAGCTGTCGGTGGTGATCAGGCCGACGGTGTAGCTGCGGCCCGACGACAGGGCGCGGCCGCGGCTGTCCGGCGTGAAGCCCAGTTGTTCGGCGGCCCGGCGGACCCGTTCGCGGGTCTCCTCACGGAGCTGGCCGGTGTCGTTCAGCGCCTTCGACGCGGTGCTCGTGGAGACGCCCGCGAGCGCGGCGACATCGGTGATCCGTGGCAGCGACGGTCCGCGCGACGCCATCCGGCACCTCCTCAGCAGGCCTATCTATGGACTTTCCGGACTTTCCGCAGTCAGCTCGTACGGTACCCCAGCCGATCCGGAACTCTCGGCATCTAACCAGCTCCGAGGGGTTGACTAGGCCGGTGAAGCTCTCTACGTTCGATCAGGAAAACGTGTTCCGGATTTCCGCCCCAGTCCAGGAGTCGCTGATGAGCGCCAGCCCGGAAGCAGCCACCACCTCCCTCAGCCCGGCCGCCGCCCGCCGCGGGAGGTGGCAACCGGTCGGTCTCGGACAGGCCCGGATCGGCAGCGGATTCTGGGCCCCGAGGCAGACCCGGAACGGCGATCAGGCGATCCCGTTCGGGCAGCAGCAACTCGAGTCGGCCGGCAACCTGCACAATCTGCGGCTGGCCGCGGGGATCGGCGATGGCGAGGCGATCGGGCCGGTGTTCGCCGACTCCGACGTCTACAAGTGGCTCGAGGCCGTCGCCTGGGAGTACGGCCGGAACCCTTCCGAGGAGCTCCTCGAGCGCCAGCGAGAGCTGACCGCGATCGTCGCGGCCGCGCAACGCGAGGACGGCTACCTCGACTCCGTCGTGCAACTCCGGTACGGCGACGAGGGCCGCTACCAGCAGCTAGTCTGGAGCCACGAGCACTACTGCGCCGGTCACCTGATCCAGGCGGCGCTCGCGCAGGTCCGGTGCACGGGGGATCGCGAACTCCTCGAGGTCGCGATCAAGCTGGCGGACCACCTGGTCGCGTCCTTCGGTGACAGCGACGGCGAGGGTGACGGCAAGACCGTGGATGTCGACGGTCATCCGGTGATCGAGATGGCCCTGGTCGAGCTGTACCGCGAGACCGGCACGAGCGCGTACCTCGAGCTCGCCCGCTGGTTCGTCGAGGCCCGCGGCCACGGCATCATCGCGAACCACGGCCACGAACCGACGTACTTCTCCGACCGGGTTCCCGTGCGAGAAGCCGCCACCGTGGAGGGCCACGCGGTACGGGCGGTCTATCTCGCGGCCGGCGCGACGGATGTGGCGCTGGAGACCGGTGATGCGGAGTTGCTCGAGGCGTTGAAGAGGCAGTTCGCGCACATGTGGTCGACGAAGACCTACGTGACCGGCGGACTCGGCGCGCGGTGGGATGGCGAGGCGTTCGGCGACGAGCACGAGCTGCCGCCGGACCGCGCGTACGCCGAGACGTGCGCCGCGATCGGTGGCATCCAGTGGGCCTGGCGGATGCTGCTGGCGACGGGCGAAGCGCAGTACGCGGATGCCATCGAGCGGATGCTCTACAACGGCTTCCTGGCCGGCGTCTCGTTGGCCGGCAGCGAGTACTTCTACGTGAATCCGCTCCAATTGCGAGGCTCCGCGCATCCCGACAACAACCGCAGTCCCGCCCACGGCCGACGTGGCTGGTTCGACTGCGCATGCTGTCCGCCGAACATCATGCGCACCCTCGCCAGCCTCGACGGCTACCTCGCGAGCACCAGCACCGACAGCGTCCAGCTCCACCAGTACGCCGCGGGCGCGGTGACGGCAGAGCTGCCAGGGCGCGGCTCGATCGGGCTGACGGTGGAGACGGAGTACCCGTGGCAGGGCTCCGTCCGGGTGACCGTCGAGCAGACGGCGGACGGTCCGTGGGCGCTGGAGCTGCGCATCCCGCAGTGGGCCGAAGGGGCAACCGTCGACGGCGCTCCGGTGGCAGCCGGCGAGTACGCGCGGATCGAGCGAGAGTGGCCGGTCGGTGCCGTCGTGGAAGTCCAGCTGCCGATGAAGCCAAGAGCGGTCACGGCTCATCCGAGGGTCGACGCGGTCCGGGGATGCGTCGCGCTGGAACGCGGGCCGCTGGTCTATGCCGTCGAGCAGGTCGACCAGCAGGCGAACGTCGACGACCTGCACCTGCTGACCGACGCGGACGTTGCCGTCAGCCACGACCCGTCGCTACTTGACGGTGTCACCGTGCTGAGGACCAGAGGCAGGACCGACACCGAGGTCGAGGTCGTCGCGGTCCCGTACTACGCCTGGGCGAATCGCGAGATCGGCGCGATGCGCGTCTGGCTCCCGCGCGGCGACGCGGGGCGGTCTGACCGCCCTGCCGTCAAGGGCTAGCCGCCGCTCAGCCTGTGCTGCACCGCACAATCGAATAATTTGGTATTTGAGATGCCGAATTATGTAGGGTCACGAACGTGCAGCTGACCCGATTCACCGACCTGGGGCTTCGCATTCTGATGCGGCTCGCCGTGTCCGAGGCCGATGGCTCGGGGCCGACCACTCAGTCGGTAGCGGATCAGATGGCGGTCAAGTACACCCACGCCGCGAAGGTCGTGTCGCGACTGCAGAGTCTGGGCGTCGTCGAGACCCGTCGCGGTCGCCATGGTGGGCTGAGCCTCACCGAGCACGGCCGCGCCATGCCGATCGGCCGGCTCGTGCGTGAACTCGAGGGCACGTCGGAAGTCATCGAGTGTGAGGGGACGAATCCCTGTCCGCTGCGCCACGCATGCCGGTTGCGGGCGGTGCTGCGCGATGCGCAGGAAGCGTTCTTCAGAGAACTCGATCCGTTCACGGTGACCGATCTCACCCGGCCGCCGACGGCGGGCGTCCTGCTCTCGCTGGCCGACCGCCCCGCCAGTTAGCGCACCCGTCAACCCTTGTCACCCGTCAACCCCTATGGAGGATGCATGTTGTCAGCCCAGTCGACTCAGGTGGTCACGGCCACGCTGCCGGTGATCGGTGCCGCGATCGACGAGATCACGCCGATCTTCTACCGACGGATGTTCGCCGCGCACCCAGACCTCGAACGGGACCTGTTCAACCGCGGCAACCAGGCACAGGGGGACCAGCAGCGTGCACTGGCAGGTGCCATCGCGGCGTACGCCACCCTCTTGGTCAGCGACAACGCCCCGACGCCCAAGGACCTGCTCGCCCGGATCGCGCACAAGCATGCCTCCTTGGGCATCGCCGAGGACCAGTACGCGATCGTGCACAAGCACCTGTTCGACGCCATCGTCGAGGTACTCGGGGACGCGATCACCCCTGAGGTCGCGGCGGCCTGGGACGAGGTGTACTGGCTGATGGCCAATGACCTCATCGCGATCGAGAAGGAGCTGTACGCGGGAGCGGGCGTGCAGCCCGCACAGGTGTGGCGCACGGTGGTCGTGCGAGCGCGGGTCCAGGAGTCGCCGGACACGGTGTCGTTCGTCGTCGCCTCGCCCGACGGGACGGCGCTGCCTGCGGCGCGACCCGGTCAGTACATCTCCGTGGCATGCACGTTGCCCGACGGTGCCCGGCAGATCCGCCAGTACAGCCTCACCCAGGCGCACCGGGCCGATGAGTGGGCGATCAGCGTCAAGGCCATCGCCGCCTCTCACGCCGACGACGGCTCGCCGATTCCGGAGGGCGAGGTGTCCAACTTCTTGCATCGCAGTGTCTTCGAGGGCGACGAGCTCACCGTTTCGCCGCCGTTCGGCGACCTGGTCCTCGACACCTCCGACGCACCGCTGCTGCTGATCTCGGCCGGCATCGGGTCGACCCCGATCATCGGCATGCTGCACTACCTGACCCACACCGCCTCGCCGCGCGACGTCATGGTCCTGCACGCCGATCGCTCCCCGGCCCGGCACGCCCATCGGCAAGAGCTCAAGGAGCTCGTCGACCAACTGCCCGCGGCCACCCTGCACCGGTGGTACGAGGACCTCGGGGTGCGGCCCACGCGCGACGACCTCCTCGCCGGCCTCGTCGACCTCGACGCCGTGGACATCTCCACCGATGCGCAGGTCTACCTCTGCGGACCGCTGCCGTTCATGGAGTCGGTCCACGGCAGCCTGATCGCCCGCGGGCTGCCCGAAGCCAACATCCGCTATGAGGTGTTCGGCCCCGACAAGTGGCTCGCCACCGTCTGAGGGGCGGTCAAAGGCTGGGCCGGATCTCGTGTTCGGGGTGGGCGGCGGCGTGGCTCGCGGCGGCGCGGCGGCAGAGGTCCATCAGTTCGGGTTCGTTCTTGACCTGCTGCCGGGCCCTGGGACCGAGCGCGATGATGTGGTCGCGGGCGCCGAGCAGCCGGCGGAAGATCCGTTCGCGCTCGCCCGGGTCCGCGGTGTACTCGGAGTCGAGGTAGGCGGCCGCGTCCCGGCGGATCTGGGCCATCGCGGTCTGGGTCCGGCCGCGGGTACTGAACAGCGACGCGAGGATCGTGACCAGCAGCACGCCCAGGATGACGACCAGCGACACGCCGGTGCTGATCTCGGCCACGTCGACGGGCTCACCGCCGTTCACGAACGGCAGGTTGTTCTCGTGCAGTGCGTGCAGGATGAGCTTCGCGCCGATGAACGCGAGGATCGCGGCCAGCCCGTAGGACAAGTAGATGAGCCGGTCCAGCAGCCCGTCGAGGAGGAAGTACAACTGGCGCAGGCCGAGCAGGCTGAAGGCGGTCGCGGTGAACACGATGTAGACGTTCTGGGTCAGGCCGAAGATCGCCGGGATGGAGTCCAGCGCGAACAGCAGGTCGGTGCCGCCGATCGCCACCATCACCAGCAGCATCGGCGTCATCACCCGGCGTCCGTCGACGACGGTGAACAACCGGTCGCCGTCGAACTCGTCGGTGGTCCGGAACAGTCGCCGGCTCAGCCGGACCACGAAGTTCTGCGCCGAGTGGGACTCCTCAGTCTCCGGTTTGAGCATGTTGCCGGCGGTGAGCAGCAAGGCCACGCCGAACAGGTAGAACACCCACGAGAACGTGTTCAGCAGCGCCGACCCGAGGAAGATGAACCCGGTCCGGGCGATCAGGGAGAACCCGATGCCGAACAGCAGTACCTTCTGCTGGTCCTCCCGCGGCACCCTGAAGCTGGTCATGATGATCAGGAAGACGAACAGGTTGTCGACCGACAGGGCCTTCTCGGTGATGTAGCCCGCGAAGTACTCCGAGCCCATCGCCGGGCCGCCGATGATCAGCATGCCGAGTCCGAACAGCAGCGCGATCCCGACGTACACGCTGGACCAGATGGCGGCCTCTCTCAGCCGCGGCGTGTGCGCCGGCCGGACATGGAAGAAGTAGTCGAACAGGAGCAGGCCGACGATGGCCGCCACGGTCAGGATCCAGACCAGCGGGGAAACGGTCATAGTCTCGGGTTCCGATCGCGAAGGGGTGGAAGGCGGCGCGAAGTGCCCCGCGCCCTAGCCAACCATGGGCCCTCGGCGGCTGTCGCCGACCGTCTCGAACAAGCCGATGACCTACTGCTGTTTGCCGGATAGGCATATTTGCACTTTGGGCAAGTTTTGCTACGGTGGCCGGTATGGACACGATCGGGCTGCGGGAGCGGAAGAAGCAGGAGACCCGGATCGCGCTGAGCTGGGCGGCGGTCCGGCTGGTGGTCGAGCGGGGTCTGGACAACGTGCGGGTCGAGGACATCGCCGCCGAGGCCGGGGTCTCGTTGCGGACCTTCCGGAACTACTTCTCCAGCAAGGCCGAGGCGATCGCGGCCCGGCACGTCGACCGAACGCTGCGGATCGCGGAGGCGCTGCGGGCGCGTCCGGCCGACGAGCCGCTGTGGCCGGCCATCCGGACCGCGATCGAGACCCAGTTCGCGCTGGGCCAGGAGGGTCATGGCGGGATGGGGAAGCCGGATGAGCAGTGGCTCGCCGGGATCCGGCTGATGGTGACCGAGCCGGCGTTGCAGGGCGAGCTCGTCAAGGCCGGCGCCACCGCCGAGCAGGAGATGGCGGACGCCATCGCCGCCCGGACGGGCACGAGCGGGATCTATCCGAAGCTCGTCGCCGCCGCGGTGGGCGCCGCTGTCGCGGTGGCGATGAATGAGTGGCTGCGCGCCGATCCACCGATGCCCATGGCCGATCTGCTGAGTGACGCCCTCGATCAACTGCAGGCCGGTCTGCCAGAGCCCAGCTAGAGCCCAGCTACAGATCCACCCGGAAGGTGCGGTGAGCGCGCCGCCGGGGTGCTGAGTCACGCCCATTTGTGTTATCGACGGAAGGAACAGGCTGATGCTTACCGAGGTCGTCATCGCGGGTGCCGGACCGAACGGACTGATGCTCGCCTGCGAGCTGAGTCTGGCCGGGGTCCACCCGATCGTGCTGGAGAGGCTGCCGGAGCGCAGCGAGGAGCCGCGAGCCAACGGACTCGTCGGCCAGGTGGTCCGGATGCTCGACCGTCGCGGGCTGTACGAGCGCCTCAAGGGGGACCTCGTGCCGCCGGCTCCGGTGCCGGCCTTCACCTTCGGCGCCTTGCCGCTGGAGCTGAGTGGGTTGGACGACAACCCGCTGTACATACTCGGCGTTCCGCAGCGCCGGATCGAAGAGGTGCTGCAGGAGCGGGCGCTCGAGCTCGGCGTCGAGATCCGCCGCGGGCACGAGCTGACGAACCTGTCTCAGACTCCCGAGGCCGTCACTGTCGAGGTGTCCGGCCCGGACGGTTCGTACGAGTTGCAGGCCCGCTATCTGGTCGGTGCCGACGGTGGTCGCAGTCTGACCCGCAAGCTCGCGGGGATCGACTTCCCGGGCGTGACGACCGACACCATGGTCTCCCGTACTGCGAACGCGGTGGTTCCGCCCGAGCTGGTGGATCCGGCGACGGGCGCGCTGGTGGTACCGGAGTACGGGGTGATTCCGCCGTTCAGGCATCACCGGAACGAGCGTGGCTTGTTCGTGTTCGCGGCGTTCCCCGGGCGGGCTCCATTGGTGAGTACGGGGGAGTGGGATGTACCGGCTGACGGGCCTATGACGTTCGGGGAGATGCGGGAGAGTGTGCGGCGGGTGCTCGGGGTGGACCTGCCGCTGGCGGCGCCGGAAGGGGACGGGCCGCACGTGCTGCGGCGGGTGGTCGGTGGGAACAGCCGGCTGGCCGCGCGGTTCCGGGAGGGGCGGGTGCTGCTGGTCGGCGATGCCGCGCACGTGCACTCGGCGATCGGTGGGCCCGGGCTCAATCTGGGGCTGCAGGACACGATCAACCTCGGCTGGAAGCTCGCCGCCGAGATCCAGGGATGGGCGCCGGACGGGCTGCTCGACAGCTACGAGGCCGAGCGTCGGCCCGTCGGTGAGCGTGTGGTCATGCAGACGCAGGCTCAGTCCGCGCTGATCGCCCCGGGTAGTGAGGTCACCGCCCTCCGCAAACTCTTCCTGGAACTCCTCGCCAAGCCGGACAACACCCGCCACATCGCAGCGCTGATGTCCGGCGCCGACATCCGGTACGCCGATGGTCCACACCCGCTGGTAGGCCAGTGGGCCCCCGACATGGTCCTCACGCTGACCGGTGGAGCTGATTCAGTCCGGCTGGCCGAGCTGACCCGGACCGCTCGACCACTGCTATTCGACTTCACCCCGGATGCGGTGTTCGCCCGCCAGGTCGGTACTGATCGCATCCAGACCATCGCTGCTCAGCCGCAGACGTCCGGTCCGCCGATCGCGTTGCTGCTCCGTCCGGACGGGTATGTCGCCTGGGCTGCTGAGGTCGATGGGCCCGAGGAGCGGGAAGCTCTGCGGATCGCGCTCGCGCGCTGGTTCGGAGTACAGGCTGGTCAGGCGCGGCCTTTGACCAGTGCGACGAGGTAGCGGCAGGGGTCGGCGGTGGGGTTGTTGAAGGTGCAGGGGGCCGGGGCGCCGAGTTGGAGGCAGTCGCCGGTGGCCAGTTGGTGGAGCACGTCGCCCTCCTGGAAGTGGAGCTCGCCTTCGAGAACCCAGATCTGCTGGTACTTGAAGATGTAGGCGTCGGCGGGATACGAGACCGAGGCGCCGGGTGGAAGTTCGACCTCGACCAGTTCGAGCGGTCCCTCGGTGGTGGGGGAGACGGCGCGGCGCCGGTAGCCGGTGGCCGGGTCGGTCCAGGTCGGCTGGTCCCCGGCCCGCCTCAGTAGGTCACCGGCGCCCTCGGCCCGCGCCACCAGCTCCGACAGGGTCAGGCCGAGCGCCCCGGAGAGCCGGCCGAGCAGTACTGCGGTGGGCTGGGCCTCGCCGCGTTCGATCTTGCCGATCATGGCGCGGGAGACGCCGGAGCGCTCGGCCAGGGCGTTCACGGAGAGATCCTGGGCGACCCGTGCGGACTGGAGGGTGGCGGCGAGCGAGGCGGACAGCGGATCTTCCAACATGCTTGCCACTATAGGGGCAAGTCTGGCTACTATCGTAGTCATGAAGATCAGAGATGCCTCGGAACTCGACGCGGAGGCCTGTGCGGCGATCTACGCGCCCTACGTGGAGCAGACCGCGATCAGCTTCGAACTCGACCCACCGACCCCCGCCGAGATGGCGGAACGCATCGCACGCTCGTTGGAGACGCACGCCTGGCTCGTCCTCGAGGACGAAGGCCGCGTCGTCGGCTACGCGTACGCCATGCCGATGAAACCCCGAGCGGCGTACCGGTGGTCGTGCGAGGTCAGCATCTACCTGGAACTCGGCAGACGCCGCACCGGAGGTGGCCGGGCCCTCTACGAAGCCCTCTTCGAGCGCCTGACCGAACGCGGCTACCGCACCGCAGTCGCCGGCATGACCCTCCCGAACGACGCCAGCGTAGGCCTCCACGCCTCCCTGGGCTTCGAACCCATCGGCACCTACCGAAACATCGGCTGGAAACACAACACCTGGCACGACGTCGCCTGGTCCCAACGCCCCCTGGCCACCCCCACCACCCCACCCACAGAACCCCACTAACGCGCGGGCAGCCCTCGCGGCCACGGCCTCGGCCTCACCCTGGTCTCGACCATCGCCGACCTCTACGGCGCCCGCCTAACGGTCACCCCAACCCCACCGGCGGCCTCACCGCGGAACTCAGCGTCAGCTCCTGAATGCACCTGTGCGGGGTGAAGATGGACGACGTGACTGATGACCGCTCTCCTGCCGCAGCCGATTCGCCCGGGAACGTGACTGTTCGGCGGGCTGTGGAGGCTGACGATGCGGCCCTGCTGGAGATCGAGCTGACCGCGTGGGACGGGTCGTCCGGTTTCCCGTCGCTCACCAGCGGCGAGCGGAGCCAGTTCTTCAATGAACGCAGCGGACCCGACGCCCACCTGGTCGCCGAGGCCGATGGCGAGGTGCTCGGCTACCTCCGGCTGCAGGACAAGTACCCGTTCCCCGAGGGCAGCGGCGTACTGGCCATCAACGGCCTGGCCGTCGCCAACAACGCCCGGGGCCGCGGCGTCGGCTCCACCCTGCTCGAAGCCGCCGCCGCCGAAGCCGGACGCCGCGGCGCCCGCAAGATCACCCTCCACGTCCACGCCACCAACGCCCCGGCCCGCCGCCTCTACGAACGCCACGGCTACACCCTCGAAGGCACTCACCACCGCGAGTTCCAGATCGACGGCGAGTACGTCGACGCCCTGGACCTGGCCAAGTTCCTCTGACCCGTACGCCGACCCACGCGGATCGGCCGGCCTCCGAGACAGACAACCGGGTGGCTCCCCTGAGAACGTGGGGAGCCACCCGGTTTGGTGGGGGTACTGGGGTTACGGGTTGATGCCTCGGGCCTCGAGCCAGGGCTCGGGGTCGATGGCGGGGCCGCCGTTGGGGAGTACCTCGAAGTGGAGGTGGGGGCCGGTGGTGTTGCCGGTGACGCCGATGGCGCCGACCTTGGAGCCGGCCGAGACCGAGTCGCCGACGGAGACGTCGAACTCGGACATGTGGCTGTAGGAGGTCACCGTGCCGTTGGCGTGGCGGACCTTCACCTGGCGACCGTAGGCACCCGCGAACTCGGCCTGGATCACCTGGCCGGCCATCACCGAGCGGACCGGCGTACCGATCGGGGCGGCGAAGTCGAGGCCGGTGTGGTTGGCGGCCCAGCGACCGCCGGCCTGGCCGAAGCGCGCGGTCAGGTGGTAGCCGGTGGTCGGGAGGACGATCTTCGGAGCCGCCGCCGCTGCCTTCGCAGCGGCCGCGGCAGCTGCGGCCTTCGCCTTGGCCTTGGCGATCGCCGCGGCTTTCGCGGCCGCGGCTGCCTTGACGGCCGCCGCCCGCTTCTGCGCTTCGAGAGCCTTGGTGGCCGCCAGGGCGAGGGCCCGGCGCTCGGTCAGGGTTGCGGTGGCGGCCAGCTTGGCGGCGCGGATCCGCGCCTGCTCGGTCGCTTGGGCCTTGCGAGTGCCCTCCAGGGTCAGGTCGGTGCGCGACCCGTCCCGCGAGGCCTGCTGGCTGCGCTCGATCCGAGCGGTGGTGAGGGCGTTCTGCTGGGCTGAGGTGGCGCTGGTGGCGGCACCGGAGGGGGAGGAGTTGAGGGCGACAGCGCCCGTGCCGGCGGCCGCGGCCAGCGCGGCCGTCAGGCCGACCAGCTGCGCGGCCTGACGGCCAGTGGGGCGACGGGTGAGGCGGTGCAGGGCCACCCGACGGGAGCCGGGCGAGCGGCGCGGTGTCGCGCGTTCTGCATCCGACACATCGTGGTGAGGGGACACGAGAGCCTTCCAGAGTCGAGTAGCCGCCAGGGTGTGCCCAAGCGGCTCATTGACCATAACGACGCCTTCACAGGCTCCTCAAACGCGGACTGCAACCAGATCACCGAAATCCGTGACGCACGGTGAGGCTCAGGCTGCCCCGTGTTGCTACTCAGGCGTAAACAAGGGGCCGAGATAGTTCAATCCGAGCGTGACTGGGATCACGTGGGTCACGCCTGCCCAGAGGCCCTTCGAAGCGCTATGAGGCGTCCAGCATTTGAGAGGTTTGTCTACTGACTTACTAACCTTTCAATGTCCTCTCATACTGGAATCACCCGGCCCGCCAGAGGCCCGGGAGGCTCGAGAGGAAGGAGACGGCGATGACCGAACCAGCACTCCGCGAACTCGCCTACTACCGTCTCCACATCGATCTGCAGCGGGTCTCCAGCGCACTGTGTCTGCGCTGACCGCCTAGCTAGTCGCATCCCCCTGTCATGACGCCCCGCGAGGGACGTCTGCCGCGCCGTGCCCGAACCGCTTCGTGGCGCCGCGCGTGTCCGGCCTGCCCGCCGCCCGGGAGAGAACCTGTGTCCACCACCTCACCGCCCTCGGCCCCCACCGAGGACCCGCCCCAGACCCCATCCTCCACCCCTACTACCGGACTGTCCGACGCGGATCTTCCGGTAGTCGGTCACCGTCACCCCTGGCGCTGGGTCGGCGTCGCCGTCGTTCTCGTGCTGCTGGCGATGTTCGCGCATGGCCTGGTCACCAACCCCGGCTGGGACTGGCCGACGTTCTTCCAGTACTTCACCACCCGGACGATCTTCTCCGCGCTCGGTGTCACGCTGCAGTTGACCCTGTACGGAACGGTGCTGGGCTTCGTCCTCGGCGGCGTGATCGCGTCGATGCGGTTGTCGAGCAGCCCGTTCCTGCAAGTGGTTGCCTGGGGCTACATCTGGGCCTTCCGCTCGATCCCGTTGATCGTGCAGCTGCTGTTCTGGTTCAATCTCGCCTACCTGTACCAGGAGCTGAGCCTGGGCATCCCGTTCGGTCCGGAGTTCGTGCACTTCAGCACGAACAACCTGTTCGGCCCGCTCGGCGCCGCAGTACTGGGGTTGGCCCTGCACCAGGCCGCGTACGCCGCGGAGATCATCCGCGGCGGCATCATCTCCGTCGACCAGGGGCAGCTCGAAGCCGCCGCCGCGCTGGGGATCCCGCGCCTGCGGCAGTTCTTCAGGATCGTGCTGCCGCAGGCGATGCGGTCGATCCTGCCGAACGGCGCGAACGAGGTGATCAGCCTGTTCAAGGGCACCTCGATCGTCTCGGTGATGGCGATCCCGGAGCTCTTCTACCAGGTCCAGGTGATCTACGGCCGCAACAGCCGCGTCGTACCGCTGCTGATGGTGGCCACGGTCTGGTACATCGTGCTGACCACCCTCCTGTCGATCGCCCAGTTCTATCTGGAGCGGTACTTCGCCCGCGGTACCAGCCGCGAGCTGCCTCCGACCCCGATCCAGCGCGTACGCCGGAGTTGGCGCGGGTTGCAGGCCAGAGCGGCGGCCGGGTCCGGAGCAGCCACATGAGCGCGGTGATGCTCGACCTTCGGGGTGTGCACAAGTCCTTCGGCACGCTGGAGGTCCTCAAGGGAGTGGACCTGGAAGTCCGGGCCGGCACGGTGACGGTGATCCTCGGGCCGTCCGGCTCGGGCAAGTCGACGCTGCTGCGGTCGATCAACCATCTGGAGAAGGTGGATCGCGGGCTGGTCCGGATCGACGGCGAGCTGATCGGCTACCGGCGGCGCGGCGACAAGCTCTACGAACTGCGCGAGCGGGAGATCCTGCGCCAGCGGTCCCAGGTCGGCTTCGTCTTCCAGAACTTCAACCTGTTCGGCCATCTGACGGCACTCCAGAACGTCGTCGAGGCGCCGGTGTCCGCCCAACGCCGCAAGCGCAGCGAGGTCGAGCCGGTCGCCCGGGAGTTGCTGGAGCGCGTCGGTGTCGACGACAAGGCCGACGTCTATCCCCGGCAACTGTCGGGCGGTCAGCAGCAACGCGTCGCCATCGCCAGGGCCCTCGCACTGCGGCCGAAGGTGCTGCTGTTCGACGAGCCGACCAGCGCGCTCGACCCGGAACTCGTCGGCGAGGTGCTGGACGTGATCAAGGAACTCGCCCGCGAGGGCTCGACCATGGTCGTCGTCACCCACGAGATCGGCTTCGCCCGGGAGATCGCCGACACCGTGGTGTTCATGGACGGCGGCCGGATCGTCGAAGCAGGCCCGCCGGCGGCGGTGCTCGACCACCCCACCCACGAGCGCACCCGCGCCTTCATCTCCAAGGTCCTGTGATGAGAAGACTCCTGATCGCCTTCGCTCTGGCGCCCCTGCTTCTTGCGGGGTGCGGTGCGGACCCGGCCGACACCGAGAACACCAGCGCCCAGTTGGGCGTGAACACCTCAGCAGAACAGAACAGAGTGACCACCACCAAGAACGACGCGGCGGCCGCGCTACTGCCGGCGAAGATCCGCGAGCGCGGCACGCTGATCGTCGGAGCCGGCTTCGGCAGCGGCAACCCGCCGCTCGGCTTCATCGCCGACGACAACAAGACCCCGATCGGCCTCGAGGTCGACCTCGCGTACCTCGTCTCCGAGGCGCTCGGGCTGAGGCCGGAGATCCAGGTGACCAGCTGGGAGAACCTGTTCATCGGTCTGGACTCGGCCAAGTACGACGCGGGGTTCTCCAACATCACCGTGACCGAGAAGCGCAAGCAGAAGTACGACTTCGCCACCTACCGCAAGGACGACATCGCGTTCGAGGCGAAGAAGGGCTCGACCTGGAAGATCGCCGAGGGCAAGGACGTCGCGGGCAAGACGATCGCGGTCGGCTCGGGCACCAACCAGGAGAAGATCCTGGTCGACTGGAACGAGGCCAACGTCAAGGCCGGGTTGCCCGCGGCAACGATCAAGTACTTCCAGAGTCAGCCCGACACCTACCTGGCACTGAGCTCCGGCCGGATCGACGCCTACCTCGGCCCGAACCCGTCGATCGCGTACCACGTCCGGACCGGCGGGCAGACCGAGACGATCGGGAAGTTCTCCGGCGCCGGGCCGACGCTGCAGGGCCTGATCGCCGCGACCACCAAGAAGGACAACGGCCTCGTGCAGGCCTACCAGGCAGCGCTGAACGCGGTCATCGCCGACGGCAGCTACGCCAAGGTGCTCGATCGCTGGAACGTGTCCACCGAAGCGGTCGAGAAGTCCGAGCTCAACCCACCCGGCCTCCCGTTGACGAGCTGAGGAGAACTCATGAGATCCAGGAATGCACTCGCCGTTCTCGGCGTCGCCGTAGGGCTGCTCGTGGCTGGTTGTGCCGATCCGGTCGCGGAAGCGCCGAAGGGCGGCGACGCCTCGGCCGTCTCGTTCGACACCTCGGCCGGGCAGCAGCACATCACCTCCGCCAAGGTGGACAGCCTCGTCGCGGAACTGCCGGCCGCAGTACGGGCGAACGGGAAGCTCGTGGTCGGCAGCGGTTCGGCCGGTGGTGGGCAGCCGCCACTGGCGTTCACCGCGGACGACAACAAGACCCCGATCGGCGTCGAGGTCGACATCGCCTACCTGGTCGCGAGCGTGCTCGGCCTGCAGGTGGAGGTCCAGACCACCAGCTGGGAGAACCTCTTCCTCGGACTGGACTCCGGCAAGTACCAGGTCGGCATCTCCAACATCGGCGTCTCCGAGTTGCGCAAGGAGAAGTACGACTTCGCCACCTACCGGCTCGGCCTGCACGCGTGGGAGGCGAAGAAGGGATCAGGGCTGAAGGTCAACGGCCCAGCGGACATCGCGGGTAAGACCGTGGCGGTCAGCTCCGGGACCTTGCAGGAGGCGATCCTGCTCGACTGGAACAAGCAGAACCTGGCCGCCGGCCGCGCCGCCGCGACACCGAAGTACTACCAGTCGGCCACCGACTACTACCTCGCGCTGGAGTCCGGCCGGATCGACCTGTACCTCGGCCCGAACCCGACCGCGACGTACCACGTGGCGACCGCGGGCAAGACCGAGATCGTCGGCACCGTCTCGTCGAGCTACCCGGTCCAGGGACTCGTCGGTGTCACCACCAAGAAGGGCAACGGCCTGGCCGAGCCACTGGCGGCCGCCCTGAACGCGGCGATCGCCGACGGCAGCTACGCCAGGGTCCTCGACAAGTGGCACCTGCAGGCCGAGGCCGTGCCGAAGTCCCTGGTGAACCCGCCGGGGCTGCCCAAAGACAAGCAGAAGTGAGAGGAGCAAGGGGCTTATGGCAACCATTGTGACCATCTCCAGCAGTCCGTCGGACATCTCCCGCACGGACGCGGTGCTCTCCTACGTGACGAAACGTCTGCTCAGCCACGGCCACCGGGTCACGCCGATCGTGCTGCGCGACCTCCCCGCGGAGCCGCTGCTGCGCAGCCGGGCGGACGACCCGGCGATCGCGGCCGTAGTGGAGCTGCTCGCCGAGGCCGACGCCGTCGTCGTGACCACCCCGGTCTACAAGGCGGCGTATGCCGGCCTGCTGAAGGTGTTCCTCGACCTGCTCCCGCAGTACGCGCTGCGGGGCAAGACGGTGTTGCCGCTGGCAACGGGCGGTACGCCGGCGCACGTGCTGGTGATCGACTACGCGCTGCGGCCGGTGCTCACGAGTCTCGGCGCCGACTCGATCGGCCAGGGCTGGTTCGTCCTGTCGTCGCACATCCGCCTGTACGACGGGGGTGGGCTGCTGCTGGACCCGGCCGCGTCGGTGCCGCTGTATGAGGTGACCGAGGCGTTCCTGTCCACAGTGGAAGGCGGCAAGCCGGTGCAGAACGTGCCGCTCCAGACGGCCGCACTCGAGATCGTGCGGGCGAGACCCGAGGACCCGGAGGCGGCGCCGCTGCTCGCCGACCTGGTGGTCGAGTACAGCACCCGCTACGGACGCACCAACGAGAACACCCAGCTCACCGAGGTCCCCGCCTCGGACTTCCACACCGAGCGCGGCGGCGCCTTCGTGCTGCTGCGCCACGGCGACGAGACCGTGGCCGGCGGCGCGATCCGCCGGTACGACGACCAGACCGCGGAGGTGAAGCGGATGTGGACCTCACACCTTTATCGGCGCAAGGGACTCGGTCGCCGGGTGCTGGAGGAACTGGAAGCCGCGGCGGCCGACCTCGGGTACCGCAAGCTCTACCTGACCACCGGTCCCCGTCAACCGGAAGCGGCCGCGCTCTATCTCGCCGTCGGGTTCCAACCGCAGTTCGACGTCGAGGCCGACCCGGAGTCGATCGGGCCGCTGCCGTTCACCAAGGACCTCACGCTCAGCTGGCAGGTGGCGTCATGAGCCGCCGCTTGATCACGGCGATCGACATCGACGGCGCCGGCGGTCATCCGGCCGCGTGGCGGGGTGCTGAGGTCGACCCGGCAGCAATCCTCACCGGCGAACTCGCACTCCGAGCCGTGCAACGCGCCGAGGCGGCGGGCGTCGACTTCGCGACCTTCGTGGACACGTTGGAGGCACCGGTCGACGAGCCGGAGCGGGTGAGTGCCCGGCTGGACGCACTCGGTCTCGCCGCCCGCATCGCACCCGCGACCGACCGGATCGGACTGGTGCCGACGCTCACTGTCACGCACACCGAGCCGTTCCACGTCCAGGCGTCGGTTGCGACGCTCGACTACGTCTCCTCCGGTCGGGCCGGGTGGCTGGCCGAGGTGTCGTCCTCCGAGGAGGCCGCCGCGGTGATCGGCCGCCGTGCGCCCGCTGCGGCCGCCGAGACCTGGCGAGAGGCCCGGTACGTCGTCGACGTCAGCCGGCGGCTCTGGGACTCGTGGGAGGACGACGCGATCATCCGCGACGCGGCGACCGGACGGTTCGTCGATCGCGACCGGATCCACTACGTCGACTACGAGAGCCCTTCGTTCAGCATCAAGGGCCCGTCGATCGTGCCGCGGCCGCCGCAGGGGCACCCGCTCACGGTCGTTCGGGTCAGCTCGCCGGAGGCCTTGCAGGCTGCCGCCGACGCCGACGTGGTGCTGCTCCCGGGCAGCGCGGAGCTAGCGGAGCAACTGGCCGCCGTGCGGGAGGCCGCGTCCACCACGCCAAAGGTCCTCCTCTCCGTCAGCGTCCTGCTCGACGAGGACACCGCGTCCGCAGTACGGCGGGCTGATGGGGCTGAGGAGGTCGACCACATCGGCGGGGTGCAGCGGCTCGCGGACCTGATCGGGGAGTGGGCGGCACAAGGTGTCGACGGGATCCACCTCCGCCCGGCGTCGCTCGAGCTCGACGTACCGGTGATCGCCGAGCGGCTGCTGCCGTTGTTGCGCGAGCGGAAGTTGATCGGGCCGGCGACGAGTCGCCCGACGACCCTGCGGAACCGGCTCGGGCTGCAGCGGCCTACCAATCGCTGTGCCGTGGGGAGCAAGGCATGACGCACAAGCGGATCCACCTGGCCGCGCACTTCCCGGGCGTCAACAACACCACCGTGTGGTCCGACCCGGAGTCGGGCTCGCAGATCGACTTCGCCTCGTTCAAGCATCTGGCGGAGACGGCGGAGCGCGGCACGTTCGACTTCTTCTTCCTGGCCGAGGGGCTGCGACTGCGGGAGGTGAAGGGTCGGATCCACGATCTCGACGTGGTCGGGCGGCCCGAGTCGCTGACGGTTCTCAGCGCGCTGGCCGCGGTCACCACGCACCTCGGTCTCGCGGCGACGGTCAACTCGACCTTCAACGAGCCGTACGAACTGGCCAAGCGGCTGGCCACCCTGGATCACCTCAGCGGCGGCCGCGCGGCTTGGAACGTGGTCACCTCGTGGGACGCGTTCACCGGTGAGAACTTCCGCCGGGGCGGTTATCTCGACAAGGCCGACCGCTACGTCCGGGCGGAGGAGTCGCTCCGGCTGGTACGGAAGCTGTGGGACTCCTGGAGCGAGGACGACCTGGTCCTGGCTCAGGCGGTGGGCGTCTTCGCTCGTGAAGGCGCTGGGGTCTTCACGGACGAAGGCGCGCACTTCTCCATCCACGGCCGCTTCGGCCTGCCGCGTTCGCCGCAGGGTCATCCGGTGGTGATCCAGGCCGGTGACAGCGACCAGGGCAGGGACTTCGCCGCGGGCAGTGCGGACGTCATCTTCAGCCGGCACGGTGCCTTCGAGGCGGGGCAGACCTTCTACAAGGACGTGAAGTCGCGGCTGCCACGGTACGGCAGGTCCGAGGACTCGCTGAAGATCATGCCGGCCGTCACGGTCGTGGTCGCCGACACCGATGCGGAAGCGGCAGACAAGGCGCGCCATATCCGCGAGCAGCAGGTCTCCGGACCCACGGCGATCGTGCTGGCCGAACTGCTCTGGGGCCGGGACCTGTCGTCCTACGATCCGGACGGTCCGTTGCCCGCAGAGGATCCGGTGGTCGGCTCCGGCGTCACGAAGGGCCGGGTCGGCTACAACGATCCCGGGCCGATCGTCGCGGAGTGGCGGGCGCAGGCGGAGGCGCACGGCTGGTCCTTGCGCGAGACGGTGATCAACCAGCAGAACCGGCAGACCTTCATCGGTTCGCCCTCGACGATCGCGGCCGCGATGGACCGCCACGTCCAGGAGGACGCCGCCGACGGCTTCGTCCTGGTCCCACACCTGACTCCCGGCGGCCTGGACGACTTCGTCGACCGCGTCGTCCCGCTGCTCCGCGACCGCGGCTCCTTCCGTTCGGAGTACACCGGTACGACGCTCCGCCACCACCTGGGCCTGACGACATGACAACCGCCGGTCCTCCGGGGCGCCTCCACCTGGTTGCCGATAGCGACGAGGTGGTAGCGCCTGCCACGGTGGTCTTCGTCGGCGGGGGACCGCGCACGGTCGGGCTGCTCGAACGGTTCGCCGCGAGTGCGCCCGAGCTCCTGGGCGACCGCGAGGTGCACATCCACGTGGTGGATCCCTATCCGGCCGGCGGTGGCCGGATCTGGCGCCGGAACCAGTCGCGGCTGCTCTGGATGAACTCGATGGCGTCCGACGTCACGATCTTCACCGACGAGTCGGTCGAGTGCGACGGCCCGATCGTGCCCGGTCCGGACCTCGCCACCTGGGCCAACGGGGCGGGGGCCATCCGGCTGGAAGAGGCCGGGCTGGAAACTGCCGGACCGATGGACTTCCCGCCTCGCCTGCTGCAGGCCGAGTACCTCTCCTGGGTCTGGGAGCGGGTGGTCCGCTCGCTGCCCGCCACTGTGACCACTCACCTGGAGCGAGCTGTCGACGTCAGCTCCACCAACCTCGTCGTCCTCGAGTCGGGCGAGCAGATCCAGGCCGACCTGGTGGTGCTCGCCCTCGGCTACCTCGATCGCGAGCCGACCATCGAGCAGGCGGCGTGGGCGGAGGCATCGGCCGGGGCGGGGCTCACCTACATCGGACCCGGCTACACGGCCGACGTCGACCTGAGCGGGCTGCAGCCGAAGGAACCGGTGATCGTCCGCGGGTTCGGCCAGGCGTTCATCGACCTGATGGTGCTGCTCACCGAGGCCCGCGGCGGCTGGTACGACGAATGCGACGGCATCCTCACCTACCACCCGTCCGGCCAGGAACCAGTCCTGTACGTCGGGTCGCGCCGAGGCGTTCCGTACCACGCCAAGCTCGGGTACACCGTCGCCGGAACCACTCCTGTTCCCACCCGCTACCTGACCGTGGCCGCGCTGGACGAGCTCGGCGACGGGGTGCTCGACTTCCAGTCGCGGGTGCGGCCGTTGATCGACAAGGAGTTGACATTCGCCCACTACCAGCAGCTGTTCCAGGCCCATCCGGAACGGACCAGGTGGACGTGGCAACAGTTCGCCGAGGTGCTCGATCGGACGTTGCCGACGGCGCCTGAGTTCGTCGCCGCGGTGAACGAGGCGGTGCCGTCGCCGGCGGACCGGTTCGTTCTGGCTGAGGTGGACCGCCCGCTTGCCGACCGGTTCTTCGATGACTCGGCGGCGCTGGAGAAGGTGTTGGTCGGGTTGATCGAGACAGACCTGCTGCGCCGCGCGGACCCGGAGTACTCGGCTGATCTGGCGGTGTTCAACGCCTTGCTGAGTGTCTACAGCGTGCTGTCGGTGGCGATCACGGCCGGGCGGCTGTCCGACGAGGACCGGGTCCGGCACGTCGAGACGGAGTGGCACGGGTTCTTCTCGTTCGTGGCGAGCGGACCGCCGCCGCGCCGGCTGGAGGAGCTGCTCGCGCTGCACCGGGCCGGGATCGTACAGTTCGCCGGACCCGACCTGACTGTTGCGCTGGGCAAGGATCGGTTCGTTGCCTCCAGTCCCGCGGTGCCCGGCGCGATCGAGGCGCGCGCGTTCGTCGAGGCCAGGTTGCCGCGCCCGGATGTGCTGGCCGCCAGCGATCCGCTGGTGCGCGGGTTGCTCGCGTCGGGCCTGCTGGCCGCGGACCACCTGGTCGCGGCGGACGGCAGCAGCCTCGGCGGTGGCCAGCTGAAGGCGGATGCGGACTGCCGGGCTATCAAGGCCGACGGCACGGTGCATCAGTCGCTGTTCCTGCTGGGTCCGTCGGTGTCCGGCTCGGCCGGCTCGTCGGGGTTCTCCCGGCCGTACTTCAACGGTCCGGGCTTCCGCCAGAACGACGCGGTGGCCCGCCGCCTCCTGCAGTTGCTGGCCGTTCACTCGCAGAAAGAAGGTCGACGTCATGCCAGTTGAGTTCCTAGGGATCGCCGGAACGAATCCGGCCAGTGAGGTCACGCCGCGCCCCGGCGGACCTCTGGATCTGGAGTACACGACCAAGTTGGCCAGGGCGCACGAGGACAACGGGTGGGACCGGATCCTCTTCGCCTACCACTCGGGATCACCCGATCCCGCCCAGGTCGCCGCCTATGTGGCCGGCAAGACCGACCGGATCAACCTGGTCGTCGCGCACCGGCCGAACGTCGCGTATCCCACCCTGACCGCGAAGACCTTCGCGACGCTGGACCACCTCAGCGGCGGGCGGTTCGAAGTACACGTCATCACGGGTGGATCGACGGCCGACCAGGCGGCCGAGGGGGACTTCCTCGCCAAGGACGACCGGTACGGGCGGACGCGGGAGTTCATCCAGATCCTGAAGCAGGCGTGGACGTCGGACGAGCGGTTCGACTTCAACGGTGAGCACTACCGGTTCGAGCAGTTCGTGGCCGACATCAAGCCATTGCAGCAGCCGCGGCCGCGGATCTCCTTCGGTGGGTCGTCCGCGGCGGCCTATGCGGTCGGTGCGGCCGAGGCGGACATCTTCGCGCTGTGGGGCGAGCCGCTCGCCGGTACGAAGGAGCAGCTGGCCACGATCGACGCGGAGGCTGCCAAGGCCGGCCGCCAGGATCGGCCGGTCATCCAGATCGCGTTCCGGCCGATCCTGGCGCCGACCGAGGAGCTCGCCTGGGAGAAGGCGGAGAGCATCCTCGGCCGGATCAAGGCCGCGCAGAGCGCACCGGTGAAGGGCCGCTTCCGGGATCCGAAGAAGACACCCGAGAACGCCGGCTCGCGTCGGCTGCTCGCCGCCGTCGAGGCCGGTGAGCGGCACGACCGTGCGCTGTGGACCGCGCCGACCGGCCTGACCGGGGGAGGCGGCAACTCCACCGCGCTCGTCGGTACGCCGGAGACGGTGGCCGCCGCGTTGCTCGACTACTACGACCTAGGGGTCCGGATCTTCTCCGCCCGTGGCTACGACATCTACGACGACGCGATCGACTTCGGCCGCTACGTCATCCCGCTAGTGCGCGCGGAGGTCGCGCGCCGGGAGAACGCCAAGCGAGAGGAGCTGGCCTCATGACCGCCATCACTGAGCGGGAACTGGACTGGCAGACCTGGCACGCCCAGCGCGAGGCAGACCTCGACACCGACTACCGCTGGCTGACCGTGGTCGCCTTCAACTGGCTGCCGGTTGAGCCTGCGGAGATCCCAGGACTGCCCGGCAATTGGTGGGCTCAGGACGGGCTGGCGCACGTGAGATCCGCCTCCGGGCTGACGCTCAACGGCGAGCCTCTGACCGGTACGACGTCCGCGAGCGTGCCGGAGGCGGGATCACTCAGTTGGCTGCTGCACGGCGACAAGCTGGTGGAGCTGGTACTGCGGGGCGGGCCGCTACGCGATCCGGCAGCGTGACCCGCGCGTAGCCACCCGGGTCGGCTTCAGCGGTGTGCCCACCTTCGACGTGGACCCGGCTTGGAAGGTCACGGGCCACTACACGCGGTATGAGGAGCCGCAGCGGGTCGAGGTGAGTACAGCCCGGGCTGACTTGCGGCAGCACGTGACTGCCGTCGGTACGGTCCACCTCGCGCTCGGCGACTCGGCGTACGAGCTGGTGGCGACTGCTGCAGGTGGCGGGCGGCTGTCACTGTCCTTCTACGACGAGACGAACGGGGTGGAGACGGCTCCCTGGCGGACGGTGACAACTGAACCGCTGGACGGCTGGACGGTCGCGGTGGACTTCAACCGGGCCATCAACCTGCCGTTCGCCTTCACGGACTACGGGACCTGCCCGGCGCCGGTGGTGGGCAACCGGCTCGGGCTGGCCGTGACTGCCGGGGAGAAGGCACCCCGGTGAAGTTCTGTACGTACACGCTGATCGACAACTCTCCGGACCCGATCAGCGGCCGGCAGCTGACGACGTACGAGCGGTTCCAGCACGTGGTCCGGCAGGCGCAGTGGGCGGAGGAGCTCGGCTTCGACGGGTACGGGGTCGGGGAGCGGCATGCGCAAAGGTTCATCTCCTCGTCGCCGCCGGTGGTGCTGGCTTACATCGCGGCGGCTACCACCCGCATCCGGCTGCTCACCACTGTCACCGTGCTGTCGCTGCTGGACCCGGTGCGAGTGGCCGAGGACTACGCGACGTTGGACCAACTGTCGGGCGGGCGGCTGGAGATCATCATCGGCAAGGGGAACGACCCGGACCAGAACGCCCTGTTCGGCTACGACCTCGACGGGCAGTGGGACCGGAACCGGGAGAAGTACGAGCTTCTCCGGCGGCCACTGCTGGAGACCGGCGTGACCTGGTCGGGCAGCTACCGTCCGGACCTCGTGGACGCGACGACCCAGCCGCGGCCCTTCCAGCAGCCGGGAATCCCGATCTGGCACGGTTCTGCCTCGTCCACCGAGTCCACGGAGCTGGCTGCCAAGTGGGGTGAGCCGCTGTTCTCGGCGAACGGCTTCCACCCGATGGAGAAGTACGCGGGGCTGATCCGGCACTACCGGGAGCGCTGGGCGGCGTACGGGCGGGATCCGGTGGATGCGGTCGTTGGGGCCGGTTCAACGGGCTCTACCTGAAGAAGAGCTCGCAGGACGCGGTGGAGGGCTATCGGCCGATCTTCGACGCCTTCATGGACTCGCCGGGCGCTCGGCACAACCAGTTGCCGTTCAAGACGCTCGAGGAGTTCCTGGAGCAGGGTTCGGTCCTGGTCGGGTCGCCGGAGCAGGTGATCGACAAGTTCGGCCGCTACCAGGAGGCCTTCGGGCATGAGCTGTCCGGCGTCGCCCTGGAGGTCGCGGGGCTGCCGGACGAGGAGAACCGGGCCAGCGTCGAGACCTTCGTCACAGAAGTACTCCCGGTACTCCGGGCCGCCTACCCGAGCCGGGTGTGGGCTTCTGCCTAGCGCAGACGGGTCTTGAGCGATACCGCGCGCTCCCGTAGGACGGGGTCATGCGGATCGCGATCCTGGGCGGGACCCAGTTCATTGGCAGGGCCATCACCTCGCGGCTGGCGGAGGAGAGCCACGAGCTTCTGGTGGTTCATCGGGGCGAGCATGAACCGCCTGATCTTCCTGACGTGCGGCACGCGCACGTGGATCGGCATGACGGCCCTGCCCTGCGCGAGGCAGTCGCCGGCTTCCAGGCGGAGGCTGCTGTCGACGTATCCGGGATGAACGCCCGCGCGGCTGAGGCGGCGCTCGACGCGTTCGGGCCGGAGGTGAAGTTGGTGGCGATCTCCAGCGGGGACGTCTACCGGGCCTATGACGCTCTACATGCCGGCTGGACGAGCGACGCCCTGCCGTTGACGGAGGACTCGCCACTGCGCGAGCGACGGTTCGTGGACGGACCGGAGTGCGAGAACCTCGAGATGGAGGAGCGGTATCTGCCCCGCGGGGCGACCGTGCTCCGGCTCGGGGCGGTCTACGGGGAGCATGACTATCAGCGCCGGTTCGAGTTCGTACTGCGACGGGTGCGCGCCGGGCGGAAGCGGATCCCGGTGGGCTCCGGGCAGTTCCTCTTCAGCCGCGTGTACGTCGGGGACGTGGCGGCGGCCGTCTCCCTCGCCCTGGCGGGGGATCACCGGGGTGAGGCGTTCAACGTGGTCGAGCGGGCCACCGCGCCGTACCGGCTGTTCGCCGAGCAGATCCTGGCGGCGGCGGATGCGCCGGACGTGGAGCTCGTCCGGGTCTCCGACGAGAGGCTGCCGGCCGATCTCGAGCTGACCGGAGTACTGAGTCAGCATCTGCTGATGGATCCGGGCAAGGCGCGGACCGTGCTCGGCTGGGAGCCGGTGGATCCGGCCGCCGGCCTGCTGGAATCGGTGCGGTGGCACCTCGCGAATCCGCCGGCGGATGCCTCGGACGACTTCACCGCGGACGACGCCGCGCTGGAGTGAGAAGGGGTGCCGATCTGGTCCGGAAATTGGTCGGAAGCACTCCTGGGAACCGGTATGCTTCTCGGGTTGGTTGAGGGACCTTGCCAGGGGTGCCGCTCTCGATTTCACATCAGGGCAGCAGACCGTGTAATCTCTCTCCTCGGCCCGCCCCTTTAGCTCAGTCGGCAGAGCGTCTCCATGGTAAGGAGAAGGTCTACGGTTCGATTCCGTAAAGGGGCTCTGAGAAACGCTGCACCACCCGGTCCGCCGGGTGGGGTGACGGACTCTCTGGCGGGGTAGCTCAGGTGGTTAGAGCACACGGCTCATAATCGTGGTGTCGCGGGTTCGACTCCCGCCCCCGCTACCGACCGACGTAGTAATTTCGAGAGTGCGATCACCCAAGTTGCGCACTCCTGACAAGAAGAGGCACCAGTGGCCAAGGCAAGCGACGTCCGCCCGAAGATCACGCTGGCGTGCACGGTGTGCAAGGAGCGCAACTACATCACCAAGAAGAACCGGCGTAACGACCCGGATCGTCTTGAGCTGAAGAAGTACTGCGCCCGTTGCAACGACCACACCGACCACCGCGAGACCCGCTGACCTCAGCAGTCTTCCGGGAGGGCCGCTTCGAAACCCGAAGCGGCCCTTTCGCTGCGCCTGAAAACAGCCTCTTTCAGACGGTGAGGATGGGTTTGCCGCCTTCGTAGGCGGTGAGGCGGTCGGCTCGCGAGGTCAGGCAGCAGGAGCCGCAGACCGTGCCGCAGCCCTTGTCGCTCGTGTAGTAGAGGCAGCAGGTGTTGCGGAGCTAGACGAGCTTTCCGGCGGCCTCAGTGACCTCGCCCAGAGAAGGTGCTCAGCCAACACCACGTGGTACAGGGTCTGGCCGTCACACATCCACCTTCCTGTGATCCCCCAGGTGATCAGCGAGTGGGTGGCGGCACTAGCCGTCATAGTCTGCCAGTAGGGTTACTGGATATGACGATCGACGCCACGATGGTCGGCCGGAGCTATGCGGCCGCCGAGTCCTACCAGGTCGGCCGGGAGAAGATCCGGGAGTTCGCCGACGCGATCGGGGACCCCAACCCGGCGTACCGGGGTGATGACGCGATCGCGCCGCCCACCTTCGCTTTCATGGTCGCCAACCCGGCGCTGTTGGAGTTGCTCGCCGACGACGAGCTCGGGCTGCGGCTGGACCGGATCGTGCACGGTGCGCAGAAGTTCAGCTACACCCGCCCGATCAAGGCCGGCGACGACATCGCCGCGACCGCCACCATCACCACCGTGCGCAAGGCCGGTGACGTCGAGGTGATCATGTACGAGACCGCGCTGACCACCGTCGACGGCGACCCGATCGCCACCTCCACGTCGACCATCTCGCACAACCGGGCGGAGTCATGAGCAGCGTCGAGGTCGGCACCGAGCTGCCGCCGCTGACCGTCACCCTGCGCCGCGAGGACCTGGTCCGGTACGCCGGGGCCAGCGGCGACTTCAACCCGATCCACTGGAACGACCGGATGGCCGCGTCCCTCGGGCTGCCCGGCGTGATCGCGCACGGCATGCTCACGATGGCGTCCGCGGCCCGGGTGGTGACGGACTGGCTGGACGATCCCGCCGACCTGCTCGAGTACGGCGTACGGTTCACCAAGCCGGTGGTCGTTCCGGACGACGACAAGGGCGCGACGGTCACCTTCTCGGCCAAGGTGGACAAGGTCGCCGACGGCACCGCGGAGATCGACATCACCGCGCTCGCCGGCGAGGAGAAGGTCCTCGGCCGGGCCAGGGCGGTCGTGCGCGTCTCGTGAGTACTCCGCAGCCCCCCGCCGCGCCGGCCGGCGACACCGCCACCGTCTCCTCCGACGTCCGGCTGGCGGACTTCACCACTCTCCGGATCGGCGGCCCCGCGGACCGGCTGGTCGAGGTGACCACGGAGCCGGACCTGATCGACGCGATCCGCGAAGCGGATGCGGCGGCCCAGCCGGTGCTGCTGCTGTCCGGCGGGAGCAACGTGGTGATCGGCGACGAAGGTTTCCGCGGCACGGCGATCAAGATCGCGACCCGCGGGATCCGGGTCGACGCGGACGCGTGCTCCGGCGCGATGATCCACGTCGCCGCCGGTGAGGACTGGGACGCCGTAGTGCAGCGCGCGATCGCCGAGGAATGGGTCGGCCTGGAGTCGATGTCCGGGATCCCCGGGCTGGCCGGGTCGACGCCGGTGCAGAACGTGGGCGCCTATGGGCACGAGGTGGCGGAGACGATCGCCTCCGTGCGGGTCTGGGACCGGGTCGACAACGCCGTCCGGACGATCTTCGCCGCCGACTGCGGATTTACCTACCGGAACTCGCGGTTCAAGGCCGACCCCGCGCGGTACGCCGTACTGGAGGTCGCCTTCCAGCTTCCGCTCGGGGACCTGTCCGCGCCGATCGGGTACGCCGAACTGGCCCGGGTGCTCGGCGTCGAGCCGGGCTCGCGAGCGCCGATGACCGAGGTACGGGAAGCCGTGCTCGGGTTGCGCCGCAGCAAGGGCATGGTGCTGGACGAGGCGGACCACGACACCTGGAGCGCCGGATCCTTCTTCACGAACCCCCTGCTCGACACGCCGGCCGAAGTACCGGCGGGTGCTCCTCAGTGGCCCCAGCCGGACGGCCGCGTGAAGACCAGCGCGGCCTGGCTGATCGAGCACGCCGGCGTCGCCAAGGGCTATTCGATCGGCAACGCTGCCGTCTCCTCCAAGCACACCCTCGCCCTCACCAACCGCGGCGACGCCACCGCCAAGGAACTCCTGGCCCTGGCCACCCACGTCCGCACCCAGGTCCACCAGGCCTTCAACATCACCCTCATCAACGAACCAGTCCTGGTGAACTGCAGCCTCTAGCTGGGGACCTTGAACAAGAGGTGGGGACCGCAGACAAGAAATTACGTGTCCGAGGTCCCGTCTTGGTGTCCCCACCCTCCACAACCATCGCTGACACTGCGCGGCCGGGAGCGTCAGCCAATGGCTGGTCCGAGTGCGGCTACGCGTACCGAGTGACAGACATCCCTGGTGTTAGGGGTGTCAAGCGGTGGTGGTTTGGGTGCGGTGGGCCCAGGCGGTGTGGGGGTTGTGGTGGGCAGGTGAGCCGCCCCGGAGTGTCTGGAGACTTCATTCGTTGGAAGGATGAAGTCCATGTCACGTCCGTCGTCTTATTCGCCCGAGATCCGTGAACGTGCGGTCCGGATGGTCGCTGAGTCCAAGGCCGACTACGGTTCGGAGTTCGAGGCGATCAAGTCGATCGCGTTGAAGCTGGGGATCGGCTCGGCCGAGACGCTGCGTAAGTGGGTCCGTCGTGCCGAGATCGACGCTGGGCAGCGGCCCGGGGTCACTACCTCGGAGTCGGAGGCGTTGAAGGCGTTGAAGCGGGAGAACGCCGAGCTGCGGCGGGCGAACGAGATCTTGAAGTCGGCAGCAACTTTCTTCGCGGCGGAGCTCGACCGCCCACATCAGTGATCGTGGTGTTCATCAGCGATCACAGGGGACAGTTCGGGGTCGAGCCGATCTGCAGGGTGCTCACCGAGCACGGCTGCAAGATCGCCCCGTCGACGTTCTACGACAACCTCAATCGTCGACCCAGTAAGCAGGAACTCCGCGACACTGACCTGACCGCGGTGATCGAACAGGCACGCGAGAAGCGGTTCGTGGAACTGTTCGGAGCCCGCAAAATGTGGCTCCATCTCCGCGGGCTGGGCCACGATGTCGCTCGCTGCACCGTGGAGCGGCTGATGGCCCAGCTGGGCATCAGTGGCGTGGTCCGCGGCACGACGCCGCGGACCACCATCGCCGACGAGAAAGCCGCCCGGCCGGCCGACCTGGTCGACCGCAACTTCGTCGCCTCGGCACCGAACCGGCTCTGGGTGGCCGACTTCACCTACGTAGCGACCTGGACCGGCATGGTCTACGTCGCGTTCATCATCGACGTGTTCTCCCGCCGGATCGTCGGCTGGAGGGCCGCCACCGAGATGACCACCCCGCTGGTCCTGGACGCCCTCGAGATGGCGTTGTGGACCCGCCGAAAAGACGGCATCACCGACCTGACCAGGCTGGTGCACCACACCGACGCCTAAGCAATACACCTCGATTGCCTTCACCCAACGCCTCACCGACGCCGGCATCGACGCATCGGTCGGGTCCGTCGGCGACGCCTACGACAATGCCCTGGCCGAGACCCACATGGGCCTGTTCAAGTCCGAACTGATCCACTCCTACGGCCCCTGGAAGGGCCTAAACGACGTCGAGGCAGCAACTCTGGACTGGGTCCACTGGTTCAACACCGCCCGACCCCACGAGTCGATCCAGGACCTCACACCCATCCAGGCCGAGCAGACTCACTACACTCACCGAACCCGCGTCGCCGAAGCCGGTTGACACCAAACGAAGCCTCCGGACTCGCCGGGGCGGCTCAGTGGGTTTTGAGGCAGCCGTGGAGGATGCCGACGAAGCGGTTGGCGATCTGGCGCAGCGCTGCGTGGTGGCCGAGGCCGCGGCCGCGGAGTTGGTTGTAGTAGGTCTTGATGTGGGGGTCGTGCAGGGTGGCGGCGCTGGCTTGCAGGTCGAGGGCGTTGACGAGCCGGTTGTTGTGGATGAACCGGGCGTGCACGGTTTTCTGTTTCCCGGATTGGCGGGTGATGGGTGAGGTGCCGGCGTAGTTCTTGCGGGCTTTGGAGTCGGTGTAGCGGCCGGGCGCGTCGCCGAAGTCTGCGAGGACCCGGGCGCCGAGGGTCTTTCCGAGGCCGGGCAGGCTGCGGTAGATCTCAACGTCCGGGTGCCGGCCAAAATAGGCCTCGACCCC